>NZ_JBIUCY010000031.1:0-14251 GCF_044540725.1 Edwardsiella sp. A.80236
CTGATGGATCCAACCCCTCCGCTGCTATAGTGCAGTCGGCTTCTGACGTTCAGTGCAGCCGTCTTCTGAAAACGACATCAATATAAATGGTTTCAATATTATTTTCGAGAGGGTATTGAGTGGTTTTTATGGGGTATACTCAAAAGAAACCAGCTAAGAACCAAAAATCAATCATCAAACCCAATATGGTTTCGGTAGTCGTAATCAAAGCTATCAGGGAAAATGGAAAGATCTGGTTTCATTCGCTTATGACGACTTGGCATTGGGTAGGATCTATTCAACTCCATCATATTTCTGACAAACGCAACGAATAGATAGACAGCCCAAAGTGCCAGGGACATTTGCCAACACAAATAAGTAAGTGCACACCAAAATGGTACGGCTAACCACCATCTGCATTGGATAAATGTGAAAGCTTTAAAACACCAAATGGCTAATGGCAAGCCTGCAAGCAAGAACCCCCATCCAGAGTCTTGAGCCAACATCAATCCGAGTAGCAGAACACCAAGCAACATTATATTTACTAAGTCATTTTTGAGATTTTGACTCATGTTTTCTCTCCCACTCTTCGACTTGAGATTTGCCTTGGCCTGACAATTTCTGGTTGGCTCTATAGCTGTAAAGACACCAGAAGGTGACCAAACTAAAAAATAGGAATAACCCAAGCATTCCCCACTCAAATGCCGTCATAGCTACCTCCGCTCACTCAAATGCCCATTCCTTGCAAACTGAATAACTTGGAAAACATAAAATCAGTCATTTCATCAAGTTCAGATGGTTCGAATTCAGGCACGGTAAGTGGCATACCGAAATACTGAAGGTCTCGGTAGGATGATGGCTCGAAAATGCCTTGCGGATAGCGGTCGAACGTGTTGAAAGCCTGATTCAGCCTGAGATCAACAATCCAACCATCTGGAAGCTCAATCCAGCTATGGGGATAGACTAATTCTCCCGTGCTCTTGCATTTGACACATCCAACTCTAGGCTGATGAAACAGCGAATTTCTCGTCAATAGATGACTGATCAGGTAAGTAAGAATTACGGGGTCCGTTTGAACTTCATCCATCGCCAGAACAATATTGTCTAGCTCCTGATATTCACTTTTCATAATGCAGGCTCCTTAAACAACAGTTGTTCCCCTTGCTCATACAGCACTGGATATGGGAGAGATTGGCCATCCTTAACGACATGGTTTGGTGGGTAATAGATCACCATCCACGATGGCAATGCAGCACTGACGGCTCTATAAAACTCATCAATTGGAAAGTTTTGTGGTCCTGACTGGCGGAAAACAAAGCGAGAATAGTTCTTCAGGTGATTAGCAGTGATGTTATAGCTTTCGGATTCACCATCTTTAATGTAGTGCGGGCTCTTCCAGAGATAAGGCGTCGTAATGTTGTAAGCAATCACACATTGACCAATACCACATCCATGGTCAGCGCTTTCAACAGACCAAAGAATCATGGGATGGCCATCAATTTTCGGCACTTCAACATTACTCAGCTTAGTGACATTCAACGCCATATCATCGGCCACATGCAGGATTGCCTGCTCGATAAGATGCACGTATTTCTCATAAGCCTGAGATTCTGAAGTAGCAGCAGATGCGGGCATCCATCCCATTAGACTTGGTCTAGCCGAGGGATTGTCTGGTGTCATCATGATATCGGTAGCGTTAAACGCGAACGTCTGCGTACCAGAAAGACGACTAAGCGGATCATCCAATGAAGTAGTTAACCTAGCGAACTCAAGCAACGGAACCAGCATACCCTTGCTATAAGAGTGGGTACCATCGTAGGAATCTCTCAAATCCAAATCGTAGATGCCTCCGGCTCGCGCTAGATTTAAAGCCCGAGATTCATCTTGAGCATAATGACGAGGCTCGGCTGCACAACCAGACAAGGACACACATAAAGCAATTAATGATAAAGATGGGTATTTTTTCATGATTACCTCCTGCTTTATAAAGATTCGCATGGAGGCAGAAAAACGCAAGAGCATTCGTGAATTTATTATTATAAATCAATAGTTTGCACCAACAGAACAAACTTCAAAATGAGTAACAATACAGATAATAATTTTGTCCCACTTTCCCAGATATCCCACTTTTAACATGCTAAAAATCCCCTAGAATGGGTTCTTCCATGGCAAAACCTAACAAAAGGTTGCACTCCACATGTGCGCCAACAGCTTTCTAACACTTTGAGTGGTTTTACATTTTTAGTTTCTGCATCGGCAAGTAAGTGAGAGGGCGGCGGGGTAATTAACCCCGCCAAGCTCAGCCTAAGCGCTTCTGATGGCGTTCACGGTTATCGGCTTTACGCCGCTCGCTCTTACGCAGTAGGACATACAGGGCGCCGCTACCGCCGTGACGCCGCTCGGCACTGTGTAGCGCCATCACCTCGGGGATCTGCGGTAGCCAGGCGCTGACATAACTCTTCAGCAGCGCCTGGGGCTGGCTACGCTCCCCCTTACCATGCAACACCAGTACGGTGCGGATGTCGCGCGCTAAACAGTCCGCGATGAACTGTAGTAAGGCGCTCCGGGCCTCGTTCAGGGTATGACGATGCAGATCCAGCACCGCCTGCAACGCATATTTTCCCAGACGCAGCTTACGGTAGACCCCCTCCTGGATTCCTTCGCGTTTAAATCCCACCAGATCGTGGGGGTGTAACATCTCGACGCCCTCCAGAGAGAGATAATCCGACGATGCCGTCGATACCTGCTGCGCCGCCGCGCGCCGGGCGAGCTGAGCCTCGCTCGGTGCACTCTGCAGGGCAAGTTGTACCCGATCGGAGAGTAAAGGCTTCACCCCGACCATCGCTTGATGAAACAGCATATCGCGCTCCATCACGTCCTCTTCCTGACTCATCGTTTAGCCTCCACGCTTGAGGGTTGATCCTGAACCACCGTCAGACAACGCCGATACACTCGACGGGCCGCCTGCGTCAAGGCGAACAACAGCACTCCACACAGCAACAACTCCACACTGACACGCCAGGTGATACCTTGCTCGGCTAACGTCGCCGCCAGGTAACTATACACCCAGGTTCCCGGCAACAACGTTAAGGCCGATATCAGGGTATAACGCCAGAAGCCGATATCCGTCAGCCCATAGGCATAGTTCTGGATGTTATAGGGGAACAAGGGGACTAAGCGGGTAAAGATCAAAAAATCGACGCCATAGACACCGATTCCGCGGGCGATACGTTGAAACAGGGGACGATCACCGAAACGTGACAATAACCACTCGCGTCCTAAATGACGCGCCAGCAAGAAGGCACAGGCCGACGCTAATGTCGCGGCCAACAAGGAGAGCAATGTGCCCCAGAAGGCGCCAAACAGCAGCGCCGCCGCGATCACCAAGGCGCTGCCCGGAAACAGTAACAGCGAGGCAACGACGAAAAGTAGCACATAGCCGATCGCCCCATAAAAAAATCCGAATGTGCCGAGCAGTTGACGCAACGCCGTCAGATCCGAACACAACGCGCGCAATGGTGTGCACGCGAGGCCGACCACCAGCAATATCAAGGCTACCCAGGCGAACCCGCGCTTACCCCTTCTTTTCCATCATCATGACCTCTCAGTTCACACTCGCGGCAGACAACTGGCGCAAATCAGTGCGCTGCGCCACACATTACATACATAGCAATTATCAAATTTTGCCAAAGGATAAATAATTCTCAGGGGTATAGACAACATACATGCGCTCAACTTATCGGCGCCTGTCGCACAATCTGGCTCGATAATGCAGGGAGTGACTATGGAAAGCCACTTTATCTGGTGGAACACAGAGCATCGCCCGTTAGACGTCCATCGCCTGACCGAAGACGTCATCGCCACCTCGCTCCACTACTCACCCAAGCGACGTGAGCGCTTTCTGCATGCCCGCGTGGCGCTAGCCGAACTGATGGCGATTCTGTATGGCTACAGTAAGTTGCCACGCACGGCGATCGACCGCCATGGTCGCCCCTTCTTCATCGATCCAACGCTGCCCGACTTTAGTCTGGCCTACGCTGGCCATATCGTCGGTGTGATGCTGGGTTGTACCGGTCAGGTTGGCCTCGACATCGAGGTGATCCGAGCGCGCCAGGGTGGATTTATCCCCTTGCAACAACAGTGGTTGAGTAACACGGAGAAAGCCTGGATTGCCCGGCAGGAGGATCGTTTAGAGGCGATAACCCAGCTCTGGACCATCCGCCAGTCGATCTTAAAAATCTCTGGGCTCGGTGACAGCGGGCTGCCAACCCTACATATCCAACCCGGTGCCGGTAAGCTGCGATCCAGCGTAACGCCTCAGGTTGAGACCTTGAGCGCCATCCATCATGACATGGCCTGGTCCTGTAGCCGCAGCCCGGCATTGCAACGCCTACACTACTGGCACATGCAGCCGAATGGACGCTTGGCCAACGTCGATAAGGAGAAACGCCAAGAGCTAGACCACTCTCCCAGTTTTCTCCGCTTTACGAGTCACACCATCCTACAGGCGATCCCGGACTAACCGCGACATCGGCGTACCACCAATAACAAGGGAGGGCCGAAGCCCTCCCTATCGTATCATGCGTATGTCCCGATGATCAGTGCGCGTCAACCAATACAATCTTCAGCACAAATAGCAGCGCGACCGCGACAACACAGGGGCTGATTTCACGCCAGCGACCGGTAAACGCCTTCATCACGCAATAGGAGATGAAGCCCAACGCAATGCCTTCGGTGATCGAGAAGCTAAAGGGCATCATCACGGCGGTAATAAAAGCCGGTACCGCCTCAGTGAGATCGTCCCACTTCACTCGAGCCAGACTCGACGTCATCAATACACCGACATAGATCAACGCCCCCGCGGCGGCGTAGGCCGGCACCATAGCAGCCAGCGGAGAGAGGAAGATCACCAGCATAAACAACAGCCCCACCACCACGGCAGTCAGACCGGTACGGCCGCCGACGGAGACGCCAGAGGAGCTTTCGATATAGGCGGTAACGGAGGAGGTACCGATGAACGAGCCTGCCACCGAGCTGATGCTATCGACATACAACGCCTGCTGCATGCGGGGAAATTTACCGTTGGCATCCGTCAGGCCAGCCTTATCCGTCACCCCGATCAGCGTACCGGAGGAGTCGAACAGGTTCACCAGCATAAACGAGAAGATGACGCCAGACAGGCCGATGTTGAGTGCTCCGCTCAGATCCACCTGACCGACCACACTGGTCACACTCGGCGGCATGGAGAATATCCCGCTGTACTGCACGTCACCCAGCAGCAAGCCAATGGTGGTTGTCACTACAATGGAGACCAGGACGGCGGCGTGGATATTACGGGAAGCCAGGACGGCGATAATGAAGAAACCCAGAGCCCCCAGCAATACATGGTGCGAAGTCAGCTCACCGACTGTCACCAGCGTATCCTTGTTTGGCACGATGATGCCCGCGTTCTTCAGCCCCATCATGGCGATGAATAGACCAATCCCGCTGGTGATCCCGACACGCAGGCTCAGCGGAATATTGGCGATCATCCAGTAACGGATGCGGAATACCGTCAATAGAAACAGGCCGACAGCGCCCCAGAAGATCGCCCCCATACCGATTTGCCAAGAGATCCCCATGGCACCAACGACGACAAAGGCGAAGAAGGCGTTCAATCCCATGGCCGGTGCCAAAGCAACCGGCAGGTTGGCCAGCAACCCCATCAGAATACTCCCGAAGGCGGCGATCAGACAGGTGGTGACAAATACCGCCTGGGTGTCCATGCCGGCCGCACTCAAGATCTGCGGGTTAACGAAGACAATGTACACCATGGTAAGGAAGGTGGTGAAACCGGCGATCACCTCGGTCCTAACGGTGGTACCATGCGCCTGAAGCTTAAAGACGCGCTCGAATACGCCCCGGGAAGAGGGTGTCGTGGACTGGGATGGGCTCATACATGAAATCCGTATAGTGTCTTGGATGGCTATCCTATACTAAAAATGCCAAATTATGATGTCTGTCACATCCTTTTTTTGGTGTTTTTTTGCCACCGATCAGCCAACGTGATGTAACGCAAACGCTTGTATACATAAAATCGCTACAATAGACAAAGAAAAACGCTTTAATATCAAAATGATAAAAACAACAAGATTAAGGTAATCACAATGAAAAATATTAGCCTCAAGCACACGCAATCGCTTTCTCGCACAGCAATGTTGCATCTTCTGGCCGTTTCCCGTGGCGAGCAACCTGCCGATATTCGTATCGATAATGTTTTACTGCTAGATCTCATCAACGGCGGTACTCGACCGGGCCCCATCCTGATCAGCGGCGATAGCATCGCTGGCGTCGGCCCCGACTATGCCGATGCCCCGGCCCGCCAGCATATCGATGCCGGCGGCGCCGTCGCCGTACCTGGCTTTATCGATGCTCACCTCCACATTGAATCCAGCATGATGACACCGATCACCTTCGAGAGTGTGACGCTACCGCTTGGGGTGACCACCATCGTCTGCGACCCCCATGAGATCATCAATGTGATGGGTGAAGCGGGGCTAGCCTGGTTCTTACGCTGCGCCGACGGTGCCCGGCAGAATCAGTTTGTCCAAGTCAGCTCTTGTGTACCCGCATTGGCTGGCACCGACGTCAATGGCGCCGAGTTCCCACTGCCGGCGATGTTGCATTACCGCGATCATCCCCACGTTTTAGGCTTGGCGGAGATGATGAATTTCCCTGGTGTCATCGCCGGTGATGAATCTACCCTAGATAAACTGGATGCCTTCCGCCATCTCACGCTGGATGGCCATAGTCCAACGTTGCATGGCAAGGCGCTGAATGCCTATCTGGCGGCGGGAATCGAGAACTGCCATGAAACCATGGCGCTAGAGGAGGGACGGGAGAAGTTGGCACTCGGCATGGCGCTGATGATTCGAGAAGGGTCGGCGGCACGTAACCTGGATACCCTGGCACCGCTGATCACCGAGTTCAATAGCCCACAATGCATGCTATGTACCGATGACCGCAATCCATGGGAGATCGCCCATGAGGGACATATCGATGCATTGATCCGCCGTCTGATCCAACAGCATCATCTAGCACCGCATGTGGCGTATCGCGTCGCCAGTTGGTCGGCAGCGCGCCACTATGGCCTAAAACGGCTGGGTCTGATCGCCCCAGGGAAAAAGGCCGACATCGTCCTGCTGGATGATGTCGAGCAGGTCACCATCCGCCAAGTTTTCGCGGGAGGTCAACCCGTTGATGGTGCACAGTTACTACGCGATGCTGCGGTGCGCCAGCTGGCGAGTTGCCCGCCGCAGCACAACACCGTACAGCGGGCGCCATTAAGCGCCGACGATTTGACGCTGACGCTGACACCCGGTACGGCCTACCGCGCACTGACGCTGATCCCCAATGAGCTGATCACCCCGGCCTGCATCGTCCGCTGGCAGGGTGATGGTTTCGATACTCCAGATGTCTGCCGTATGGCGGTGATGGAGCGCTATGGTCACGGGAAGGCCCCGGCGTTAGGCCTACTGCATAACAGCGGCCTGAATAAAGGAGCCCTGGCGGCCACCGTCAGCCACGACAGCCATAACATCGTCACCATCGGGCACGATCCGGCGGAGATGGCGCAAGCCGTCAATCAACTCATCCAAGACGGCGGCGGGCTATGCGTCGTTGCCGACGGCCAGGTCCAGGCGCATCTGCCATTACCTATCGCCGGGTTAATGAGCTCTTTGTCGGCCGAAGAGATCGCTGAGGTAATCGACCAACTCAAACAGGCTTGCCACGCATGCGGTATGACCTTAAACGAACCCTTCATCCAGATGGCGTTCCTTTCCCTGCCGGTGATCCCGTCACTCAAACTGACTAGCCTCGGTCTGTTCGATGTCGATCACTTCTGCTTTACCGAGGTTCGCATGGACGAGGAGAGCGTTTAAACTAGGCAGAAATCTTGATACGGCGCGGGGGCTTTCCGCGCCGACTGGCCAAAAGGGACGACCATGAGCAGTATCCGCTGTATTCTCTTCGACTGTGACGGAACGCTGGTAGACAGCGAAATCATCTGTAGTAAAGCCTATGTCAGTATGTTCGCGCGTTATGGGATAACGCTATCCCTGGATGAGATCTATCGCGAGTTCAAAGGGGTGAGACTGTATGACATCATCGATATCATCCAACGTCGTCACCCTTTTCACGCCGATCGCGCAGAGATGGAGTCTCACTACCGCGCCGAGGTCGCGCGCCTGTTCGCTAGCGAACTCCAGCCAATCCCACACGCCCACGAGTTATTGAGCCAGATCTGCGTCCCTATGTGTACCGCCTCGAATGGGCCGGTCAGTAAGATGCAAAGCTCACTCGGCGCTACCGGTATGCTGCCATTCTTCGGCGATCATCTGTACAGCGGCTATGATATCCAAAGTTGGAAACCCGAACCGGATCTGATGCACCATGCGGCGCAAAGCATGGGAGTGACGATCGAGGAGTGCATTCTGGTGGATGACTCACCGGCCGGCGCACATGCCGGGATCGCCGCGGGTATTCCGGTCTTCTACTTTTGCGCCGATCCCCATAATCCGCCCATCGATCATCCCTTGGTGACCGCCTTCGATGATCTGCGCCAATTACCCTCGCTATGGCGCCAACGCGGCTGGCAACTGACTCACACCGCCTAGCCGCCTAATAGCAACGAGCCGCCCTGCGATGCAGGGCGGCTCGTCGGTAAAACGTATTGGCCAGATAGGCTTACTGCTCTCGACTTCCGGCTAACAACTGCTCCAGATCGTCGCCACCGATATGGCGGAAATCCTGACCTTTCACATAGTAGAAAATAAATTCGCAGATATTCTGGCAACGATCGCCGATGCGCTCGATGGAGCGGGCACAGAATAACGCCGTCAGCACGCTGGGGATGGTCCGTGAATCTTCCATCATATAGGTCATCAGCTGACGAACGATCCCTTCATACTCCTGATCGACCTTCTTATCTTCCCGATAGATACGAATGGCTTCATGCAAATCCATACGCGCGAAGGCGTCCAGCACATCGTGCAGCATCTGCACCGTATGCTGCCCCAATGACTCCAGGCTAACCAGCAACGGTTGATGCTGCTGGGAGAACTTCTCCAACGCGGTACGACAGATCTTATCGGCCACATCACCGATGCGCTCCAGCTCAGAGATAGTCTTGATGATTGCCATCACCAGGCGTAAATCGCTGGCGGTCGGCTGACGCTTGGCAATAATTTTGACGCAGGCCTCATCGATGGCGATCTCCATCATATTGACCTTGGCATCTCCCTCGATCACACGACGCGCCAACTCGGCATCCTGATTATGCATGGCAGTAATGGCATCAGTGAGTTGCTGCTCTACCAGGCCCCCCATGCTCATTACCTGAGTGCGGATATGCTCAAGCTCGGCATTAAACTGGCCGGAGGTATGCTTGTTTAAATTCAAATTATCCATATTCCCTTCCTCAACCATCAGCCATAACGACCAGTAATATAATCTTCCGTCTGCCGCTGTGCCGGTGCGGTAAACAGTTTATCCGTATCGCTAAATTCGATCAGCTCACCCAGATACATAAATGCGGTATAGTCGGAACAACGCGCCGCCTGCTGCATGTTATGGGTCACGATCACCACGGTATAATCCTGCTTCAGCTCGGTGATCAGCTCTTCGATGCGACTGGTCGAGATGGGATCCAATGCCGAGCAGGGCTCATCCAGCAGCAGCACCTCCGGACGGATAGCGATGCCGCGCGCGATGCACAGACGCTGCTGCTGACCGCCAGATAGGCTGTAACCGCTCTGATGCAGCTTATCCTTGGTCTCATTCCACAGGGCGGCCTTGGTCAGGGCCCACTGCACACGCTCATCCATATCGGCGCGTGACAGCTTCTCGAACAGACGAACACCGAAGGCGATATTGTCATAGATCGACATTGGGAAAGGCGTCGGCTTCTGGAAGACCATCCCCACCTTGGCGCGCAACAACGCCACATCTTGGCTATCCGTCAGGATGTTCTGACCATCCAACAGGATCTCCCCCTCGGCGCGCTGCTCCGGGTAGAGCTGGAACATCTTGTTAAAGGTACGCAACAGCGTCGACTTGCCACAACCGGATGGGCCGATGAAGGCGGTGACTTTATTCTGTTCAATATCCAGCGAGATATTCTTCAGCGCATGGAATTTACCGTAATAGAAGTTCAGATCGCGTACCTGAATTTTACTGTTGGTCGTGTCTGTCACTACATTACTCATCGTTTTTCTCTCTGTGAGCGGTGCCGCCGTGACGGCACCCCAAAATTAGTATTTTTTCTTGGCGAAAATCACGCGGGCCACGATATTCAGCAGCAAGACACACAGCGTGATCAGCAGTACACCAGCCCAAGCCAGCTGTTGCCACTCCGCAAACGGACTCATGGCAAACTTAAAGATGGTGACCGGCAGGTTAGCCAGCGGCTGCATCATGTCGGTGCTCCAGAACTGGTTGGAGAGTGACGTAAACAGCAGCGGCGCGGTCTCACCGGCGATACGGGCGATGGCCAACAGTACCCCGGTAATAATCCCCGAGACCGACGCTTTTAGGGTGATCGCCGAAATCATCTTCCACTTCGGCGTACCCAGCGCATAAGCGGCCTCACGTAGGCTATCAGGCACCAGCTTCAACATATTCTCGGTGGTACGAATAACGATGGGCACCTGCAACAGCGCTAGCGCAATCACGCCAGCCCAACCGGAGAAGTGCTGCATCTTCGCCACGACGATGGTATAGACGAACAGACCGACGACGATCGATGGCGCAGACAGTAAGATATCGTTAATAAAGCGAGTCACGTTAGCCAACAGACTATTACGGCCATACTCAGCCAGGTAGATCCCCGCCATGATGCCCAGCGGCGTGCCGATCACCGTTGCCCACAGGATCAACAGCCCGGAGCCGACGATGGCGTTAGCCAACCCGCCCCCCTCGGTATTCGGCGGTGGCGTCATCTCAGTAAACAGCGCCAACGACATACCATCGATGCCACGGGTGAAGGTAGAGAATAGGATCCATACCAACCAGAACAGACCAAAGGCCATGGTGCCCATCGACAGGCACAGGGCGATGCGGTTCTTCTGCCGACGCCAAGCCTGCATGCGGCGACGAGACTCCGCCAGCTGCTGCGGGTTTTGCACATCCATCGTTGCCATCTTAACGTCCCTCATTTTTCGCCAGGCGCAGGATCATCAGCTTGGACAACGCCAACACGATGAAGGTAATCACGAACAGGATCAGTCCCAGCTCCATCAGCGCGGCGGTGTGCAACCCAGACTCGGCCTCGGCGAACTCGTTGGCCAATGCCGAGGTAATACTGTTACCCGGCATATACAACGAGAAGCTATCCAGCTGGTAGGTATTACCGATAACGAAGGTGACCGCCATGGTCTCCCCCAGCGCACGCCCCAGACCCAGCATGATGCCACCGATCACCCCATTTTTGGTGAAGGGTAAAACGATGCGCCAGATGACCTCCCAGGTGGTACAGCCGATGCCATAAGCCGACTCTTTCATCATCACCGGCGTCTGCTCAAACACATCGCGCATTACCGCCGCGATGTAAGGGATGATCATGATAGCCAGGATCACCCCGGCAGCCAGGATGCCGATGCCGAAGGCCGGGCCAGAAAATAGGGTACCGACGATGGGAATGCCAGCCAGCAATTCACCCACCGGGGTTTGAAAATATTCGGCAAACAATGGCGCGAAGATAAACAGCCCCCACATGCCGTAGACGATACTGGGGATCGCCGCCAACAGTTCGATCGCCACCCCTAAAGGACGACGCAACCAGTTGGGAGCCAACTCGGTCAAGAATAGCGCAATACCGAAACTGACCGGGACGGCAATGATCAACGCGATCAGCGAGGTCACCAAGGTACCGTAGATCGGCACCAAAGCCCCGAACTGCTCTGCTGGCGCATCCCATTCTTTGCTCCACAGGAAGGCGAAGCCAAACTTCTCCATGCTGGGCAGCGCGGCGATGATCAGGGAAACGATGATGCCTCCCAGCAACAACAACGTGATCAGCGCCGCCAGCTTGACCAACAGCGCAAAAATCACATCTCCGAGCTTACTCGGCGCTCTCATCATCGGCTGTTTATTAACGGAAGGCGAATCAGCCATGTCTATCTCTTCTTAAACGATCATGATAGGGCACGCCCGGAAGGGCGTGCCGAAAAATCATCAATACAGGGCGTTACCGCCGCTATCCTTGACGCTCGTCTTCCAGGCCGCGCGGATCTGCTCCACCACGGACGCGGGTAAGGTGGCATAATCCAATGCATTGGCCTGCTTGGCGCCATCGTTATAGGCCCAATCGAAGAACTTCAGTACCTCAGCCGTCTGCTTTGGCTTGGTCGATGCCTTATGCACCAGAATAAACGTCGTCGAGGTGATCGGCCATACATTATCGCCCGCCTGGTTCGTCAGATCCTGAGCGAAAGAGCGGCTCCAATCGGCCCCTTTAGCCGCATTGCTGAAGCTGACCTCCGTCGGGCTAACCGCTTGACCATCAGCAGAAACCAGTTTGGTGTACGCCAACTTATTCTGTTTAGCGTAGGCATACTCGACGTAGCCAATAGAGCCCGGCAGACGCTGGACAAAAGCGGCGACGCCGTCATTGCCCTTACCCCCTAAACCGGTCGGCCAATTCACCGTCGAACCGGCACCAACATCGGCCTTCCATTGCGGATTAACTTTGCTCAAGTAGCTGGTAAAGACGAAAGAGGTACCGGAACCATCCGCACGCCGCACCACGGCAATATTCTGATCCGGCAGTTTAACGCCCGGATTGAGTTTGGCGATCGCCGCGTCATTCCACTTCTTAATCTTACCCAGGTAGATGTCGCCCAGCGTCTCACCATCTAATGTCAACTCACCCGACTTCACCCCCGGTAGGTTCACTGCCATCACGACCCCACCGATCACGGTAGGGAATTGAAACAGACCGTCGGCCGCCAACTTCTCATCGCTTAGCGGTGCATCGGAGGCACCGAAATCGACGGTGTTCGCGATGATCTGCTTCACGCCGCCTGAAGAACCAATACCTTGATAATTCACTTTGTTACCGGTTTCTTTCTGGTAGGAATCGGCCCACTTGGCATAAACCGGCGCCGGGAAGGTAGCGCCGGCACCTGTCAGGCTCTCAGCGGCGAAGGCCGGGGTGGCACTCAAGGAGACGGTCGCGGCGACAATCCCAGCGACAGCGGTACGCATCAGTTTCATATTCCCTCCAGGGAAGCGTTATCAAGCTAACGTATCAACAATCGGATCAAGTATGGTGCAGGAAGCAAAATAAGGCAGTTTGATGACAGTAAAATGTATGGATTATGACAGTTTTATGACAGTTGATCGTGGGAGGGAGAAGGAGGAGAAGAAGTCAGAGGAGCATCCGAGACGACCACGTTTATGAACGACAGCCCAGTGGCGAAGATAAGCTTCTTATGCAACTTTCTAGACAATATCACATTTACGATCAGATAATCATCTATCTCTTTGATGATATTGCTAACCATTCATGGGATAATATAAAAATTTTCTATATCATAAGATATGTTTACAGGGTAACTAATAAATGATTCACCAAGATAACGATAAGCAACATATTAAACTGTCTTATGTGACACATTTTTATTGCAATCAGAAAAGTCTTGAATCTATATTTTCTTTGTTGCGAAAGTATGAGCAACTACCGTTATCCCTGCGTAGCGCAATTGAATTTATTATCATCGATGATGGCTCACCGATTTCTTATCAAATTGAAAAGTTTGATTTAAACATTACCTGGCTAAAAATTACTGAAGATATTAAGTGGAACCAAGCCGGAGCGCGCAATCTCGGTGTGACCTATGCAAAGTCAGATAAGATATTGCTCACTGATCTTGACCATGAACTACCCGAAGAGACGTTAAGCTATTTAATTAAAACTAAAAACCCAGGTAGAAATTTTTATAAAATTTATCGCCGCAGCGATGAGCGAGGCCTCTACAAAGGCCATTCCAATCTCTTTTTTATGTCGCGAGCGCGTTTCTTCCGTCACTTTGGCTATGACGAAGAGTTTGCTGGGAATTATGGTGCGGAAGACTATCGCTTTGTTAAATATCACAAATACCATGGTTCTCGACAGAAATATTTGCCTAAAAAGTTTGTCTGTTATGAAAGAAAGTTAGGCTGTGTCCCTTAATTGTATAATTTCTTGTAAAACAATCTGATACAACCCAACTTAACCATTGCCAGATAATTC
>NZ_JBIUCY010000032.1:0-12365 GCF_044540725.1 Edwardsiella sp. A.80236
GGGGTCAGTTTGGATATCGAAAATTATTGTACGTTAGGCTCATTTTTTGACCATCAATGATGAGCCAATATCTGGCGAAATTTAACAGAACCGCCTATGCCCCAAATCCCGTATCGGTAGATATCATTTTTGTAGTAACTTTCCTTCCGACAGTATCACAGCCAAAAATAATATAAATATATGATTTATATCGTAAATAAAGGTAGTTATGTTTATTCTTAGTTATACTATAGTGGAGTATGCATTGACGATAATTATATACTCCACTATAGTATATAAAATCAAAAATGGTGAGGTAAATAATGCCCAGTACTCCTGAAGAGAAAAAAAAGGTCCTTACCCGTGTTCGCCGCATTCGGGGTCAGATTGATGCTCTGGAAAGAGCGCTGGAAAATGGTGCTGAATGCCGTTCCATTCTTCAGCAGATAGCTGCCGTTCGCGGAGCAGCTAACGGTCTTATGGCAGAGGTGCTCGAGAGCCACATACGGGAAACCTTTGACCAGAATGACAGCTACAGCCATGAAATCAGTAAATCCGTTGACGATACGATTGAACTGGTTCGCGCCTATCTTAAATAGCTAAGCCATCACATTGAGGATAATTTACATATGAAATCACGTGCTGCCGTTGCATTTGCACCAGGGAAGCCCCTGGAGATTGTTGAAATTGATGTTGCACCACCTAAAAAAGGCGAGGTGCTGATTAAAAATACCCACACCGGTGTCTGCCACACCGATGCCTTTACCCTCTCCGGGAACGATCCTGAGGGCGTTTTCCCGGTGGTTCTCGGCCACGAAGGGGCCGGTGTCGTCGTGGAGGTCGGTGAAGGCGTGACCAGCGTGAAGCCGGGAGACCATGTGATTCCGCTTTACACCGCCGAATGCGGGGAGTGTGAATTCTGTCAGTCCGGGAAAACGAACCTCTGTGTATCGGTTCGCGAAACTCAGGGAAAAGGACTGATGCCTGACGGAACCACCCGCTTTTCTTACAATGGCCAGCCTCTTTACCACTACATGGGATGCTCCACCTTCAGTGAGTATACGGTAGTGGCCGAGGTTTCTCTGGCAAAAATTAACCCGGAGGCAAACCATGAACACGTCTGCCTGCTGGGCTGTGGCGTGACTACCGGGATTGGCGCTGTTCACAACACAGCGAAAGTACAGCCTGGAGATTCTGTCGCTATTTTTGGTCTTGGCGCAATCGGTCTGGCTGCCGTTCAGGGGGCTCGCCAGGCAAAAGCAGGACGCATTATCGCTATCGACACCAACCCGGCCAAATTCGAACTTGCCCGTCAGTTCGGTGCAACCGACTGCATCAACCCGAACGACCATGACAAACCGATTAAAGATGTGCTGCTTGAAATCAACAAATGGGGCATTGACCACACTTTTGAATGTATCGGTAACGTCAACGTTATGCGTGCGGCGCTGGAAAGTGCTCACCGTGGCTGGGGCCAGTCCATTGTCATCGGCGTGGCCGGCGCCGGGCAGGAGATATCCACCCGTCCATTCCAGCTCGTTACCGGGCGCGTATGGAAAGGTTCTGCTTTCGGCGGAGTGAAAGGCCGTACGCAACTTCCGGCCATGGTAGAAGATGCCATGAAGGGTGAAATTGAACTGGAGCCATTTGTTACCCACACGATGACGCTGGATGAAATCAATGAGGCCTTCGATCTTATGCATGAAGGTAAATCAATCCGTACGGTAATCCGTTACTGATAGCGTCTTAACTGAGTCAAACCAACTGAAGGAAATGGATCATGGCAACACCTGTAATTTCTGGTAATGACGTTTTTTCCCACGTCTTCATCGGTGCATCCGATGTTGAAAAATCCGCTGATTTTTACGATGCTGTCCTCGGTACGCTTGGCATCAATAACCTCGGCCCGTTTGGCAATGGCTGGGTACTTTATGGTCGCGAAAAGCCAGCCTTTATTATTGCACATCCGGGCAACGGTGAAGCGCCATCGGCCAACGGCGTTACTGTCGGCTTTGCAGCTGCAAGTCCGGAAGAAGTTGATGCTTTCCACGCCGCGGGCCTTGCCGCCGGAGGGAAAGATGAAGGTCAGCCTGGCCCGCGCAGCCATCTCCCTGGAGCCTATGCAGCCTACCTGCGAGACCCTGCGGGTAACAAAATCACGGCTTATACGTTCATCTGACGTCCGGCTATAAAGAGACTTCCCCTGACTCCCTGTCAGGGGAAATAACCATGAGACAGAGGCTGATGGAACTCATCGAGCAGCATGCCAGCGCTGGCGGCTGGCAAAACGTATACCGCCATAATTCACAAACACTTAATTGTGGGATGAATTTCGGTGTTTATCTTCCCCCCAAAGCAGCAACAGAAAAACTGCCGGTCCTGTACTGGCTCTCGGGTCTGACCTGTACGGAGCAGAATTTCATCACCAAATCGGGTATGCAGCATTATGCCGCCAGGAACAACATCATCGTCGTTGTTCCTGATACCAGTCCCCGTGGAGAGCATGTCGCAGATGCTGACAGCTACGATCTGGGCCAGGGTGCCGGATTTTATCTGAACGCGACGGAACATCCGTGGAACACGCATTACAGGATGTATGACTATATTCTCCATGAGCTTCCGGATGTTGTCATGGAGCATTTACCTGTAACATCAAGGAAATCAATATCCGGTCACTCCATGGGGGGGCTGGGAGCGCTGGTTCTGTCGCTGCGAAATCCTGATGAATATGTGAGTGTATCGGCATTTTCACCAATAGTGTCACCTTCTCAGGTGCCATGGGGACAACAGGCATTCACCGCGTACCTGGGTGAAAATAAAAAAACGTGGGAGCACTACGATCCCGTCAGTCTCATTTTACAGGGTGCGAAATTACCAGAAATTTTTATTGACCAGGGATTAAGTGACGCCTTTTATGAAGATCAGTTACGCACTAAAAGTCTTGAAAGAGTGTGCAACGAGATGAACATCAACGCATCATTCCGATATCATACTGGTTACGACCACAGCTATTATTTCATTTCCAGCTTTATTGGTGAGCACATTGCTTACCATGCCAACAGGCTCAGGCTGTCAGCATGAGTTGATTTCCAGCCTCAGAAAATGTGCTTAATTTTCAGGCCTGAACAGGGCCTGAATCCTGCAGACCTGAGATGTGCTGTAACCGGTGGCTTCAGCAGTTTCTCTTATGCTCAGTTTCTTGACCTGTCGGTAATACAGAACTTTCTTATGTCGTTCCTGATCGGCCTGTTTGCCCCGGTATTTTCCCAGCGTATGTGCCCGTTCAATTCCCTGCTTCTGCCGATGGCGGCGGCTCAGCCAGTCCTTATGCGACATCGCGGCCATCAGGTCGATAAGCATATTATTGATGGCGGTTATCACGGCGCGGGTGATTGGGTCAGCCTGCGAAGGATCTTTATCTGACAGCGCCTGCCATGAGGTGGGTACATCGAGGCTGACAATCCGCAGCTCGTGTTGCTCGATTTGCTTTTTCAGCGTCATCCAGTCGCTGTTGCTCAGACGGGTCAGACGGTCTATCTGCTCGACCAGTAAAATATCATTGCGGTGACTGTCCATCAGTAAGCGCCCCAGTTCCGGGCGGTCAAGTTTTGTACCGCTGATGTTCTCCCGGTAGTAACTGGCTATTTTATGTCCCCGCTCCTGAACAAACTGCTCCAGCATCTCTTTTGCCCGATCGGCGAACTGATCTTCCGTCGATGCCCTTAAATAAGCTCTGATGAACATTTTTCCACCACGTTATCGCATTTAAGTTATTGCATTTAATCTATCGCATATAGGTTATGTCATTCATCGTGTGCCGTCACGTTTTGAATATGGCGTCAGGGTGTACCCTTATGCGATAACCATTTTTGCTAAAAATACCGCATCGGATAATTTATGAGGGAAACTATATGGCAAGGAGGCAGATTCTTTCTCTGTCGGAAAGAGAATCATTACTGGCATTACCGGACGATGAGTTAACGCTGACACGAATGGCCTATTTCAGTGAGCATGATCTGGCGCTTATCAGTGCTCACCGTAAACCTGCCAGCCGTTTTGGTTTTGCCGTCCTTCTTTGCTATCTGAAAAATGTCGGCTTTGCACCGGATAAAAAAATCCCACCCTCTGATGCGCTGCTGAAGCATATCGCCAGCAGGCTAAAACTTACCGGGGATCTCTGGCCTGCTTACCTTTCCGGCAGGGATACCACCCGGCGCGAGCATTTAACCGAACTGTACCGCTATCTTGGCGTAAAAGCGTTCACCGGCAAAATACAGCAGGACTGTATTACACACCTGCTGCCGATGGCGACGCGCACCGATAAAGGTATTCTCCTGGCCGAAGAACTGCTGGTCTGGCTCCGGAAGAACAACGTGATAATCCCCGCGATTGATGTCGTGGAGCGTACCTGTGCGGAGGCCATGGCTGGCGGCGATAAAATCGTATTTCAGACCCTGAATGCCCCGTTAACTCCGGCTCACAGGGATGCCCTTGATCGTTTACTTGAGTCCTCAGATAATCAGTTTTCCAGACTGACATGGCTTCTGCAACCGCCAGGTAAAATCAATGGTAAGAACGTGCTACAACACCTTGATCGGCTCAGTAGCATTGAATCGCTGGCGTTACCGGAAGGTATAGATCGTACCATTCACCAGAACCGGTTGCTGAAACTGGCGCGGGAAGGCCGGAAGATGAGTAGCCGGGATTTGACCCGATTTTCAGCAGCCCGGCGTCATGCGATCTTGGTGTGCGTGCTGGAAGAAGCCCGAGCCACACTGACAGATGAAGTGATTGAGCTGCATGAACGCATGCTGAACAGCCTGTTCAGCAAAGCCAAAAGAACACAGGCTGAGCGCCTTCAGCAGACCGGAAAGCTGATCCAGTCAAAACTGAGGCAGTACATCGATGTCGGCCAGGCACTGTCTGAAGCCCGTGATTCCGGTGGCGATCCATGGCTCGCAATAGAAAACATACTGCCATGGCCTGAATTTGTCGCCAGTCTGGAGGAAACACGCCATCTCGCCAGGAAAAATAATTTTGATCCGCTGCATATTATTACTGAGAAATACAGCACATTACGGAAATATGCCCCGCGCATGTTATCCGCTTTACAGTTAGTCGCCACCCCGGCAGCGCAACCTCTGGCTGATGCGCTGGTTGTGATCAAGGATATGTACCGGAAGCAGTCACGTAAAGTTCCGGCGACAGCGCCGCTTGAGTTTGTCCCTGAAAGCTGGCGCAAGGTGGTGATTACACCTGCGGGTGTTGACCGGCAGTACTATGAATTTTGTGCGCTCAGCGAGCTTAAGGGGGCATTGCGCTCCGGGGACATCTGGGTTAAAGGCTCACGCCGCTACAAAAACTTTGATGATTACCTCATTCCCGAAAAGGACTTTGACAAACTCACACCGGCGCTACCCCTGCCCGTATCTGCTGATTATCATGAGTACATTACCAGCCGTATGACCCTGCTTCAGTCCAGACTTGAAGAGGTCAATGCCATGGCTGCCCTTGGTGAGCTGCCCGATGTGGAAATATCTGACAGGGGAGTAAAAGTATCTCCGCTGGATAATTGCGTCCCGGTGCAGGTTTCACCGCTGGCAGAGCTGGTTTACAGCATGCTACCGCGTCCTAAAATCACGGAAATTCTCGATGAGGTAAACAGCTGGACGACGTTTACCCGACATTTTTCGCATATAAAAAATGACATTACCCGTCCCGATACCCGCCTGCTCCTCACCACCATCCTTGCGGATGGCATCAATCTTGGTCTGACCAAAATGGCGGAAGCCTGCCCCGGAAGCACCAAATCATCACTGGAAGATATCCAGGCATGGTACATCCGCGACGAAACCTATTCAGCCGCCCTTGCAGAGCTGGTAAACGCGCAGGGGAAAAGACCACTTGCGGCATTCTGGGGAGACGGGACAACGTCATCATCAGACGGACAAAATTTCAGAACAGGCAGCTCAGGCCGCTACGCAGGGCAGGTTAACCCGAAATACGGGCAGGAGCCCGGACGTCAGTTTTATACCCATATTTCGGATCAATACAGCCCGTTTTATACCTGCATAATCAGTCGAGTCAGGGATTCAACCCATGTTCTCGATGGCTTGCTGTACCACGAAAGCGACCTGGAAATCAGGGAGCATTACACCGATACAGCGGGTTTCACCGATCATGTCTTTGCCCTGATGCATCTGCTGGGATTTGCGTTCTGTCCGCGAATCAGGGATCTCCACGACAAGAAGCTGTTTATCCAAGGGAAAGCAGACCGGTACCCGGCGCTTCAGTCACTGATATCAACGACCAGCCTGAATCTGAAAGAGATCGAAATTCACTGGCGTGAAGTGCTGCGTCTGGCGACCTCGATAAAGCAGGGAACCGTGACAGCATCTCTGATGCTGAAAAAGCTGGCCAGCTACCCCAAGCAAAACGGACTTGCCAAAGCACTGAGAGAAATTGGCCGCATTGAGCGAACGCTGTTTATGCTCGACTGGTTCCGCGATCCTACACTGCGTCGGCGAGTACAGGCGGGGCTGAATAAAGGAGAAGCCCGTAACGCGCTGGCGCGGGCGGTATTCCTGCACCGGCTGGGTGAAATCAGGGACCGAAAACCGGAAAATCAGAGTTATCGCGCCAGTGGGCTTACGCTGCTGACGGCTGCTATCTCACTGTGGAATACCGTCTATATGGAAAGGGCGATCGATGCCCTGAAGCGTAAAGGGGTGAAGATCAACGAGCAACTGCTGTCACATTTGTCGCCGTTAGGCTGGGAGCACATTAATCTGACAGGGGATTATATCTGGAAAAGCAACAGGATACCGGCTTCCGGTAAGTTTCGTCGGTTGAGACCCGCTAAAGTCGAAAGGTCAAAAAATAGCCTTAACGTACAATAATTTTCGATATCCAAACTGACCCCCGCTCCAACCATTGAGGTACGAAAACACCGCCTGACCGAACAAAAAATGCGTGATAGCCGCCGCAGCCATGACGCCGGAATCGTCAGACAGGCTGTAGCTGTTGACCATTGCCCTGTACGCCTGCATCTGAAATGGCTATTGCCCTGATGGGAGCCGGCTTTTCAGCCACCGACACCAGCGATGCCGTCAATATTCTTTACCCGATAACCATGACCGTACAAGCTAACAAGGCCTGGCAAGCCAGCGGACTTAAAAAGTCTTTTTTTCTACCATCCCACAAAAAAGTTCGTGGTGGAGAAAAGATAAGCTATGCAAGGCTTTAGGAGACGTGGTTTTTCAGGATGACGAAGAACGATTCGGCGCTAGGTGCAACATAGGTGCATCGCACGAGCGCTAGGAACGGCGAAAAAAGGCGGACGTGGCGAAATCGGTAGACGCAGCAGACTTTAAAATTGGAGTGCCCGCGGGGAAATCCGCGGAGTAGAACCGCTCAAAGTCGGGGAACGCTAACGGGCAATACCCTAAGCCAATCCCGAGCCAAGCCCCTTCGGGGGAAGGTGTAGAGACTGGACGGGCGGCGCCTAAAGCCTTCGGGCAATGGCGAAGGGACAGTCCAGACCACGAACGTCATCAGACGGCGGCGAAAGTCGAGGTGGTACGAAAATCTGCTTCTCTGTGAGAGTACGGGTTCGAGTCCCGTCGTCCGCACCACAAAGCCAAACATCCCTGCGATGATCGACCTCTGGGCGTTTGGTCGTGAGCCCGCCACCCTCGCGCTACGCTTTGCGCAGGCGTCGAAGGCGATCAGGTGCGCCCATCGATTCCGTCGAGCACCATCGCTGCGAGTTCATCGCTGGTGTGTGCACCACTATCGAGAACACGGGTTGTGCATGGAAGCCGTTCCCTTGCGGCCAAGCATCGGGCGACATTCGCTAATCGCCACTCTCGAATCTCCGCATTTCGATTCGGGTCAGGATGCATGGTCTGGTTCGCGATCCGGTGACGCAATAGGTCCTCGTTGAGCGTCAGAAAGATGTGCAGCAGCTGATCGTCGATCCGCCTTACCCCGTCGAGTATCTCAGTCAGATAGTCCGGGTGCACGAGCGTCATTGGGATGATGATGTCCTGCGAGTAATTCCTTCGAATCTCCCTGACCGCCGCGATCGTAAGTCCCCTCCACAAGGGGAGATCCTGATAGTCTCCGCTCGCTGGCATGGGGACCGTTTCTTTCACCACGAACCCGATTTCCTCGGGGTCAAAGATCAGCGATTTGGAACGCCGATCGCGCAGCCGCTTAGCGAGCGTCGTCTTTCCGGCGCCGAAAGGTCCGTTGATCCAGATTATCATTGTCGACGGCCTCTAACCTGAAGGCTCGCAAGAGCGCTCGACGGCCTCGTGCGGAGGCACGATCGGAGTGGTTCCGAAATGCTTCTCAAGATAGGTGACGCCGAACGTCACGATGTCCTGCGCGTCGAACAGGTAGCACTGAGCAAAGCCCACGACACCTTCTCGATGGCGACCGAGCTTCACGTAAGCATTTGCTATAGTTTCAACCGCATCCGGCTTTCCTTCGATAGCAAAGCAATCGAGAATGCCGTTTGAATCGTAATCCGATGCCGTTTTCCAGGCGACTTCACCGTCTCTTCCAAGCATCGGCATCTCATACGTCACCCACCGTTTGTTGGGGATATCGGCAACCGCCTCGGCGTAGTGCAATGCGGTAACGGAGTTTAGCGGCGCACCCAACAGCAGGGCCTTCCCGCCAAGGCGAACGAACCGCTCGACGGGCGATCCTTCCCCCAAGGCGTGACCGAGTTCGTGAGGCTCCGTCAGCGTTTCAGCCAGCGGACCAACCGCGACCATCGATGCATCGGGGTGCGCGCTGCGCCGCGCGCCGGGGGCTTGAACCAGAAATTGATTCAGCAGGCCGAACCCACGGTAAGTCCCGGCTGTTGCGGGATCGAACGGCAGCCAGGTACGGCGGGCTTCGTCATCCAGCCGAGCGCCATTCAGAGTCTCCTCGTAGGGTGATCGGTCCCACGACGCGTATCCCATCACAGTGCCAGTCGGCCCAACCGCGGAGCGTAACGCGGCAACGACCGTCTCCGCTCCTCCTTCGACCGGACCAATCGCTTTAAGTGAGGCATGCACCATCAAGAGGTCACCGGTTTGGACTCCGAGTTTTTGAAGCGCCTCCGTTATTGCCTTCCGCGTATGCATCGCGATATCTCCTCTAAACTGCAAAACACTATACGCTGATGAATCCCCTAATGATTTTGGTAAAAATCATTAAGTTAAGGTGGATACACATCTTGTCATATGATCAAATGGTTTCGCGAAAAATCAATAATCAGACAACAAGATGTGCGAACTCGATATTTTACACGACTCTCTTTACCAATTCTGCCCCGAATTACACTTAAAACGACTCAACAGCTTAACGTTGGCTTGCCACGCATTACTTGACTGTAAAACTCTCACTCTTACCGAACTTGGCCGTAACCTGCCAACCAAAGCGAGAACAAAACATAACATCAAACGAATCGACCGATTGTTAGGTAATCGTCACCTCCACAAAGAGCGACTCGCTGTATACCGTTGGCATGCTAGCTTTATCTGTTCGGGCAATACGATGCCCATTGTACTTGTTGACTGGTCTGATATTCGTGAGCAAAAACGACTTATGGTATTGCGAGCTTCAGTCGCACTACACGGTCGTTCTGTTACTCTTTATGAGAAAGCGTTCCCGCTTTCAGAGCAATGTTCAAAGAAAGCTCATGACCAATTTCTAGCCGACCTTGCGAGCATTCTACCGAGTAACACCACACCGCTCATTGTCAGTGATGCTGGCTTTAAAGTGCCATGGTATAAATCCGTTGAGAAGCTGGGTTGGTACTGGTTAAGTCGAGTAAGAGGAAAAGTACAATATGCAGACCTAGGAGCGGAAAACTGGAAACCTATCAGCAACTTACATGATATGTCATCTAGTCACTCAAAGACTTTAGGCTATAAGAGGCTGACTAAAAGCAATCCAATCTCATGCCAAATTCTATTGTATAAATCTCGCTCTAAAGGCCGAAAAAATCAGCGCTCGACACGGACTCATTGTCACCACCCGTCACCTAAAATCTACTCAGCGTCGGCAAAGGAGCCATGGGTTCTAGCAACTAACTTACCTGTTGAAATTCGAACACCCAAACAACTTGTTAATATCTATTCGAAGCGAATGCAGATTGAAGAAACCTTCCGAGACTTGAAAAGTCCTGCCTACGGACTAGGCCTACGCCATAGCCGAACGAGCAGCTCAGAGCGTTTTGATATCATGCTGCTAATCGCCCTGATGCTTCAACTAACATGTTGGCTTGCGGGCGTTCATGCTCAGAAACAAGGTTGGGACAAGCACTTCCAGGCTAACACAGTCAGAAATCGAAACGTACTCTCAACAGTTCGCTTAGGCATGGAAGTTTTGCGGCATTCTGGCTACACAATAACAAGGGAAGACTTACTCGTGGCTGCAACCCTACTAGCTCAAAATTTATTCACACATGGTTACGCTTTGGGGAAATTATGAGGGGATCTCTCAGCACTATACGGGGTCTGACGCTCAGTGGAACGAAAACTCACGTTAAGGGATTTTGGTCATGAGATTATCAAAAAGGATCTTCACCTAGATCCTTTTAAATTAAAAATGAAGTTTTAAATCAATCTAAAGTATATATGAGTAAACTTGGTCTGACAGTTACCAATGCTTAATCAGTGAGGCACCTATCTCAGCGATCTGTCTATTTCGTTCATCCATAGTTGCCTGACTCCCCGTCGTGTAGATAACTACGATACGGGAGGGCTTACCATCTGGCCCCAGTGCTGCAATGATACCGCGAGACCCACGCTCACCGGCTCCAGATTTATCAGCAATAAACCAGCCAGCCGGAAGGGCCGAGCGCAGAAGTGGTCCTGCAACTTTATCCGCCTCCATCCAGTCTATTAATTGTTGCCGGGAAGCTAGAGTAAGTAGTTCGCCAGTTAATAGTTTGCGCAACGTTGTTGCCATTGCTGCAGGCATCGTGGTGTCACGCTCGTCGTTTGGTATGGCTTCATTCAGCTCCGGTTCCCAACGATCAAGGCGAGTTACATGATCCCCCATGTTGTGCAAAAAAGCGGTTAGCTCCTTCGGTCCTCCGATCGTTGTCAGAAGTAAGTTGGCAGCAGTGTTATCACTCATGGTTATGGCAGCACTGCATAATTCTCTTACTGTCATGCCATCCGTAAGATGCTTTTCTGTGACTGGTGAGTACTCAACCAAGTCATTCTGAGAATAGTGTATGCGGCGACCGAGTTGCTCTTGCCCGGCGTCAACACGGGATAATACCGCACCACATAGCAGAACTTTAAAAGTGCTCATCATTGGAAAACGTTCTTCGGGGCGAAAACTCTCAAGGATCTTACCGCTGTTGAGATCCAGTTCGATGTAACCCACTCGTGCACCCAACTGATCTTCAGCATCTTTTACTTTCACCAGCGTTTCTGGGTGAGCAAAAACAGGAAGGCAAAATGCCGCAAAAAAGGGAATAAGGGCGACACGAAAATGTTGAATACTCATACTCTTCCTTTTTCAATATTATTGAAGCATTTACCAGGGTTATTGTCTCATGAGCGGATACATATTTGAATGTATTTAGAAAAATAAACAAATAGGGGTTCCGCGCACATTTCCCCGAAAAGTGCCACCTGACGTCTAAGAAACCATTATTATCATGACATTAACCTATAAAAATAAGCGTATCACGAGGCCCTTTCGTCTTCAAGAATTTTATAAACCGTGGAGCGGGCAATACTGAGCTGATGAGCAATTTCCGTTGCACCAGTGCCCTTCTGATGAAGCGTCAGCACGACGTTCCTGTCCACGGTACGCCTGCGGCCAAATTTGATTCCTTTCAGCTTTGCTTCCTGTCGGCCCTCATTCGTGCGTTCTAGGATCCTCCGGCGTTCAGCCTGTGCCACAGCCGACAGGATGGTGACCACCATTTGCCCCATATCACCGTCGGTACTGATCCCGTCATCAATGAACCGGACTGCCACGCCCTGAGCGTCAAATTCCTTTATCAGTTGGATCATATCGGCAGTGTCGCGGCCAAGACGGTCGAGCTTCTTAACCAGAATGACATCACCTTCCTCCACCTTCATCCTCAGCAAATCCAGCCCTTCCCGGTCTGTTGAACTGCCGGATGCCTTATCGGTAAATATACGGTTTGCTTTCACACCTGCGTCTTTGAGTGCTCTGACCTGAAGATCAAGAGACTGCTGACTGGTTGAGACCCGAGCGTAACCAAAAAGTCGCATAAAAATGTACCTTAAATCGAATATCGGACAACTCATGTCTATTATTACAAATTTACGATTTAATAGACATATTAATGTAACAGTTTTACGATGTCCGATAATTTATAACATTTCGTACGGTTG
>NZ_JBIUCY010000033.1:0-9621 GCF_044540725.1 Edwardsiella sp. A.80236
TTGTAGGCCGGATCAAAATCGAATTGTGACCAGTCCAGTGCGCTTTGCTCAAGGTCTGTCAGGCTTAACGCAGTGACAGGAACGGCCTTGTCCCGCAGCATATTTTTAGCTTCCTCCGTCCAGTTATCCGTAGAGGCAACGATATAGCGGAGCGTAAAATACGTTTTATCGGAGGCAGCCAGAAAACTATCAATATCCTTTTTGGCGATTTTAGTCTGATTGTAGTTTTTGCACTGGATAGCATGAAACTCCCCCGTTTTGGTTACGGCGACCAAATCAATGCCATCATCTTTTTTCTTCGTGATCCCAACGGTTTCACCGTACTGAGAAACCCATCCGCCATAGCTCAGCACGTCACTGTACAGCTCGGCATATTTAGGTTCATAGAGAAAATACTGCACACAAAGGTTTTCAAAGGTCGTACCTTTGTCCCGCTGTGTTGGTGAAGCCTGTTCAATTTTTGTCAGCAATGCAGAAAGTGCATTCATCGTTGATATCCTTAATGTCCTTTATTTGCTGGGGTTATCAGATCCCCCCGACACGTTTAATTAATGCTTTCTCCGCCGGAGATCGACGCACAGCGTTCTGTGCTCCATGATGTTATTTCTTAATAATCATCCAGGTATTCTCTTTATCCCCTTTATCACCATACGTAGTGCGAGTGTCCACCTTAACGCAGGGCTTTCCGTCACAGCGCGATATGTCAGCCAGCGGGGCTTTCTTCTGCCAGACCGCTTCCATCCGCTGCATTTCAGCAATCTGGCTATACCCGTCATTCATAAACCACGTAAATGCCGTCACGCAGGAAGCCAGGACGAAGAATATCGTCAGTACAAGATAAATAGCGGATTTCCACGTATAGCGTGACATCTCTCGACGCATTTCATGGATCATCGCTTTCGCCGTATCGGCAGCCTGATTCAGCGCTTCTGTCGCCGGTTTCTGCTGTGCTAATCCGGCTTGTTTCAGTTCTTTCTCAACCTGAGTGAGCGCGGAACTCACCGATTTCCTGACGGTGTCAGTCATATTACCGGACGCGCTGTCCAGCTCACGAATGACCCTGCTCAGCGTTTCACTTTGCTGCTGTAATTGTGATGAGGCGGCCTGAAACTGTTCTGTCAGAGAAGTAACACGCTTTTCCAGCGCCTGATGATGCCCGATAAGGGCGGCAATTTGTTTAATTTCGTCGCTCATACAAAATCCTGTCTATCGTGAGAATGACCAGCCTTTATCCGGCTTCTGTCGTATCTGTTCGGCGAGTCGCTGTCGTTCTTTCTCCTGCTGACGCTGTTTTTCCGCCAGACGTTCGCGCTCTCTCTGCCTTTCCATCTCCTGATGTATCCCCTGGAACTCCGCCATCGCATCGTTAACAAGGGACTGAAGATCGATTTCTTCCTGTATATCCTTCATGGCATCACTGACCAGTGCGTTCAGCTTGTCAGGCTCTTTTTCAAAATCAAACGTTCTGCCGGAATGGGATTCCTGCTCAGGCTCTGACTTCAGCTCCTGTTTTAGCGTCAGAGTATCCCTCTCGCTGAGGGCTTCCCGTAACGAGGTAGTCACGTCAATTACGCTGTCACGTTCATCACGGGACTGCTGCACCTGCCTTTCAGCCTCCCTGCGCTCAAGAATGGCCTGTAGCTGCTCAGTATCGAATCGCTGAACCTGACCCGCGCCCAGATGCCGCTCAGGCTCACGGTCAATGCCCTGCGCCTTCAGGGAACGGGAATCAACCCGGTCAGCGTGCTGATACCGTTCAAGGTGCTTATTCTGGAGGTCAGCCCAGCGTTCCCTCTGGGCAACAAGGTATTCTTTGCGTTCGGTCGGTGTTTCCCCGAAACGTGCCTTTTTTGCGCCACCGCGCTCCGGCTCTTTGGTGTTAGCCCGTTTAAAATACTGCTCAGGGTCACGGTGAATACCGTCATTAATGCGTTCAGAGAACATGATATGGGCGTGGGGCTGCTCGCCACCGGCTATCGCTGCTTTCGGATTATGGATAGCGAACTGATAGGCATGGCGGTCGCCAATTT
The DNA here is from genome assembly GCF_044540725.1 of Edwardsiella sp. A.80236. NCBI lineage: Bacteria > Pseudomonadati > Pseudomonadota > Gammaproteobacteria > Enterobacterales > Hafniaceae > Edwardsiella > Edwardsiella sp. A.80236. Next base: position 2,031 of record NZ_JBIUCY010000033.1, read on the forward strand.
CCTGTTGGACAAAATCGCGGACAAGCTCAAGACGTTGTTCGGGTTTTAACTCACGCGGCAGGGCAATCTCGATTTCACGGTAGGTACAGCCGTTGGCACGTTCAGACGTGTCAGCGGCTTTCCAGAACTCGGACGGTTTATGCGCTGCCCACGCCGGCATATTGCCGGACTCCTTGTGCTCAAGGTCGGAGTCTTTTTCACGGGCATACTTTCCCTCACGCGCAATATAATCGGCATGAGGAGAGGCACTGCCTTTTCCGCCGGTTTTTACGCTGAGATGATAGGATGCCATCGTGTTTTATCCCGCTGAAGGCGCGCACCGTTTCTGAACGAAGTGAAGAAACGTCTAAGTGCGCACTGATAATAAAAAGCTTATCAGTGATTCTACCTGCATTTGACCTCGGCCGCCATTCCTGACCATAATTTCCACATCAACACTCAGAGGAAAAATGGGCATGAATAAAAGCGAAAAACAGGAAAAATGGGCAGCAGACAGAGTGCAGTACATTCGCGGCTTAAAGTCGCCGAATGAACAGCAGAAACTCATGCTGATACTGACGGATAAAGCGGATAAAACAGCGCAGGATATCAAAACGCTGTCCCTGCTGATGAAGGCTGAACAGGCAGCAGAAAAAGCGCAGGAAGCCAGAGCAAAAGTCATGAATCTGATACAGGCCGAAAAACGGGCAGAAGCCAGAGCCGCCCGTAAAGCCCGTGACCATTCGCTGTACCAGTCAGCCGGACTGCTTATCCTGGCGGGTCTGGTTGACAGCCAGACGGGGAAGCCTGTTGATGATACCGCTGCCTTGCTGGGTGCATTAGCCAGTCTGAATGACCTGTCGAGGGATAATCCGAAGTGGTCAGACTGGAAAATCAGAGGTCAGGAACTGCTGAACAGCAAGAAGTCTGACAGCTCTGCATAGCAGACCTGCCATAAAACGCCCTGAGAAGCCCGTGACGGGCTTTTCTTGTGTCATGGGTAGATTTCCTCGTGTGAGTCCATGAAAAGCGCCTGTAGCATCATTTACCCCCATTCCCTGCCAGAGCCGTGAGCGTAGCGAACTGAATGTCACGAAAAAGACAGCGACTCAGGTGTCTGATGGTCGGAGACGAAAGGAATATTCAGCGATTTGCCCGAGCTTGCGAGGGTGCTACTTAAGCCTTTAGGGTTTTAAGGTCTGTTTTGTAGAGGAGCAAACAGCGTTTGCGACATCCTTTTGTAATACTGCGGAACTGACTAAAGTAGTGAGTTATACACAGGGCTGGGATCTATTCTTTTTATCTTTTTTTATTCTTTCTTTATTCTATAAATTATAACCACTTGAATATAAACAAAAAAAACACACAAAGGTCTAGCGGAATTTACAGAGGGTCTAGCAGAATTTACAAGTTTTCCAGCAAAGGTCTAGCAGAATTTACAGATACCCACAACTCAAAGGAAAAGGACTAGTAATTATCATTGACTAGCCCATCTCAATTGGTATAGTGATTAAAATCACCTAGACCAATTGAGATGTATGTCTGAATTAGTTGTTTTCAAAGCAAATGAACTAGCGATTAGTCGCTATGACTTAACGGAGCATGAAACCAAGCTAATTTTATGCTGTGTGGCACTACTCAACCCCACGATTGAAAACCCTACAAGGAAAGAACGGACGGTATCGTTCACTTATAACCAATACGCTCAGATGATGAACATCAGTAGGGAAAATGCTTATGGTGTATTAGCTAAAGCAACCAGAGAGCTGATGACGAGAACTGTGGAAATCAGGAATCCTTTGGTTAAAGGCTTTGAGATTTTCCAGTGGACAAACTATGCCAAGTTCTCAAGCGAAAAATTAGAATTAGTTTTTAGTGAAGAGATATTGCCTTATCTTTTTCAGTTAAAAAAATTCATAAAATATAATCTGGAACATGTTAAGTCTTTTGAAAACAAATACTCTATGAGGATTTATGAGTGGTTATTAAAAGAACTAACACAAAAGAAAACTCACAAGGCAAATATAGAGATTAGCCTTGATGAATTTAAGTTCATGTTAATGCTTGAAAATAACTACCATGAGTTTAAAAGGCTTAACCAATGGGTTTTGAAACCAATAAGTAAAGATTTAAACACTTACAGCAATATGAAATTGGTGGTTGATAAGCGAGGCCGCCCGACTGATACGTTGATTTTCCAAGTTGAACTAGATAGACAAATGGATCTCGTAACCGAACTTGAGAACAACCAGATAAAAATGAATGGTGACAAAATACCAACAACCATTACATCAGATTCCCACCTACATAACGGACTAAGAAAAACACTACACGATGCTTTAACTGCAAAAATTCAGCTCACCAGTTTTGAGGCAAAATTTTTGAGTGACATGCAAAGTAAGTATGATCTCAATGGTTCGTTCTCATGGCTCACGCAAAAACAACGAACCACACTAGAGAACATACTGGCTAAATACGGAAGGATCTGAGGTTCTTATGGCTCTTGTATCTATCAGTGAAGCATCAAGACTAACAAACAAAAGTAGAACAACTGTTCACCGTTACATATCAAAGGGAAAACTGTCCATATGCACAGATGAAAACGGTGTAAAAAAGATAGATACATCAGAGCTTTTACGAGTTTTTGGTGCATTCAAAGCTGTTCACCATGAACAGATCGACAATGTAACAGATGAACAGCATGTAACACCTAATAGAACAGGTGAAACCAGTAAAACAAAGCAACTAGAACATGAAATTGAACACCTGAGACAACTTGTTACAGCTCAACAGTCACACATAGACAGCCTGAAACAGGCGATGCTGCTTATCGAATCAAAGCTGCCGACAACACGGGAGCCAGTAACGCCTCCCGTGGGGAAAAAATCATGGCAATTCTGGAAGAAATAGCGTTTTCAGCCGGCAAACCGACTGAAACCGGATCTGCGATTCTGATAACAAGTCGGCAACACCAAAACAGCCAGTTTGCGAGCGGAAAAAAACGCACTTTTGGACGTTCCGGCGGGTTTCAGGGGTGAGTACCAGGTCAGTGGTGCGCGCAAGATCCATTATGTTAAAAACGACAGGATTCATGAAAATCATCAGAATTGTGCAGGATGGTTTTTCCATCCTGCACACCTATCGATTAGATATCTAATTTAGGCAGGCTATTGACGATTTTCTGAGTTTCCAGGCTGACAGTGATAATTCTCAGGAATAGCTCTAGTGGGTATCTAGGGTTATTCATTGTTTCAACTGCCCAGTCATTAGCATCATTCACAATACCGCTATCTTTATGAGTAGAGACACCTTGCCGCTCCATCACCCATTCAAGAGCTGGCTTGCCATTCACAACGTAGTCATAGGCTTCAGTTGGAATGTTTTTTATGCGAATTTTATTGTTATAGATGACCGTATCTTTTTCACCTTTTTTGGCGAACTTCATCTTCTCGACATAAAAATCGTCTTTTCCTAATTGAGAATAACTAATAAGCCCTGTATCAATATTCGCTTTATATGGCTCAACTGTTTCATAGTTCAAATGATACCCGGCTAATTTGCGACCAGCATCAGAAAAAGCCCAAAAATCATTTATATTCTTTACACATGGTATTCTTGGCAGTTCTTTAGTTAGATTGTCACTATAACGATTACGGTAATCTTGGCTGTGTAAAAGCCCATAAAGATAGTAAAAAACATCCTCCTTAGTGATGGCCATATCATTAAGGTGGCTGCTGAAATAATTTAACCCTTCATCACTTATACCATACTTTCTTTTTTTCTCAGTTGCATTTAAAAAACCAACATCATCACTCAATGAACTTTCATCATCATACAAATAAAGAGGAAAACACTGAGAACCTGCATCCATAAGATTAAGATCCATAAGGCAGTTTGAAATTAATACTGAAAAACCTTTCTTACCGCCAAGACCTGTAACTGCTATTATTAAATTATCACCACCAATTGGAAATATCTTTGGAAATTGACCGACTCGATGGGTTAACCCACCACCAAAGTAGAGCCATTGTTTCTGGAATGGCCTATATAGTGATTCCCTAATATTTAAAGGCTCGAATTTTATTTTTTTCCCACTAGAAAACGCTGATATGAGACTACTTGACCAACTTATTGATTTTACATCAAAAATAGGCTCCACTCCTGATGACAAGTTCTCATTGTAAAATGAAATCGTTCTATTAATATTATCAACTAGCTTTGATCTACTACTTTGATAAACCCAAGCATCCCTGTTAGTTCCAACACCCAGAGAATAATTTAAAAACAAAGATGTGCTTTTTTTATTTTTTTTATTTCCAATCTCAATAAATTCATAGAAACTATCATCCCTTTGGTTAACCCAATCGTTATATGAGTCAGGAACAATCGATTCCCACTTACTTTTAATTTCAGCACCATCAACACTTGAAACTTTTGAGATAAATTCTAATTTCTCCTCTCGCGACAAATAGTCTCCTATTTTAAAGAACTTCAGTTCCCCTTTGCTTTTCCTCTCTCTGTTTTTCACTAAAATAGTGATAGCAACTGGTGTTCTTATTTCAAAAATCCCAGCCCCCTCTTTTTTCGCTAACTCGCCAGAACTCCTTCTTGAATTACCTTGCAAGTGAAATACATATATTGAACTAAACTCATCAATTAAGCACTTCCTGAGCCCATCAGTTGAATTTGAGTCAATATAGCCAGCATTGGTTATAAATCCAATTACGCCTTGCTCACCAACGCGGTCACTTGCCCATCGAATAGCTCGAATATAAGAATCCATCAGATTTTTTGTTGACGTTGCCTTGGAGTTTAAAGCATATGTATCTTTAATTCTTTTATCTAAGCCAGGGTAAGATATATTTGCGTTGTTGTCATTCGCAGAGCCCTGACCAGCTGAGTATGGAGGATTCCCGACAATGACTCGAATATCCAGCGCTTTTTGACGCTTACGGCGTTCACTGTTATCAACCAAAACCTCACTGACCAGGTCATCTTTCTCATACATTTCAAAGGTGTCAGTCAGACAAATCCCTTCAAATGGCGTGTACTCTGATTCTTCCGTGATGCTGTGATACACCGCCTCAATATTAATGGCGGCAATGTAATAGGCTAACAAGACGATTTCGTTGGCATGGATTTCATTTTTAAACTTGTAAGCCAGTTTATCTGACGGGATAAGACCACTTTGCAGCAGGCGGGTGATAAACGTACCGGTTCCGGTGAATGGGTCAAGAATATGCACACCTTTGTCGGCGAGTGTTTGTCCGAACTCCTTTTTCAGCACGTCATTCACGCTGTGAATAATAAAATCAACCACCTCAACAGGCGTATACACAATTCCCAGACGCTCAGTCATTCTCGGGAACGCGTTTCTGAAAAACTTATCGTACAACTGTACGATAATCTGCTGTTTACCTTCTGCGGTGGTAATGCCGTCTGCACGCATTTTTACCGACTCATAGAAGCTGTTCAGCGTGCTGGCTTCTTTTTCGAGATGATGCTCCTGTAACGTGTTAAGCACGTTCTGCATCGCCATACTCATCGGGTTATGGTCGGTAAAATTGTAATCGGCAAACAGGGCATCAAAGACCGGCTTGGTTATCAGATGCTGTGCCAGCATTTCAATGATTTCATCGTCGGAAACACTGTTATTCAGATCATCACGCAGTTCATCGGCAAATGCCCTGAAGGCACTGATTTCTATTTTATTCCCCGGATTTTCGAGAATGCCCCGAATGCGGTCGATATGGGTACAGGCAATTTTAGCAATGTCGTTTGCCCAGTCCTCCCAGTGATGCCGGTTACCGCATTTTTTAACGATTTTTGCGTACAGGGCGCGCTCAATCTCACCAACGGAAAACTCAATATCAAACTGTTTAGGAGCGGGGCTCACGGCTGAACCAATGCCACTGCTTTTACGCGCTTTTCCTGCTATCTCAGATTTTTTCGTCTGCCGTTTGGTTTTCTTCACGACTTTATCGGCTACCGCGATCACTTCCATTCTGCCGGTATCTTTACCGTTAAACTCCAGCTTGTTGATCATGGCATCAAAGCGGTCATCATGCGCCCTGAGTGCATTCAGCACCTGCCAGACAACACGGTAAGCCTGATTATTGTTCAACGCATTCTCCGGCTCTTCTCCGGCGGGAATGACAACCGGCAGAATGACATAGCCCAGCTCTTTACCTTCGGCACGCCGCATAACACGCCCGACAGACTGCACCACATCCACCTGAGAGCTTCTCGGCGTTAAAAACAACACTGCATCCAGAGAAGGCACATCCACACCTTCAGATAAACAACGGACGTTAGACAATATCCGGCAGACATTTTCATCCGTATCCGCTTTCAGCCATTCAATTTTGGATTTTTTCTCAGTGGCATTCATGCTGCCGTCAACGTGCTTCACCTGACACTGAAGTTTTAATGACGGATCAATAGCCTTATCCGGTGCGGTTTCCCTGAGAAGTTCAATCTCGGATGCCTGATAGGCTTCAACCACTGCTCCGAACATTTCAGTGATCAGTTTAGAACTGACCTTATGCGTTTTGCCGCGAAAGTCTTTTTCTATCACCTGACAGAACGCCACTGCCCGCTTCATCGCATCAGGATGAACGCCATCAGACCCCGCCAGCCCCTGCTTTGCCAGTGCTTTCCAGCAACCCACAATTTTTGCCGCATCATCGACTTTGAGCTGATTATTTTCATCCTTCAGCAGAGACTGAATGCGGCGGCTGACATGCTTTTCTTCCACGGCAAGCACAATAACTTTGTAATCACACAAAATGCCCAACTGAACGGCTTTAGAGAAGGTAATGACATACAGGTCATCACCGTAAAGGCTTTTGTCATCCATTGAGCATAAGGTGACCCCTTCAGTCTCTTTCGCATCGTCCCCGAAAATGCGCGGAGTCGCGGTCATGTACAGGCGTTTTTGACCGGCGATATAGGCGTTGTCGTGAATACGAACAAAGGCGGACTCATCATCCCCTTCAAAGGTCGCACCTGTGGTCCGGTGAGCTTCATCACAAATGATGAAATCAAAGGCAGGAAAACCCAGTTTTTGCGCCTGATGGATGACCTCAACAGAGTGGTAGGTAGAAAACACCACGTTCATATAAGGCGGCTTATCACTGCCGAAGATATCAGGCTGATTAAACGCTTTGACGAGGCTGTTCGCATTCGTGGTCGCCGGATATTTCAGGTCGCTGATACCAACAACGACATTGTCATCATGGTTTTTCTTACCCACATCACTGTCAGAGCAGACAGCAAAACAGCGCAGGTCTATCAGCGTATCCTGTGTCCATTCATCCAGCGTCTGACTCAACAATGCCAGACTGGGCACAAGGAACAGTACGGTTTTCCCCCGTCCGGCAACCGCTTCAGCGATACGCAGCGAGGTGAAGGTTTTCCCTGTGCCGCACGCCATAATAAGCTTGCCGCGGTCGGCAGTCGTCAGCCCTCTTTTCACGGCTTCAAGCGCGGGAGTCTGATGAGGTCGGAGTTGTTTTTTTGCTTTCATCACCGGTTTGTAGGCCGGATCAAAATCGAATTGTGACCAGTCCAGTGCGCTTTGCTCAAGGTCTGTCAGGCTTAACGCAGTGAC
>NZ_JBIUCY010000034.1:0-7950 GCF_044540725.1 Edwardsiella sp. A.80236
TCTGCCTCTGCCTCTGCCTCTGCCTCTGCCTCTGCCTCTGCCTCTGCCTCTGCCTCTGCCTCTGCCTCTGCCTCTGCTTTTCGCGCGTTAGGCTATCGATCGGCCCGATATATCGCCACTCGGCTGAACTCTCCCTTATGATGGAAACCGGTTTCAGAAACCGATTGCAGTTATTTTTTCTCAGCGCGTATACTGACGCTATGGTGCGCCGTTTGGCGGCGTGTGGAGCGTAGTAGCGAAGGGTGAGTGGCGATGGGATTTCCAGCAGATTTCTTATGGGGGGCGGCGACGGCGGCTTACCAGGTGGAGGGGGCACACGATGTTGATGGCAAGGGGCTTTCGATATGGGATGTCTATGCCCATCAACCCGGAACGACCTATCAGGGGAGCAATGGGGATGTGGCCGCCGATCACTATCATCGTTTTCGAGAGGATGTGGCGTTGATGGCCGAGCTAGGAATGACCTCGTACCGCTTCTCTCTCTCTTGGCCGCGCCTGCTGCCGGAAGGAACCGGACGCGTCAACGAGGCGGGTGTCGCCTTCTACAACCAGCTGATCGATACGCTGTTGCAACATAACATCCGGCCGATGATCACCCTGTACCACTGGGATCTACCGCAGGCGCTACAGGATCGTTTCGGTGGTTGGGCGGATCGGCGCATTGTCGATGCCTTCGACGAGTATGCGCGTCTGTGTTATGCCCGCTTCGGCGATCGCGTCGATCTCTGGTCGACCTTTAACGAGACCATCGTCTTTATCGGTATGGGCTACGTTACCGGTCAGCATCCTCCCGCGCTGAAAGAGACTAAAACCGCTATTCAGGCGTGCCATCATGTGTTCCTGGCTAACGCGCGAGCGGTGAAAAGCTTCCGCGAGTCGGGGGTCGCCGGCCAGATCGGCTTCGTCAATGTGATGCAACCCAACGATCCCATCAGCCAACGGCCAGAGGATCTGCGTGCCTGTGCGTTGGCCGAGGGGATTTACACCCACTGGCTGTTCGATCCGGTGCTGAAGGGGGAGTATCCGGTGGAGCTGTTGGCGATGGCCCAGCAGGCTTTCGGCGTGCCGCAGTTCGCGCCAGGCGATGCCGAGCTGCTACGGGAGAATATCGTCGATTTTATCGGGCTGAACTACTACAAACGCGAGATGATCGCCGCTAACGAGGAGATTCAAGGCTTCGATCTCAATACCAGCGGTGAGAAGGGGAGCAGCGGGGGAATGGGCTTTAAGGGATTATTTAAGATCGTGCGTAATCCTGACGGCGTTTATTCCGATTGGGATTGGGAGATCTATCCGCAGGGGCTGACGGAGGCGATCGCCCGTATTCGTCGGCGTTATGGCGAGATCCCTATCTACATCACCGAAAATGGCCTCGGCGCCAAGGATCCGATCGTCGCGGGCGAGATCGCCGATCAGGCGCGTATCGACTATTTACGCGACCATATCGCGGCGCTGGAGCAGGCCATCGCCGAGGGGGCTGATGTTCGTGGCTACTATCCCTGGTCGTTTATCGATCTGCTCTCATGGCTGAATGGCTATCAGAAGCAGTATGGCTTCGTCTATGTCGATCGTCAGCAGGATCTGGCCCGGCGTAAGAAGCGTAGCTTTTACTGGTATCAGCAAGTGATCCGCAGCAACGGCGCCGAGCGCTAATTCGCTCTGCTGGGCGGTCTGGCTGACGGCCCGCCGCCTGCTTATCTTCGCCATATGGCTGGTTTTTCCCGCGTCAGCGTTTATGATGAAGGCAGGGTGCCGCCATGAGGCGGCTGTCTGGCGGATAATTGGCGAACGATTACCGCCGTTAGGCGTGATGTAGCGATAACGATGAACAAACGGTTTAGGCGTCTCGTTGGCCTGTTTCTGCCCTTGGCGCTATTGGCGGCGGGTGCGCTGTGGTGGGGGCCTGGCGCGGCACAGAATAATCCGGCGGCGCAGGCTTCGATCAGCCAACTGACGCGTCAGGAGCGAGTGGTGGCCTATCTGCAGGCGCATCGGCAGCTACCGGATTACTATATTACCAAGCGCCAGGCGCGTGCCGCCGGTTGGGATCCGGCTAAAGGTAACCTGTGCCAGGTCTTGCCTGGGCGCGCCATCGGTGGCGATCGCTTCGCCAACCGTGAGGGGCGTCTACCCCAACAGGCGGATCGCATCTGGCGTGAGGCGGATGTGAATTATCGCTGTGGCCGCCGCCAGGCGGATCGCGTGTTATATTCCAATGACGGTCTGATCTATGTCACCCGTGATCACTATCGACACTTTATCCGTATGGAGTGATCGCTATGCAAAAAGTCCAATTTGATTTTAACCAGATAACCGATTTAGCGGCCTTCTATCGCCAATTCTCGCATGTCTTCGCCTTGTCGTCGGCGTTCGGCGCCAATCTTGACGCGTTATGGGATGTGGTGACTGGCGATATCGCGATGCCGTTGGAGATCGACTTTATCAACTTCGATGCTGGCAAGAAGCGGCGTTTTGCTGCGCTGGTGCTGCTGTTTGAGGCGGCGGAGGCGGAGTTAGAGGGCGAGTTACGCTTTAATACTTACGATAAGGCGGCCTGAGTACGCTACCGCCGACCAACTGGCCGGCGGGCGTGTCTATCATTACTCGTTCTCTTCGGCCAGAACGCGCAGATACTGGAAGATTTGGCGTGCCGATTTCGGTGGCTTGTTTCCCTCACGCTCCTTCTTCGCGTTACGGATCAAGGCGCGTAGTTGCTGGCGATCGGCCTGCGGATAGAGGTTAATCACCTCGGTGATCGCCAGGTCGCCGTCGTCAATCAAACGGTCGCGCAGTTGTTCCAGTTTATGGAACAGGGCGACTTGCTGGTTGTGGCGGTTCTTCAGCTTATCCAACGCGGTCTGAATCGGTTCGGGGTCGCGTTGACGCAGCAGTTTGCCGATCAACTGTAGTTGGCGACGACGCCCCTCTTTCTTGATGCGTTGGGCCAGCTCGATCGCGGCGCGCAGATCTTCATCCAGCGGAATGCGATCCAAGGCATTTTTCCCGAGATCGACCAGTTCGGCGCCCAGGTCCTTTAGGGCTTCGGCATCGCGTTTGATTTCGCTTTTGCTGACCCAGATGATCTCGTCATCATCGTCGTTTTCTTCCTGGCCGGGGATCTCGTCCAGCCACTCTTCGTCTGGATGTTTATGCATGGCAGTTTCCTTAAAAAATGGCGCACATCCTAACAGGTGTCGCTGCGTGTGTCGCGCAATTCTCGGCGAGGATCGGCGTGGCATGATGCTACACCTTCCTCGTTGCTGTGCGCCTGTTCAGCAGTATATACCTAGCACCGTGCTTGCGGCAGGGAATGTTCCGCCAGAGAGATGAAGGAGAGGGGAAGCATAGAAGAAGAGGATGGCCTGCGGCTGTAGTCAAATAGACCTTACGGTTTGTCTGTAATCAGGCTAAGCGGGGGGAATGTCGCCCTCAGATCAAATTTAATGTTCTGATTAATAATGTCTAACTCTCTCTTATTGGCAAATCATTAACGCCGAGTTGATATATAATTATTGACCCATTATGTATTTTCAAACTTTTCATTAGACTGAAAAACATACAGTGCTGCGGCGGCACAGCGTGTGCGCGGGGAAATTAATCCGTCATAGGTTTTGACTCAAAAGATTATATAACTATAATGCCGCGGTCTAAATTAATATAGGTTGGTTATGTCAGATTTGCTGAAGTCCCTGAATAATATTCGTACGCTGCGTGCTTATGCGCGTGAAACGCAACTCAGCGCGTTGGAAGAGATGCTGGATAAGCTGCGCACCGTGGTCAGCGAGCGCCGTGAAGAGATCGAACAGGCCGAGAAAGTTCGTCACGAGCGCGAAGAAAAGCTGCATGCTTATCGTGAGATGTTGCTGGCCGAAGGGATCTCGCTGGATGACTTACTGGCGATGGAAAAAGTCTCCGAGCGTAAGGTGAAGACAAAGCGCGCACCGCGCCCGGCTAAATATGAGTATCTGGATGAGCAGGGTGAAATTCAGCAGTGGACCGGTCAGGGCCGCATGCCGAAAATGATTAAGCAGGAAATCGAAGCGGGTAAATCCCTGGATGATTTCCTGATTAAATAATCTGTCGCTTGCAGATTGAGCTTGGCACATAACGTGCCGCGCTAAGTGTAACGCCCCAATTATTGGGGCGTTCTCGTTAATCTTCTCCTCGCGCTATCGCTTTACCTTACTCCCGTTATTTTGTTCAGCGTCGCGGCGCGCTTCTCCGGTTATTTCCTACGATCGTCTCTCCGCTTGGCAAGGCACGCAACCTGTGCGCCGAGCATGCAGCGGCAACGAAATTCGCCGCGCTTCCTGTTACACTCATAGCATCACTCAGGCCCTGGCCTGTTGTCATAGCCGTCGGCTGTTGGCCGGCCGGTTTAACCGTTTTGCAATCATGGCGGATTAATGAAAGTCATCAATCAGGTAGCAGAGCAGCGCAAGGCGCTGGAAGAGGCCGTGGCGCAGGCGTTGACGCTGGCGCAGGCCGGTGCGGAGGCGGCGGAGGTTGCGGTGACGCGTACCACCGGCATCAGCGTCAGCACCCGTTTTGGTGAAGTGGAGAATGTGGAGTTTAACAGCGATGGCGCACTGGGGATCACCGTGTATCACCAGCAACGTAAGGGGAGCGCCTCCTCCACCGATCTCAGCCCCCAGGCCATCGCCCGCACGGTGCAGGCGGCGTTAGATATCGCGCGTTATACCTCGCCTGACCCCTATGCCGGGCCGGCAGAGGCGGCGCTGCTGGCGTTTGAGGCGCCGGATCTGGATCTCTTCCATCCGGCGGAGTTAGATGCCGATCGCGCCATCGCCTTGGCCGCCGAGGCGGAGCGGGTGGCCTTGTCCGCCGATGCGCGCATCAGCAACACCGAGGGCGGTAGCTTCAATAGCCACTATGGCATCCGGGTATTCGGTAATAGTCACGGTATGTTGCAAAGTTACTGTTCGAGCCGTCACTCCCTATCGAGCTGTGTCATCGCCGAGCAGGAGGGTGATATGGAGCGTGACTATGCCTATACCATCGCCCGTGATATGGCCGAGCTGCGCTCGGCGCAGTGGGTCGGGGAGGAGTGTGCGCGTCGCACCTTGGCGCGTTTAGCGCCGCGTCGTCTCCCGACCATGCAGGCGCCGGTGATGTTCGCTGCCGAGGTCGCGACCGGGCTGTTTGGTCATTTGGTCGGCGCCATCAGCGGCAGCAGCGTATACCGCAAGTCCACTTTCCTGCTCGATAGCCTTGGCCAGCAGATCCTGCCAGCGTGGCTCACTATCGAGGAGCAACCGCATTTGCTGCGCGGCTTGGCCTCGACGCCTTTCGACAGTGAGGGGGTGCGCACCACGCCGCGTCATATCGTGCAGGATGGGGTGCTGCAAACCTGGCTGTTGACCAGCTATTCGGCGCGTAAATTGGGGCTGCACAGCACCGGTCATGCCGGTGGTATCCATAACTGGCGCATCGCCGGGCGTGGGTTGGACTTCCAGCAGATGGTGCGCGAGATGGGCCGCGGCTTCTTGGTGACCGAACTGATGGGGCAAGGGGTGAGTACGGTGACCGGCGACTACTCGCGCGGCGCCTCCGGCTTCTGGGTCGAGAATGGCGAGATCCAATACCCGGTGAGTGAGGTGACCATCGCCGGGAATCTACGTGACATGTGGGCCAACATGGTCACCATCGGTGATGATATCGAGACGCGCAGCAACATTCAGTGTGGTTCGGTGTTGCTCGACAGCATGAAGATCGCCGGGGAGTAACGGCGCACTAAACCAGTCCAGCCCGCGGCCATGCCGCGGGCTGGACCTCCATCTTGCTCTGCACGATCTGCACGGCTCCGCTGAGTGTGCGGGCCAACGCGAGGATGCGGCGTGCTAATGCCTCGCGTGCTGTATTCCTTATCTCTTATCGGTTTCCTGTCCGTCATACTGGCTAACGCGGCGCTTCTCTGCCGCGCCGATCGCTCCCCGTCGCGATCATCTCCTGCGCCCATTTTCATCGCCAGACGCTGAGCGACCACGGCCCAGCGGATACGCCATATGCGCTCGGCAGCCACGCGATCTCCTTAGGCTCGCCGCTGAGTGCGGGGAGATCACGGCAGACGTTGGTCTTGGCGACAGCTCAGGGGACAAAAAAACCGCATGACCGAGGCCATGCGGTGTGAGGGGGAGAGGATTAGCGGGAACCGATGTTACGCAGCGGTTTGCCAGCCATCAGGTTACGTTCGATGTGCTCCAGCGAGATATTTTTGGTTTCGGGGATCAGCGCCAGAGTGATAAAGATAAAGATCAGGTTCAGTGCGGCATAGACCCAGAAGGTATGCGCGCTGCCCAGATTGTTCAACATGGTCAGAAAGGTGGCACCGACGATCATGTTGGCGATCCAGTTGGTGGCGGTTGAGCAGGTGATACCGAAGTCACGCCCTTTCAGCGGCTGGATTTCGGAACACAGCACCCAGATCAGTGGGCCGGCGCTCATGGCGAAACCGACGATAAACATCAACAGCATGAAGATGGCGAAGTACTGCGTCACGCTGGAGGTGATGCCGATGTTCATCATGGTTCCCAGGGTGCCCATGCCGATGGCCATGACGATGAAGCCGAGGATCAGCGTCGGCTTACGTCCCCAGCGATCGACCAGGCCGATGGCGATAAAGGTGGCCAGCACGTTGACCAGACCGACGATCACCGTCCCCCACATCTGTTGTTCGGTGCTAGCGAAGCCCGCCAGATCGAAGATCTTCGGCGCGTAATACATGATGACGTTCATCCCGGTGAATTGCTGCATGACCTGCAACAGGATCCCCAGATAGACCGCCCGGCGGAAGTTGCTGTTCTGCTTGAATAGCGACCAGCCACTCTGTTTCAGTTTCAGACTCTCACGGATCTCATTCAGCTCGTCCTGCGCCTGTTTACTGCTGTCGCGTAGCTTCTCTAAGACGCGACGCGCCTGATCGTGACGATCGCGTGAGGCTAGCCAGCGTGGGCTGTCCGGTAGGAAGAATACCCCCACCAGTAATACCAAGGCCGGGATGGTGATGACGCCCAGCATCCAGCGCCAGGAGCCGCTGTAGCTGAAGGCGGTATCGGACAGGTAGGCGCCGAGGATGCCGATGGTGATCATCAGCTGATACATCGAGATCATGCTGCCGCGAATACGCTCCGGCGCGATCTCGGACAGGTAGATCGGCGCGGTGTAGGAGGCGATACCGACGGCCAGGCCTAATAGGATGCGCGACAGGATCAGGATCTCGACGTTCGGTGCGAAGGCGGAGAACAAGGAGCCGGCGACGAACAGGATCGCCCCGATCATCAGGCTGTATTTCCTGCCGAGGCCATGGTTCATCCAACCGCTGCCGACGGCACCGACGGCGGCGCCGAACATCATCGAGCTGACCACCCACTCTTGCTGCGAGCTGGTGATACTGAAGGTATCGGTGATAAAGGGGAGCGCCCCGGCGATGACCCCGATGTCCAGGCCAAACAACAACCCCGCCAGCGCGGCGAGGAAACAGACGAAGAAGGTCATGCCGGCATTACTGCGGGCATGGGGTGTGGCGGATGTATTGACGGTAGTACTCATACTGCCTCCCAACAAGACTATTTCTTTGATGTCGCCATGGTAAGAATTGTCCGCTGTTTATAAAGTGCGCATGATCACATAAATGTAATCGTTTACACCATTTGTATTAAATAAAATGTACTGATGCATGTTGGCGGGATGTTAATCTATGCGCTGTTTTTAGTTGTAATTTAGCGTAAGCAATCTTTCTAGAGACGGGATATGTCGCTTTTATCAGCGAATTATCCGATGAATGATAGGGATAGATAATGAATTTATGCTTAGTTTGTGTAACTTGTGTAATCGATTACACTCGGTCTGGTAGACGGTAGACGGTAGACGGTAGACGGTAGACGGTAGACGGTAGACGGTAGACGGTAGACGGTAGACGGTAGACGGTAG
>NZ_JBIUCY010000035.1:0-6984 GCF_044540725.1 Edwardsiella sp. A.80236
TATTGAACTGTCAGGAGCTGGCTGCACAACAGCCATTACGCCCAATCAACTGGTGCAGTCGTCTTCTGAAAATGACACTGTTTGTATATAATCATGAAAAAATGGTGAGTAGAGTTTCAGGGTAACAGGGGATGCTTATGTCGGTTTTCCACAACTGGCTACTTGAGATCGCATGTGAGAATTACTTCGTCTACATCAAACGCCTTTCCGCCAACGATACCGGCGCAACAGGTGGTCACCAGGTAGGGCTTTATATCCCTTCAGGTATCGTTGAAAAACTCTTTCCGTCTATCAACCATACCCGTGAACTGAACCCTTCGGTTTTTCTCACCGCACATGTGTCATCGCATGATTGCCCTGACAGCGAAGCCAGGGCAATTTATTATAACAGCCGTCATTTTGGTAAAACCCGGAATGAAAAAAGGATTACCCGCTGGGGTAGAGGCAGCCCACTTCAGGATCCTGAAAATACAGGGGCTCTGACGCTCCTGGCTTTCAAGCTTGATGAGCAAGGGGGGGACTGTAAGGAAGTAAATATTTGGGTATGCGCCAGCACTGATGAAGAGGACGTCATTGAGACCGCTATTGGTGAAGTTATACCCGGAGCGCTTATATCCGGCCCCGCAGGACAGATTCTAGGCGGACTATCTCTACAGCAAGCGCCAGTAAATCATAAATATATTCTACCTGAAGACTGGCACCTGCGCTTTCCGTCGGGAAGTGAAATTATTCAGTATGCAGCCAGCCATTATGTGAAAAATTCCCTTGATCCGGATGAGCAACTTCTTGACCGCCGGCGCGTGGAGTACGACATATTTCTATTGGTTGAGGAACTGCATGTTCTGGATATCATCCGGAAAGGATTTGGCTCTGTGGATGAATTTATTGCGCTGGCCAATTCTGTCAGCAATCGCCGTAAATCCAGAGCCGGGAAGTCGCTGGAACTGCACCTGGAGCATCTATTCATTGAGCACGGCCTGCGACACTTTGCGACGCAGGCCATCACAGAAGGTAATAAAAAACCCGATTTCCTTTTCCCTTCCGCAGGGGCTTACCACGATACTGAGTTTCCCGTAGAAAATCTGCGCATGCTGGCAGTCAAGACTACCTGTAAGGATCGCTGGCGTCAGATACTGAATGAGGCCGATAAAATTCATCAGGTGCATCTGTTTACACTCCAGGAGGGAGTTTCTCTGGCTCAATATCGGGAGATGCGGGAGTCGGGTGTCAGATTGGTCGTGCCATCATCTCTGCACAAAAAATACCCGGAGGCGGTGAGAGCTGAGCTAATGACGCTAGGTGCGTTTATTGCTGAGCTGACAGGGCTTTACGCAGATATTCCATAGATTATCTCCCGGCATAAATACCGGGAGGAGCGATCAGATTCGTTCAACCTTGCACGAATCGGCATTAACCGCTTTCAGGATATAAGGTTCAAGCAGTTTGGCTACGGCTTCAAACACGGGCACCACTACGGAGTTACCGAACTGCCTGTACGACTGAGTGTCTGACACAGGAATGCGAAAAGGCCTGCCATCTACTTTTTCAAAACCCATAAGGCGCGCGCACTCTCGCGGAGTCAGCCTGCGGGGCCGATGCGCCTGATTTTCTTCGTTCGCGAAGTCTGTTTCACCTGTGGCCATATCCCAGCCACGGTCTATCAGAATTTCAGACCCGTCTTTGTGATAGCGAGCAGAAAGCGTACGGGCAATGCTTTCTTTATTTTCAGGATTAACGAGGCCAAAACCGAATCCGTTACCCTTAGCTGCGTGCTTTTTGGCGTAGTTATAGAGATACTCCCAGAGTTTCGGCGTCAGTATATATTTGCTGTCAACCACGGGTTCCAGCAGTTCGCCAAATGACGGACGCTGTTCCGGATAAAAACGACTAATATCGCGCAGGGTAAAGCCCTGGTGAATGTTCAGATCACGGCGGAAACCGACCAAAACGATACGTTCTCGGTGCTGAGGTAAAAAGTGCTTTCCGTCGATAACTTTAGGATCGTTTTTGCCCATCTCAGCTGCATCCGCAACTTCATAGCCCAGTTCGTCGAGGGTATCCATGATGACTTTAAAGGTTTTACCCTTGTCATGGCTCTTCAGGTTTTTAACGTTTTCAAGAACAAAGATGGCAGGTTTTTTTGCGCGGATAATACGCGCCACATCGAAGAAAAGCGTTCCCTGAGCCTCACATTCGAAACCATGCGCGCGCCCGAGCGAGTTTTTCTTGCTTACGCCCGCAAGGCTAAACGGTTGACAGGGGAAACCTGCTAGAAGTACATCATGATCCGGCACATGCTCATTAATGTAAGCATAGGCATCGTTTTCAGGTACTTCAGGTTTATCACTGAGCGTGACTTCACGAATATCGAGATTGAAAGTGTGTTCCTGAGCATCGTTAAACCAGTTAGCTTTATATGTGCGCACAGCCTCTTTATTCCATTCACTGGTAAAAACGCACTGGCCACCGATGGTTTCGAAGCCCTTCCGTATACCTCCAATCCCAGCAAACAGGTCAATAAACCGGAAGGCATAGTCAGGGTGATGTGCAGGCGCTTCCGGAAGCATTTTTCGTAGAAGTTCCTCTTCGGCTAACGTCAGCGTCTTAGGTGAGCACTTACCATTAATCCAGCGATTAAGAGTCTCGCGACTCCACTCATTTTTACCAACTTTTCTAAGCAGTTCAGCCACGTACTTCTGGTCATAGATTTCCAGCACCTGCCCGAGCAGCTTTTTATCATTTTCCTGTCGCAGTTGTTCTTCCGCTTCTGCTTTCTCAAGCAGATCCTGCGCCAGTAATTCAAATTCAGACATATTGCCTCCATTGGGTCTTATGGGTGAAACTGTATCACTCATTTGACCCAGATTGAATGTTTTTATCTGGATATTTAAACAGGTTTATTGTTAGGTAACGCACGTTGGCCACGCTGGAGCGTCTTCTGGGCCTGCTGTCGGCCTTTGAGGTCGTGGTATGGATGACGGATGGCTGGCCGCTGTATGAACCCCGCCTGAAGGGAAAGCTGCACGTTATCAGCAAGCGTTACACTCAGCGCATTGAGCGACATAACCTGAATCTGAGACAACATCTGGCAAGGCTGGGACGGAAGTCACTGTCGTTCTCAAAATCGGTGGAGCTGCATGACAAGGTCATCGGGCATTATCTGAACATAAAACACTATCAGTAAGTTGGAGTCATTACCGGTTCTCTTTGTCTTTTAGTGATTCTATAAACCTCATTACGTCTGAATATAAAAATCTATTATTTGATTTATGTGGCTCATGAGGTTGTGGGATGGTCTTGTTTTTGAATGTGCCAGTTTTCTTAATGGCAAAGATTAACTCACCTTCTGTTATTCCTAACATTTCAGCAAATGTTTTTGCTTCTATAGTTACTGACTTCATTTAATTAACTCTCATGGTATCGATTTTCTTTACCGGCATCTTTAACAATGGTGCTCGTTTCTAGTGTTGCTGCGGTACGCTTCATCATCGTCTGCGGGGCGGTTGCGATAGTGAAGGAGCTGCCGGGCGTGAGCAAATCTATCAGGCGCTGGCCGCTGATAATCTCCATCCGTTCACTGGCAATACTGACAGATTTTGAACCTGCGCCGGTTTTCCCGGTATGGCAAAACAGACCGCGACAGTTATGACGTTTAAGCAACTTCTCGAACTCCTGTACGTGCTGTAAAGCAATATGGCCGCGATAGCGTTTAGCCTGAATAAGATAGCGATATTTTCCTATTATTACCTGGCCGTCAATGCCTCCATCGCCGGTATAGCGTTTGTTTCTGATGGTTCTGAAGCCATGCGCTTCAAATCCTTCCAGCAACAGTTCTTCAAACACAAAAGGATCAATTTTCCTCAGGTAGTTAATTTTTTGTGGGAAGCCCGGCAACGTCTTTATGCGCTCCAGCACCCGCCGCGCACTTTGCTGCTTCCTTTTGTGTCGCCTGTGCCGTACTGAACGCCGGAAGAATACAACGGCAAGCAGTGCGATGGCGCTGCAAGCCCATAGAATAAGGTTTTCTGTAGTGGGGAAGGGGATCATGGTCATAGTGGGCTTTCTGAGGGTAAAGAAAAGGGCGGTTAAACCGCCCTGGTGTTTAGCGACGGCTGTATACCTGCCACGAAGCGCTGCCTGACTGATTCTGGCAAATCCGCCCGTAAAGTACGGTGCCGGTCGAGTAGCGGGCGCCATTCAGATAGCAATAGCCGCTGGATTGCAGCAGTTCGTTGCGCAGCTTTTCTTCCTGCTTTGATAGCCGGGACTCCGCAGACTGCAAACGAACGGATAATTCGTTAATCTGGCGTTGCTGGTTATTCAGCTGGCTCTGCATCGCATTACCTTTATCCTGGCTGACGCAACCAGTTAAGAGAGCTGTACAGGCTAATGCACTTAATATTATTTTTTTCACGTTGGCTCCTTAAATTGAGATTATTCCTAGTTCGCCTATAAGCGAACTTTCCCGTATTTACTTATGATCTGGCTTATCATCGACTGGTTACTTCCACCTTCGCCATTATCCGGGCATTCATTAAGAAAAGCCTTCCTGGCATCCTTCGTGTGGTTGGGTAAAAAGCCGTGCTTGTTCTTTTTAACGATATTGAAGAAAGCAGCTTCAGCACTGTTACACTCGCTTCCGCCGCTATCGCCGGTGAGCTTGCCCGCCATGCACATAATAACTTTGCAGGGATCTTCAGCATGGCTGGCAGGAATATAAAGCAGACTACCAGCTGCTATCAGAGGTATTAAGAGTTTCTTCATTGTTTTGTCCTTAACAGTTTGTTCAGATATGGGGTCTGACGCTCAGTGGAACGAAAACTCACGTTAAGCAACGTTTTCTGCCTCTGACGCCTCTTTTAATGGTCTCAGATGTCCTTTGGTCACCAGTTCTGCCAGCGTGAAGGAATAATGGCCGAGCATATTGATATGTCCGTGGCAAAGCTGGGAGAGGCGTGCGATATCTTCATCATTCAGTGTTTCACCCTGCGCCCGGAGATGATCCAGGGCTGCCTGCATATAAATAGTGTTCCATAACACGACGGCGTTAGTGACCAGCCCCAGTGTGCCCAGTTGATCTTCCTGACCGTCGGTATATCGTTTTCTTATCTCACCTTTTTGACCGTGACAGATGGCTCTGGCAACGGCATGGCGACTTTCTCCCCGATTAAGCTGGGTCAGAATGCGCCGGCGGTAATCTTCATCATCAATATAATTAAGCAGATACAGCGTTTTGTTGATGCGCCCCACTTCAATGATTGCCTGAGTCAGTCCGGAAGGACGTTCACTTTTCAGCAATGAACGGACCAGCACTGAAACCTGTACTTTGCCCAGCTTCAGGGAGCCAGCGGTCCGGATCATTTCGTCCCACTGAAGGACTATTTTTCGGGGATCTGATTGCCCTCTGGCAATATCATTCAGCACGCCATAGTCGGCATCATGGTCCATTCGCCAGAAAACCGAAGCACCGGCATCAGCCAGGCGTGGAGAAAACTGGTATCCCAGCAGCCAGAAAAGGCCAAAGACAAGTTCGCTGGCACCTGCTGTATCGGTCATAATTTCGGTTGGATTCAGCCCGGTCTCCTGTTCCAGAAGACCTTCCAGCACAAAGATAGAGTCCCTCAGCGTCCCCGGTATAACGATGCCATGAAAGCCGGAATACTGATCGGACACAAAGTTGTACCAGGTGATCCCTCTGTTATTACCAAAGTATTTGCGGTTCGGTCCGGCATTGATTGTTCTGACTGGCGTAACAAAGCGCATTCCATCTGCAGATGCCACTTCTCCTCCACCCCATATCTGTGCCAGTGGCAGCGTTGCCTGAAAATCAACCAGTCTGGCATTAGCGCTGGTGATAGTTTCAGCCCGCAGATAGTTCGCTTTTGTCCAGTTCAGCCGGTGTCGGGTCAGTGCAGGAACATTTGATCTGATCAGTGGTTCCAGACCGATATTGCAGGCTTCAGCCATCAGCACGGCGCTGATGCTGACGGGCAGATCATCAACTCTGGCACTGGCTTCACTAGCATGGAAAAACTCATCAGCAAATCCGGTATGGGCGTTAATTTCGAGCAGCAACTCCGTTAAATCCACCGGAGGGAGTAGATCACTGATCATTTTGCTCAGTCGTTTCAGACTGTCCGGCTCATCAAGACTGGCGAGGGGAGAAATTGTCAACCGGGGCTTCGGGCCAGAAACATCGAGTTCGACAGCCTCATTTTCGCAAAGACGTGCAGCAACCTGTCTGTAACGACTATCAAGCTGATGACCCAGAGATTTTATTGCTTCCTGCGGGTCTGTCGGGTGCCCCAAAGAACGATAAACCTTAATCCGGTTTGCCTGCCAGTCAGCACCCTGTAGTAATCTTGCACGAGGATCTCCCCACCGGTTACTGCCGGTAACGTAGACATCCCTCCGCCTCAGACTATCCTGCAGTTTACTGAGAAAGCAGAGCGTGTATCCCCTGCGGGTGATATGTTTTTCCTTGTTAATCACCAGCCGTTTCCATGACCGACTGATAATTTCCGTTGGTGCGTCGTCAAAAAACTGCCGCCGTGAGCTGAACTCCCGGCTGAGGTAGTCACAGGCATTCAGAGTGGTAACCCCGGCAGGTGCGGATGAAAATTTAACGGTATTCAGCAGATGGGGCAGGAAACGACGAACGCGCCCGTACTGCTCCACCATTTCTTCATGAAAATTATCGTCTGAGGGCCGGGCAATTTCACGGACAAGCGTGATGATTTCAGCCAGCTTTTGCCTTGGGATGTAGCTGAACACCTCAGCACGAATCGATTCGTCCGGTGTTTCTTCTTTCAGCAGGTACGAACATGCGCTGGCGAGCGCCAATGCAGATTTATCCAGATCCTTCAGCGAGCGGAGCCGTTTTTTCTGCCCAATCTTTCTGGCGTCACGGATGATAACGGCCAGCATGGCGTCCAGAACGTCCAATGCATCATCCAGCGCCAGCGTTTCCCATGCAAGGACAAA
>NZ_JBIUCY010000036.1:0-6356 GCF_044540725.1 Edwardsiella sp. A.80236
TAACTTTGTTTTAGGGCGACTGCCCTGCTGCGTAACATCGTTGCTGCTCCATAACATCAAACATCGACCCACGGCGTAACGCGCTTGCTGCTTGGATGCCCGAGGCATAGACTGTACAAAAAAACAGTCATAACAAGCCATGAAAACCGCCACTGCGCCGTTACCACCGCTGCGTTCGGTCAAGGTTCTGGACCAGTTGCGTGAGCGCATACGCTACTTGCATTACAGCTTACGAACCGAACAGGCTTATGTCCACTGGGTTCGTGCCTTCATCCGTTTCCACGGTGTGCGTCACCCGGCAACCTTGGGCAGCAGCGAAGTCGAGGCATTTCTGTCCTGGCTGGCGAACGAGCGCAAGGTTTCGGTCTCCACGCATCGTCAGGCATTGGCGGCCTTGCTGTTCTTCTACGGCAAGGTGCTGTGCACGGATCTGCCCTGGCAGGGCATCAACGAAGACCAGAACCTGGGCATCGCCATCACCCGCCGTGCGCTGGAAGCCCCGCTGCGCGCCATCGTGGCCAACGCCGGTGAAGAACCGAGCGTGATCGTGGCCAACGTCAAGGCCGGCGAAGGCAGCTACGGCTACAACGCCGCCACCGGCGAGTTCGGCGACATGATCGCCATGGGCATCCTGGACCCGACCAAGGTGACCCGCTCGGCCCTGCAGCACGCCGCTTCCGTCGCCGGCCTTGCGATCACGACCGAAGTGGTCGTGGCCGAAGTGCCGAAGAAGGAAGAGCCGGCCATGCCGGGTGCTGGCGGTATGGGCGGCATGGGCGGCATGGATTTCTGATCCGGTTGGCCCGGTCGTCAGGGAACCGGACCGCGCCAGCGCGGTCCGATCCCGGCAACGACCCGACATCAAGGCCCCAAGGACGGGGCCGGAGCCCGGCAGCGATGCCGGGCTTTTTGTTGTGCCCGCGCCGCGGCAATGTCTGACGCGAAGATCAGAACGCACCGATACGAACGTGCGAACACAGGCGCAACACTGAGCAGCCGTCCCCGCACCGGAGCGCTGCGTGCCGCGCCTCGCCACATCCCGGCGGCAAGCCGCGGGATGCGCGCCACTGCCGTCCGCCCACACCGGTTCGCGGTACGCGCGCCACGCGCCCGAGCGCACGCTGCTGTACGCGTTGGTAGAGGCGCACTACCCGGACTTCATTGCACGGATCGAAGCGGAGGGCCGCTCGCTGCCCGGGTATGTCCGCGAGGCGTTCGATGCCTACCTGCGTTGCGGCGTACTCGAGCACGGCTTCCTGCGGGTGGTGTGCGAGCACTGCCGTGCAGAGAGGCTGGTGGCCTTCTCCTGCAAGAAGCGCGGGTTCTGCCCGAGTTGCGGCGCGCGACGCATGGCCGAGAGTGCGCGGCACCTGGTCGAGGAGGTGTTCGGCCCGCGGCCTGTGCGGCAATGGGTGCTGAGCTTTCCGTACCCCTTGCGTTTCCTGTTCGCCAGCAAGCCAGAAGCCATTGGCCCGGTGCTGGGCATCGTGCAGCGCGTGATCGCCGGCTGGTTGGCCGATCAAGCCGGCATCGACCGCGCCAGCGCCCAGTGCGGCGCGGTGACGCTGATCCAGCGTTTCGGCAGCGCGCTGAACCTGAACATCCACTTCCACATGCTGTGGCTCGACGGCGTGTACGTGGAAGCCACCGAGCTGCCGCGGCGCGAACTGCGCCTGCACCGCGCCCGTGCGCCCACCACCGCGCAGTTGACCCAGCTGGCAGCTACCATCGCGCACCGGGTGTGTCGGCACCTGACGCGCAAAGGCTGGCTCGAAGGGGAGGGCGAATCGGCCTTCCTGGCAGACAGCGCTGCAGGCGACGACAGCATGGATGGGCTGCGGATGAGTTCGATCACCTACCGCATCGCCACCGGCCGCGACGCTGGCTGCAAGGTCGTCACGCTGCAAACGCTGCCCGGTGACGCCGGTTCGCTGGAGGGCGAAGCCGGCAAGGTCGGCGGCTTCTCACTGCATGCCGGCGTGGCGGCCGAAGCACACGAAAGCCACAAGCTGGAAAAGCTGTGCCGCTACATCACGCGCCCGGCGATCAGCGAGAAGCGGCTGTCGATAGCGCTCCAGGGCAGGGTGCGTTACCAGCTCAAGACCCCGTGGCGCAATGGCACCACGCATGTGGAATGGGATCCGGTGGATTTCATCGCCAAGCTGGCGGCGCTGGTCCCGCCACCTCGCGCGCATCTCACCCGCTTCCACGGCGTATTCGCCCCGAATGCAAACCTGCGTGCGCAGCTGACGCCCTCGGGGCGCGGCAAGCGGCCTGCGGGCGATGCGGCGCCAGTGGACGTCAGCGCCCACGACGCGCCGCGCAGCCCCGAGGAGAAGCGCCGTGCGATGAGCTGGGCGCAACGGCTCAAGCGGGTCTTTTCCATCGACGTCACCGCCTGCGTCCACTGCGGTGGCACCGTGCGGATCGTCGCCAGCATCGAGGAACCCACCGCCATCCGCGCCATCCTCGCCCACTTCGAGAAGCACGGCGCGCGGGAAGAAGCGCACTACAGGCCCGCAGCGCGCGCGCCGCCAGTGCAAGCCGCGTGACGATCTGCCGGCTGCACAGCCGACGGCGAAACCGGAATCCGAGCCGATGCGGCCACGATCCGCAGGGCGGCGCTCGGCCCGCTGTCGGGAATCAGCGAAGCATGGCTGCTGACAACGCCGCTGCGTGGCCCCGCGATGCCGAAATCCCACTCACAGACGTCCGATCCGTGCCCAAAACGGGGCTTGCGCGACCGCCGCCTACCCAGCAGACTGCCCGAAAAGGGCGTTTGAACTTCCTATACGCAACCCCTCGCGCATGTCGCACCGCCGCCTGAAAGAGACCATCGGCGTGCGCTACAACGATTTCGGCGTGGTCGAGCCCATCGTCGCCGACATCCGCGCCATGCTGGCCACGCACGACGGCATCGACACCACGCAGACGCTGATCGTGAACTTCAACGCGTTCGGGCCGAGCTCGCTGGACATCATGGTCTACACCTTCACCAAGACCACGGTGTGGGTCACCTTCCACGAGATCAAGCAGGATGTGCTGCTGCGCATCGGGCGCATCGTCGAGTCGCATGGCGCCGAGATCGCGTTTCCGACGCAGACCGTCTACCTCGCGCAGCCAGAAGAGCCGCCTGAGGCCATGCGACCTGCAGCCGCCCCGCCAGCAGCGCGCTGAATCCAGCGCGGTCCGGACGCGAGCGGGTCAACCAGATGCGAGCGCTGGGCGCTTGCGCAGCAGGCGCGCCACCAGCCCAGCGGCCACCAGCACCAGCACCGCGCCGGCCCAGGCCGTGGCCTGCAGCGCATCGGTGAAGCCCGCGCGTGCGGCCGCCAGCAAGGCCGCGCCCTGCCACGCCGGCAGGGTGTCGGCCAGGTGCACGGCGCCCCCGAGCGAGGCACCGGCCGCCTGCAGCGCATCGGCCGGCAGGCCGGGCAGCGCCGCGCTGGTCAGCGCCTGCCGGTAGACCACCAGGCCGACGCTGCCGAACAGCGCGATGCCCAGCGCGCCGCTGAATTCGGACACCGTCTCCGACAAGGCCGAGGCCGCGCCCGCGCGCTCGGACGGCGCGCTGGTGATGATGATCTCGTTGCCGATGGTGAACACCGGCGCCAGGCCCAGGCCCATGACGATCGTGGCCGGCACCAGCCACCACAGGCCCTGCCCCAGCCCCAGCCCCAGCACGGCGAAGCCGAACGCCGCTGCCGACAGGCCCACGACGAGGATGCGCGCCGCCGGCCAGCGCGCCGCGAGCTGCGGCGACAACAGCGAACCGATGACGAAGCACAGGGACCAGGGCAGCGTGGCCAGCCCGGCCTGCAGCGGCGACAGCCCCAGCACGAGCTGCAGGTACTGCGTCATGAAGATGTAGACGCCGAACATGGCCAGCGCGGCCAGCGCATACGCCGCCAGCGCCGCGCGGAACGGCGCGTGCGCGAACAGCCGCAGGTCCAGCAGCGGGTAGGCGATGTGGCCCTGGCGGCGCAGGAACAGCGCCCCGACCGCCAGCCCGGCCAGCAGCGCAGCCATCGAGGCGAGGCCCGCTCCATGCTCGGCCAACTGCTTGAGCCCGTAGATCGTCAGCAGCACCGCCGCCAGCGACAGCAGCACGCTGGCCAGGTCCAGGTGCCCCGCGTCCGGATCACGATACTCGGGCAGGAAGCGAGGGCCGAGCGCCAGCGTCAGCAGCATCACCGGCACGTTGAGCCAGAACACGGCGCCCCAGTGGAAGAACTCCAGCAACACGCCGCCGACCAGCGGACCGATCGCGCTGCCCAGCGAAAACGCGGCGATCCACACGCCGATGGCGAACTGGCGCTGGCGCGGGTCGTGGAACATGTTGCGGATCAGCGCCATGGTGGACGGCGCGATGGTGGCGCCGGCCAGGCCGAGCAAGGCGCGCGCCGCGATCAACAGCGCGGCGGTATCGGCCAGCGCCGCGAGCACCGAGGCGAATGCGAAGAACGCCGCGCCGATCAACAACAGCCGGCGCCGGCCGATGCGGTCGCCCAGCGTGCCCATGGTGATCAGGAAGCCGGCGACGAAGAAGCCGTAGATGTCCAGGATCCAGAGAAGCTGGGCGCTGGAGGGCTGCAGTTCACGGCTGAGCACCGGCAGCGCCAGGTTCAGCACCGTGAGGTCCATGGCGTAGACCAGGCACGGCAGGGCGACCACGGCCAGGCCGATCCATTCGCGGCGGGTGGCCTTCCGACGATCCGCTGCGGTGTCGTGGAGCGTGGCGGACATACTCAAAACTTCCGGGACAAGAATGCTTTAACGACGAAGGCAACGCGCGCATTTCGACATGCCGTCGATGGCAACACCCATCCGCATTCAGGCGCGCGTGACACGCATGCCTGTTGCCCGTCGCACATCAGGGGGCACGGTCGTAGCCGGCCAGCAGCTGAAGTACTGACCTCATTTTTTCCTTCATTCATTTCAAACCTCTTTTTAATGTTTTAGGTTATCGCCAGCTCGGCAACTTGATACTCTGGTGAAGCCCAACTTTGTTTTAGGGCGACTGCCCTGCTGCGTAACATCGTTGCTGCTCCATAACATCAAACATCGACCCACGGCGTAACGCGCTTGCTGCTTGGATGCCCGAGGCATAGACTGTACAAAAAAACAGTCATAACAAGCCATGAAAACCGCCACTGCGCCGTTACCACCGCTGCGTTCGGTCAAGGTTCTGGACCAGTTGCGTGAGCGCATACGCTACTTGCATTACAGCTTACGAACCGAACAGGCTTATGTCCACTGGGTTCGTGCCTTCATCCGTTTCCACGGTGTGCGTCACCCGGCAACCTTGGGCAGCAGCGAAGTCGAGGCATTTCTGTCCTGGCTGGCGAACGAGCGCAAGGTTTCGGTCTCCACGCATCGTCAGGCATTGGCGGCCTTGCTGTTCTTCTACGGCAAGGTGCTGTGCACGGATCTGCCCTGGCTTCAGGAGATCGGAAGACCTCGGCCGTCGCGGCGCTTGCCGGTGGTGCTGACCCCGGATGAAGTGGTTCGCATCCTCGGTTTTCTGGAAGGCGAGCATCGTTTGTTCGCCCAGCTTCTGTATGGAACGGGCATGCGGATCAGTGAGGGTTTGCAACTGCGGGTCAAGGATCTGGATTTCGATCACGGCACGATCATCGTGCGGGAGGGCAAGGGCTCCAAGGATCGGGCCTTGATGTTACCCGAGAGCTTGGCACCCAGCCTGCGCGAGCAGCTGTCGCGTGCACGGGCATGGTGGCTGAAGGACCAGGCCGAGGGCCGCAGCGGCGTTGCGCTTCCCGACGCCCTTGAGCGGAAGTATCCGCGCGCCGGGCATTCCTGGCCGTGGTTCTGGGTTTTTGCGCAGCACACGCATTCGACCGATCCACGGAGCGGTGTCGTGCGTCGCCATCACATGTATGACCAGACCTTTCAGCGCGCCTTCAAACGTGCCGTAGAACAAGCAGGCATCACGAAGCCCGCCACACCGCACACCCTCCGCCACTCGTTCGCGACGGCCTTGCTCCGCAGCGGTTACGACATTCGAACCGTGCAGGATCTGCTCGGCCATTCCGACGTCTCTACGACGATGATTTACACGCATGTGCTGAAAGTTGGCGGTGCCGGAGTGCGCTCACCGCTTGATGCGCTGCCGCCCCTCACTAGTGAGAGGTAGGGCAGCGCAAGTCAATCCTGGCGGATTCACTACCCCTGCGCGAAGGCCATCGGTGCCGCATCGAACGGCCGGTTGCGGAAAGTCCTCCCTGCGTCCGCTGATGGCCGGCAGCAGCCCGTCGTTGCCTGATGGATCCAACCCCTCCGCTGCTATAGTGCAGTCGGCTTCTGACGTTCAGTGCAGCCGTCTTCTGAAAACGACA
>NZ_JBIUCY010000037.1:0-6218 GCF_044540725.1 Edwardsiella sp. A.80236
CTGGCTCCCCGTCAGCCGGATTGGGTTGCATCGCAGGGGTGTCGAAAGAGTCAACTGCGGTCCAAAGCTGTTGGACTTGGGTGAAAAGGGCGTTTATTCTTCCTATACGTTACGTCGAGCTGGATCCGCAGCTGCAACCGCTGGTGCATATGCTGGAAGAAGCAACCATCCAACTGCAAGAAGTCAGCGATGAACTGCGCCACTATTTAGATCGCCTCGATCTAGACCCGCAGCGTCTGCAATATCTGGAGCAGCGCTTAGCCAAAGCGGTGCAGCTGGCACGTAAGCATCATATCCAACCCGATGAGCTGCCGGAGCTGCATCAAAGCATCCGCGATGAGCTCGATACTTTGCGCGAACAAGATCTCGATAGCGAGCAGCTCGAGCTGCGTGAACAAGCCTGCCGCGAAGCGATGCTGCACAGCGCCGAGAAACTCAGCCAGAGCCGCCAACGCTATGCCGGTGAGCTAGCGAGCCTCATCACCCGTAGCATGCGCGAACTGTCGATGGAAAACGGCAATTTCTTTATTGAACTCAACGCCAGCGAGCAGCGCCTGACGCCGCTTGGCTTTGATCACATTGAATTTACCGTCACCACCAACCCCGGCCAACCAGCACAAGCACTGGGCAAAGTGGCCTCGGGGGGCGAACTGTCACGGATTTCATTGGCAATTCAGGTGATCACCGCACGTAAAGTCGATACTCCTAGCCTGATTTTCGATGAGGTGGATGTGGGGATCAGCGGCCCAACCGCCGCGATTGTCGGCAAGCTGCTGCGTCAGCTCGGTGAGTCCACCCAAGTGTTGTGTGTCACCCACCTGCCGCAGGTCGCCGGTTGTGGCCATAATCACTATTTTGTCAGCAAGTTCACCGATGGCCAGATGACTGAAACGCGGATGACTTTACTTAGTAACGAAGCGCGCTTGAATGAACTAGCCCGCTTGCTCGGCGGCAGCCAAATCACAGAGAATACCCTCGCCAATGCGCGTGAGCTGCTGGCAGCGTGATCCGGTCGCACAGATCACATATCTGTTTTTACTTTAGCGTCCGGGTTGATTATTATCACGGGTAACTCGTTTACAGGAATACTGACTCGCTATGCGCTGTAAAACACTGATTACTGCATGTCTGCTGACCATGCTCACCGCAGGTTGCTCCACGGTCGAAAAAGTGGTGTACCGCATTGATGTGGACCAGGGTAACTACCTGGAGCAAAAGGATGTCGCGCAACTGCGACAGGGAATGAACAAAGATCAGGTGCTGTATCTGCTCGGTACGCCACTGCTCAATGATCCATTTGGCAGCGATACGTGGTACTACGTGTTCCGCCAGCAAAAAGGCCACGATGCACCAACCCAGCAAACACTGGTTTTGAGCTTCGACAGCCAAGGTCTGCTGAGTCAGATTAAAAATCAAGACCAATTGCCCGCTAACCTCGAGCACAATAGCTAATTAGCAGCAACGAACTCTTGATTACCACGCTGGCGAGAAAAACCACGTCAGAAAAGAAAATAGAAAAAAACCGGTCCGAGTCATTGCTGACTTACTAAGACCGGTTTTTCTTTGTCTTTTATCTGGCTTTTATTGTTTGTCGACTATTGTTTACCAACAGCCACGTGTTTATCGACAGCCATGCAGCGCATCACGATGGGACAACAAACTAGGCGTTTTTCTTCGCCTGCTCGGCACGCAGACGACGCATCTCTTTCGGATCGGCCAGTAAAGGACGATAAATCTCGATTCGGTCACCGTCATGTACACGATCGGAAAGCTTAACCATCCGGCTGTACACACCAACACGATTGACCCGCAAATCGATATCCGGGCACATCTGTAATATCCCCGAGCGCAGAATAATCTCTTCCACCGTGGCCGTATCCGGCACCGACAAACTTAATACGCGTTGTACATTTGGCAAGGCATACGCGACTTCCACATGAATCTCAGCCACCGTACACCTCCTTAGCGCGCGAGGTAAATGCATTAACCATATTACCAGCCAGCTCTTTAAAGATCCGGCCAAATGCCGCTTCTACCAGCACACTGGTAAATTCGAAGTCCAGATGCAGCTCAACTTTACATGCATCCTCACTGAGCGCAGTAAAATGCCAGCCACCGCTGAGCTTACGAAACGGACCATCGACCAGATTCATCTGAATTTTCTGATTTTGCTGTAACGTATTTTTCGTTACAAAGGTCTTGCTGATCCCGGCCTTCGACACATCCACTGCCGCGGTCATCTCATCTGACGCCTGCGACAAAATCCGGCTGCCAACACACCCGGGCAAAAACGCTGGATACGCACTCACATCATTGACCAGTGTATACATCTGTTCAGCACTGAACGGAACCAGCGCCGAACGACTGATCTGGGGCATAGCAATACCTCACAACACAAAAAACGCCCCGATCATAGCATTCAATTTCACACTCCCAAAGTCAGAGATGGTTCATCACCGGTAAAAGACGGTAGAATAGCAACCATATTCAAAGCATCAGGCTCGGCCTGAGTTAAGGTGGTCTTATGACAAAGAAAAATGCCAATAAAAAAGCGGGGTCGTCGACCATTGCGTTAAACAAACGAGCCCGCCACGAATATTTTATCGAAAATGACATGGAAGCCGGCCTGTCACTGCAAGGCTGGGAAGTCAAATCACTGCGTGCGGGCAAAGCCAACATCAGTGAAAGCTACGTATTGCTAAAAGACGGGGAAGCCTTTTTATTTGGCTCAACCATCAACCCGCTGTCTGTCGCGTCCAGCCATGTCGTGTGCGATCCAACCCGCACCCGCAAATTACTGCTCAAGCAGCGCGAGCTGGATGTTCTGTATGGCAGCGTCAACCGCGATGGTTATACCTTGATGCCACTGAGTCTGTACTGGAAAGGGCCATGGGTGAAAGTCAAAATCGGTCTGGCCAAAGGTAAAAAGCTGCATGATAAACGTGCGGATATCAAAGATCGCGAATGGCAAGTGGCCAAAGAGCGGATCATGAAGCACGCAGGGCGCTAATCCAGCACCTTTTTAGCATTATTTAATGCGATAAGTTGACGCATCACTAAAAGATTCTGGTATACTCAAAATCACAACTTGGGGCTGATTTTGGATTCGACGGGATTGGCGAAACCCAAGGTGCATGCCGAGGTGCGGTAGGCCTCGTTAACAAACCGCAAAAAATAGTCGCAAACGACGAAAACTACGCACTAGCAGCTTAATAACCTGCATAGAGCCCTCTCTCCCTAGCCTCCGCTCGTAGGACGGGGATCAAGAGAGGTCAAACCAAAACGAGATCGCGTGGAAGCCTTGCCCGGGGCGGAAGCGTTAAATCTAATCGGGATAGTCTATCAGTGGCGTGTCTGTCCGCAGCTGGTCGGCGAATGTAAAGACTAGACTAAGCATGTAGTACCGACGGCGTAGTAATTTCGGACGCGGGTTCAACTCCCGCCAGCTCCACCAATCGATTGGAAGGGCGATAACTCATTGAGTTATCGCCCTTTTTGCATCTATTCCCCTGCTGAACACCAATATCCAGCCCTCTCTAGTGCTCCAACAGCCACAGAGCAATGCACAGGCCGCGCACCTAAAGATTATCTTCCTTTATTAAGATCACAATATTTCGGCGAAAACTTACCAAAATCAGGCAAACAGGCGTAGCCTAAAAATCTCTTACGGACCGTTGTTTTTGATTAAATGCACCATCTGTATGGCTAAGGAGCCGTTACATGCTCAATCGCCTGAGCCATAAACTCACGCTGTGTATTGCGATTATCCTCATCCCATTTTCCTTACTGCTATGGCTGATGTACAGCGACTACATCCGACAAATCAACCACGATGCTGAGTACACCGCCCAAAAAACTACCGAGGCCGTCAATGGTCTATTAAGCTATGCTGAACAAGCTAATCAGACCATTTTGGCCAAGCCGCATGATTTGTCCCAATGCGATAACATTGTGCTAGCGTTACGCAAACAAGTTGCCACTGTTCCCTATGTGCGCTCAGTCAATCTAGCGCAACACGGTGCAATTTACTGCTCATCGCTATATGGCACGGTACACGTTCAAGATGAATATACGCGCTACCATAATGGTAAACTGCTGCTACTTCCTGGCACCTTGGTCAAATCAAACTATCCTCTGATCGTTGTGCGTAACACGAAAGGAAATATCGCCGTCCTGAGCAGTATCGGTAGCATCTATTTTCAGAGTATCCTGCAACAGCAGGAAAGTACTGAGCTATTGATAGCGCTTCGCATTGATGATCATTGGCTATCGAAAGACGGGAAGTTCAGTACTCAAAACCCATTCGCGCATGGGATCAATCACCGCACATACCTATCTTCTGCCTTCCCGTTTGCCATCGAAACCTCACTCAACTATTCCTCATTCTGGCAAGCCTTTTGGCACAATAACCAACCCTATATCTGGGGATTATTCCTCCTTCTTTGTGCCTTCAGCACCGGCATTGGTTATTTGTTGAATAAGCCTTACCCTTTTTCAACCGAGCTAAAACGAGCCCTGCTGAATAACGAATTTATTCCATATGCACAAACCATCATTGATGCCAAAACTCGGCAAGTGATCGGTATTGAAGTCCTCATGCGCTGGAAGCATCCGCAACAAGGCTTGATCCGTCCAGATCTGTTTATACCGCAAGCTGAAGAATCAGATCTGATCATTCCGATGACCAGCGCGTTATTCAAGCAATCCGCCAGCGTACTCTCTCGTTATCAACAACAGCTACCAGCAGAGTTTCACATTGGCTTTAATATCACCGCTCGTCATTGCCAGCATCAGAGCCTCCTAGATGATGTGCAGGCCTTCTTGCACTCCATCCAAGGTACGGATATCAAATTAGTCCTAGAACTCACTGAGCGCCAAGCTATCGAGCATACCGCCGATACAGCAGCACTTTTTGATGCGTTACAGGCATTAGGGGTGATCTTAGCCATTGATGATTTTGGTACCGGCCACTCGACACTCAATTATTTTCAATATCTGCATGTTGGCAGTCTCAAAATTGACCGCTCCTTTGTGAATCAAATTGGGGAAGGATCATTATCTGAGCATATCATCGAGAATATCGTCGATCTTGGGCACCGCTTATCTCTGGCCATGGTGGCAGAAGGTGTTGAAACAGAACAGCAAGCGCAATATCTCACTGAACGAAACGTGACTTATCTACAAGGTTATCTCTTTAGTAAGCCAGCACCACTTGAGCAGGTACTCACATCAGTGATTCACTCATAGGATTATCCAGGAATGCAGGAATGCAGGAATGCAGGAATGCAGGAATGCAGGAATGCAGGAATGCAGGAATGCAGGAATGCAGGAATGCAGGAATGGTGTTCGATAGATAATAAAAAAGCCAGCATTGCTGCTGGCTTTTTTATCTGGCAGGGGCGGAGGGACTCGAACCCCCAACATTCGGTTTTGGAGACCGACGCTCTACCAATTGAACTACGCCCCTAAATCAGTGGCGGTGCGGACGGGACTCGAACCCGCGACCCCCGGCGTGACAGGCCGGTATTCTAACCAACTGAACTACCGCACCACCGATTCTTTTTCCAACCTAATCAGTATAGGTTGCTAAATTTGATGCCTGGCAGTTCCCTACTCTCGCATGGGGAGACCCCACACTACCATCGGCGCTACGGCGTTTCACTTCTGAGTTCGACATGGGGTCAGGTGGGACCACCGCGCTATCGCCGCCAGGCAAATTCTGTTCCTCTATCGCGTACACATGTTGTTGTGTCTCGCGCCAGAGCTAAAATCTAAAAACAAGCTGTATAACTGATATGTTGTTCTTTGAACAAGTAACTCATGACTTCATTCAACCAACATCACTTTGGCGTTGTATGGTTAAGCCTCACGGGCAATTAGTACAGGTTAGCTCAACGTATCGCTACGCTTACACACCCTGCCTATCTACGTCGTAGTCTCCAACAACCCTTTAGGAGGCTTAAAGCCTCAGGGATGACTCATCTCGGGGCAAGTTTCGCGCTTAGATGCTTTCAGCGCTTATCTCTTCCGCATTTAGCTACCCGGCAATGCCACTGGCGTGACAACCGGAACACCAGAGATGCGTCCACTCCGGTCCTCTCGTACTAGGAGCAGCCCCCCTCAATCATCCAACGCCCACGACAGATAGGGACCGAACTGTCTCACGACGTTCTAAACCCAGCTCGCGTACCACTTTAAATGGCGAACAGCCATACCCT
>NZ_JBIUCY010000038.1:0-5911 GCF_044540725.1 Edwardsiella sp. A.80236
GTAAGTTGGCAGCATCACCGGTTTGCTATCCAGGGACATTACTGGCGGGAAGTCAGTATTGAACAACTGGTCGCCGATGATATTGCCATGTAAAAAAAGCCGGGAATTCCCGGCTTTTTAACGTCACTTAATTATAAACTAATTCCCACGTTGCCCAGCTGGTAATCGGCCCGCTGGTGGCGCTTTTCGGCGTTGGCGAAACATAGCCAACGTAATAGGTGAACAGGCCGCCGCTGACCGCGCTTTCCTGCAAACGCACCTGATTTTGCTGCGGGTCCGCCGGGACAATTTTATTACTCTTATCCAGCGTATTATTATCGTTAGTCGATAGCGCCAGATAAATATTCTGCGCTCCATCCGGCAAGGTATTGGCCAGATACCCGGCGTTTTCGTTACCGACCGCCGTCAGTAAAAAACCATCGACCCAGCGCACGCTGACCCGACGCACCTCATCCTGCGAGGCTGCCCCACCATCATGGCGCAGCTGGCAGTTTGACAGTGCCAGGGTAAACGGCTGCGGTTTCATAAACGCCCCGGCACCGCGATCGTGGACTTCCGCCAGGCTGACCGGCGCCAGCCAGACATTACCGCTGCCGGCATGCTGGCCGCCGTTTAGCGCGATGCTACAGGAAATATCCGTCACCCGCCCGGCAAAATCGACCCGTCCGCGATCGTAATTGGTCTCAAAACCCCACGCCGAGGGGGCGGCGAGGCTGCCGCAAAATAGCAGCCACGCGATAGTGTTTTTCGGCAATCCCTTCATTCCCCCTCCCGTATTAATCGTACGTCAGGTTAAAGATCATATGCGACTCCACCTCGCCGGTGCTGGTCGTCGGGCCATACTGATAAAAACGCGCGTGCAGCGGTATGGTGATGTAGCGGGTCTCCTGATTATTCAAGCGGCCGACGGTGTATTTCTTATTAAACTGCAGCGGGGAGCCATCCTTCAGCACCTGGATGCCAATGCCTTTCGCCACCCCGCTGCCGGCTTTTTCATTCAGCAAGGCGCCCATGGTAGCGGTAGTGCTGGTGGCCAGGGTACCGGAGAACGAGGTGCTAATGTTGGCATATCCCGTTTCACTTAGGCCGCCGCTGCACTGCAGGTCGATATTAAAATCCTTCCCGCCGGCGGTGGTGCCGACCCCTTTCAGGTCGGTGCGCCGGATGGAACCCACATCGACATTCATATTTTTCCCGCTCAGCACTGAACAGGAGGGCGAGACCACGGTGATGGCGTTGGCGCTCAGATAGGTTTCGAGGATCGGGTTACCGCCGCTCTCCCAGTCGTAGGAGGTGTACTTACCCGCCGCCAGGGTGCCGCTGCCGGTGGTTGCCGCGGTTTTGATAATCTCCAGCGTAAAGCGCGACCCTTCGAGGGAATAGTTGGTGGTGTTATATACCCGGGACGAAAAGACGTCGGGATAGACGATATTTACCGTTGCGCCGCCGCGGCTGAAACGCATGCCGATTCCCGGCACGTTGGTGGAGTAGATTTTATTTCCAAGGTCCGTGGCCCCTGGCGACACGATCTTCGCCGCAAAGCGGTTGGTGCCGGAAGTACAGCGATAGCTTGCCCCGCCGGGAGCGCTCATCGTCCAGCCGCGGGTAAGGATCACCGAGCCCACCGGCAGATCCGAGGGCACCACCACCCTGCCCACCACCATGTCCAGCATCACCGTTGGCGATGAGAGACGCGTACAGGAGGCCCAGGACGAGGTGGTTCCCAGCGCCATTAAGACGATAAAAAGCGTTAGTAATTTCCTCAGCGACATACGCTATCCTTTGTTGTTTGCTGTCCCAGATCCACCGAACACTGCCCGCCGCTCCACTTCACAATCGCGCGTTTGGCGTTCGCATCGCTGATAAACATCATGCTGCCCTGGCCGACAACGCCGATCTCCTTGCCGTCGGGGGAGAAAATACTTGCCGCAAACGGCAACGGCTCGTGGTTCGCCT
Organism: Edwardsiella sp. A.80236; assembly: GCF_044540725.1. Lineage (NCBI taxonomy): Bacteria > Pseudomonadati > Pseudomonadota > Gammaproteobacteria > Enterobacterales > Hafniaceae > Edwardsiella > Edwardsiella sp. A.80236. The sequence goes on from NZ_JBIUCY010000038.1 coordinate 1,957, forward strand.
GGCGCGCCTGCAGGGTGAGGTTGTTCTGCACCTTAGTGCCGAACGCGACCTTAACCACGCTGCCTTCCCACGGCACAACCTGCGCCACGGTGCGATCGAAGGCCACGTCGTCATGGCTGCCTTTCGGGTCGATTTCCACGGCGTTAATCCGGTACGGGCGCAGATACGGCAGGATGGCGTAACCATTGCTGTCCACACGGGTGCCCGGCGATCCCGGAAGCATCGCCCCGGCCGCGTCTTTGGCTTCAATCAGGGCCATCGTCGAGCCGCTTTCCGGTGAGAGCACCACGCCGCCGCTGTGGGCGATCATCGTCCCGCTGGCGCCAATGCCGCTCTGACGATAGCCTTCGCCCTGGCTGTAGCTGCCGTTGAGGGTGGTCCATGGCGTACGGTAGCTGCCGTTGAGCGCCACATCATGCTGACCGCCGGTGGCGGTGGTGGTCGACACGCCGTAGTTAAGGTTGTTTTCACTGTCCAGCGAACCGTTGATACCAATCTGCGAGCTGGCAAAGCGCGAGTTATTGAACGAGGTGTTCGACGTCAGGTTGGCGGTGCGGTTATCGCCAAACCACAGCGGGTAGCTGAAGTTGAGTGAAATACGATCGTCGCGACGATGACCGGAGCTGTCTGGCGTATAGACGCGCTGCGCGCTCGCCGACCAGGAGAGACGACCAAATGAATTGTTGTAGCTGACCTGATACTGCTTCTCGGTCCCGGAGCGGTTCCAGTAATCGGAGATACGGCCGCTGAGATAAAACCCGCCCCAGCCGTCCGGCAGGTTCTGGTTCACCGTGAAGGTCATGCCGTTTTTTTGCCGCCACAGGGTGTAGTTGCTGCGACTATTTTTTTCCTGATCGACGGCGTACAGCGCGTCGTTGAGGTTGTAATAACCTTTCGTCGAGTAGCGATACGCCGCCAACACGATGCTGGTCTGGGTATCGGTAAACATGCGGTTAAAGGTCGCGCGATAGCTCTGACCCGAGTCATCATGGGCATCGCTCTTCAACCGCGAATGGGTGACGTCAAAAGAGAGCGCGCCGATGCCGGTGTTCATCCCTGTCCCCACCAGGAAGGCCTGATAGTCGTCAAAACCGGTGACCCCGGTGTAGCCGGTCAACAGATTGTTGATCCCGTGCTGCCAGGTCGCCTGATAGAGCATCGGCTTGTTGCGCAGCGCGCTGTCGTCCACTTTACCGGCGGAGAGCGCGTAGCGGGTCATTCCCGGACGCAGCAGCTGGGCGACGGAAGCGTAAGGCACGCTAAACACTTCTACCGAGCCATCCGCTTCTTTCACCGAGACCTCAAGATCGCTGCCATAGCCGGAAGGATAGACATCCTGCAGGGTAAACGGTCCGGGCGGAACGGTGGTCTGATAGATAATATTGCTGCCCTGGCGCACGGTGACGAGGGCGTTGCTCTGCGCCACGCCGCGAATTTCCGGAGCATACGAGCGCATGCCGTCCGGGAACATATTGTCATCGGTGGAAAGATTAACCCCGCGCAGACCGATAGTGTCGAAAAATTCACCATTGGTGAAAATCTGCCCGCCGCTGACGATGGAGTTGAGCTGTGGGATAGGGCGCTGGAGATAGGTCTGGTTGCTGTTCCAGTGCGCTTTACCCTGCTGCTGCTGCCAGTTCAGGTTGCCGATGTGCTTCAGCAGCCAGCCGTCCCACGACAGACCGGCGTTGACGCCCAGATAGGCGCTGCTGTTATCCGACCCGCCTACCGAAGAGGTATGGCTGTTCCAGGCGTTCGCCATCCAGCCAAGATTGAGCGCGGTAATACCTTTGTCCCAGAACTCCGGGCTGACATAGTTTTTCAGGCGTTGATCTTCATAGATCTGCGGTACCGAAATGTTCAACCGCAGGGAGGACTGGACCAGGTTGTCTTTGACGTTTTCTTCGTTGCGCCAGGATTTGAGGCTACCGCAGTAGCCCTCCTGCTCGCTCAGCTGCGGATTGAGCTTTTCCGCCGCGATGCCATATTGGGCCAGCATCGCTTTGGTGTAGCAGACGCCCAGCCGACCATCTTTATCGCGCGCGATGCGTAAATCGTAGCGCCCTTTCCACTCGTCGTTGGTGTAGACGTCAAGGGAGTAAGTGCCTTCGGTAATCGCGCTGGTCGAAAAGCGCGACAGATCGACCTTTTCGCGACTGCCGACAATAAAGCCGTCGTTAAACTGATATACCGTTCCCGGGTTTTCCTGTCCGCTGGAAAATGGCGGAAAGCAGCACAGCGCGATGGCGATCGCGGTGCTTAATCTTCCCGGGCAGAATGACCTCTGCTTCATTAGCTTTTCCCTTATTTAACGGCCACTTTCACTGCGACATCGGCGCCATAGTCATTAATGTTGTTAACGGTCAGGGTTTCGCCGCGGTTGACGGCGGAGGAGAGCGCCACCGTCTGGCTGGACTGCGGCGCCAGCATCACGGTTTTACTGTTCAGGGCTTTACCGCCGTCGCGGGAAATACGGCTGACGGTAATGTAGAACGGCGTCGGGTTGTTGATGGCGAGACTACTGCCGCTGGCGGTCAGGGTCAGCTTCTCGGCCGCCGCATCGCGGTTGCCCAGTCCGGCAGGACGATAAATAAATTTAAAGCGCGAACGGATCGCCAGCTGCAGCACGTTCTGGCCTTCATTTTTCTGATTGGCCACCACCGGCGGAATTTCCAGCAGATTCAGCCACCACAGCGTCTCTTTATCTTTCGCCAGACCGGCGCTGCTACCGAGCTTAATACGCAGCGTCTGGCCGCTCTTGGCGTCAACGCGCGAAATCGGCGGGGTGATAATAAACGGGGTGGTAATGGTATCCGGTGTGGCATCGGCATCGCCGTTATCCAGCCAGGCCTGCGCCAGCGCCGGACGGTCGGCGTTATTTGAAAGCTGTACCGTTATTTCTTTTTCATTTCCTGGATAAATAAAGCGGGTACCGTTAACAATAATATTGTTGGCATGGGCCGCAAAACTAAAAATGAAACAGAAAAAAAGGACAATACGCTTCATGCTGACCTCAGAATAAAAATACAAGCGGCGGACATTGCCGCTTTATTATTGTTATTAACTGCCCCATCGCGGGGCAGTTTTATTTTCTGACGGAATTACTGGTAAGTAATTTCGTAAGTCGCGTAGCTGTTAACCACACCGGTGGTTACCGTGGCCGGCGCGCTGGTGGCGTAGCCTACGTAGTAGGTGAAACGCGCGCCATCAGCTACAGCGGAAGCGTCGCCTTCCGCTTTCGGCTGAGTGCTGTCACCCGGGATGATTTTGTTGGTCAGCGCGGTAGCGTTGTCAGTAGACAGCACCAGCTGGATGTTCTGAGCACCGGAAGCTTCGGTGTTCGCCAGGTAGCCCTGTTGTTTGCTGGTTGCGCCAGCCAGCAGGTTACCGCCGGTCCAGTTCACGCCCAGTTTGATTACGTCATCCTGTTTAGTGCCATCAGCAGCCTGGCAGTTAGAGACGTCAATGGTGAAAGATTTCGGTTTCAGGTAAGTATCCGCTTCTGCCGCTTTAACTTCAGTCAGGGTTACCGGAGACAGGTAAACGTTCGCATCGCTGCCCTGGCCGTTAACGGAAACAGTACAGGATACATCGGTAACTTTACCGAAGAAATTAACCTGGCCGCCGCCAACAGTGGTATCAGCTGCATGGGCAGCAGTCATGCCAAAAAACGCGGTTGCCATTGCTGCAGAGAGAAGAACCTTTTTCATTGCCATTTCCTTGTCAGAGTGAATTACGAATCAATGAGCACACTGTGAATTCGCATAGAACCAGAAACATCAGGCGATGCTGATTTATGCCACTGCTAATAGAATCTTCGGCTGACCGGGAGCCGCAATATTTAAGGCGTCAGGTAACGAACCTAAAAATATAAGTTCGCTGGTGCTATCGGCGTCAAAGAATGCTATTTATTCGCCGAAAAATATACATTTTTTCGGTGATGCTGGCAACCTAA
>NZ_JBIUCY010000039.1:0-5699 GCF_044540725.1 Edwardsiella sp. A.80236
GCCAACTCCTGCGAGGTAACCTCGAACATGCGCTGTAAGTTGGCGTAGCTGTCCTGCCACGCTTGCTGCTGTTGTTCGTAGTGCCTCTGTAAGCTCTCTAATGCGCTCAGAAGCTGCTGCTCCATTTCGGTCATGAATCTCTTCACCCTGATAGATAAAACCGCCCAGAATCGATTCTGTGGCGTCTGATGAGGTTATTTGGCGCTGTACTTGATGACCTGACGATGTTGAGCGTTCTTGTACTCGTCGATCTGCTTCGCCCCCTGCGGAAGGATCAGGTAATACACGCTCTTGTTCTTGGAATCGCGAATTATCGATACGCCGGCTCCGGTCTGGCTCTTTAAGTCCTGCAGGATCTGGCTCTGCTCGCTGATTTCGTTCTGGCGTTCGACCACGATAGTCCCGAGATACCAAGCTACGCCAATCAATATCGCAAACAGGATCCCGCTTAATGCCAGGCTGTACAGCCATGTCATTCCGACTAAGCGGTGTATCTGCTTTAGCTGGTTGTCGTTCTCTTCTTGGATAGCGGTCTGTATGTTCTTTGAGCTTAATCTCAAGGCCTCGGTGATACGTTTCTCGTGCTTCCCGAATGCGAGCGCGACGCTCGTTGCGGTAGTCTTGGCTTGCTGCTTCGATTTGCTCTCGAACTCCCGCGCTAAATTTAAAATCTCGCTCATACAGCACTCCTTTTAAGCGAATATTCGGGCCACCTGCCGGATCAGCAATACTGATACTGGATTTGGTTTCCCGTACAACCGACAATCCAGCATCGGTAAGGTGGGAAATCACCCCTTTACGATCCGTGATTTCTCCCTGCTCAATCAGGCAGATGAGCCCTTTGGTAATAGCTTCCGCCGCCTGCTGCTTGTTGCGAGGAAGGTCATTAGAGGGGGTTAATGCTCGGCGATTAGCAGGGTCATTCGGGTCGCGTAATCCAAGCCGGTCATTGGTGAGGGTTTGCCATGCGTTAACGCGAGGCCGGTCAGCCCGATCAAAGTAAGGTTGCAGCCGTTTTCCGCTCTGCAATTCGATGTTCGGGATAACAAAATTCAATTCAAGACGCCCTTTGTCCTGATGTTGAACCCAGAGGCAGGCATACTGGTCTTTATCTAGACCGGTCATCAATGTCTGCTCCCATTCATCCATCAAGCGCTGCTTTTCGCCTGCGGGTAAATCACTCTCCTGAAAAGAGAGCACGCCAGAGGTATAGGTTCGGGCAAATGCGCAGCCATCAATCAGCTCTTTGACGTGCTCAGGGTTACCCCGTAACACCATCGCTTGTTCGCGCTGACGATCTGGGCCCAGAAGGTAATCGACAGGGCCACTCCCGCCACCGGCACCACGACCATGAATCTTAACAATCACGATGTTGCTCCAGCAGTTCGGCAAGATGTTGGTCAATGCTATTAAGCACGGCGAACAACGACACCCGTTCTTGCGGCGGTAAGCCATGCTGATTCAAGTAACGGGCTATTTGATTGAGGTTATTACCAATCCCGCTGACCTGACGTAACAAGGTCGGGTCTACGGTAGGTAGCGGACGACGCCGAACTGTTCGCGATTCGCCTAAGCCAACGGCACGTAACCACTCGGCCAAATGCGTACGGTCGCAGCGTTCAAGTAACCGCTGATGCTCCGCTTCGGTGAGTCTGATTTTGATCTCTTTGGTGCGCTTTTCCATGAGAATCCGCTGAGAAAGTTTCGCACCCAACGTGCGAATTTTCGCAGTGGATGCAAGGGGTTTCGGGGGGCGGCGAGCCCCCTGAACCAGTCACAGAAGGAACCTCGCAGAGGGGACGCTGTGTGTACTGGCTTAATTCAGCATCTATCGTACATCGAGGCCACTTCACGCACAAACAAAAAGCCCCGCAAAAGCAGGGCTGTTATCTGATATAGGTTGTTTAGTGCCACATCTAAGAATTAGTGACATATAGTGTCACTAAAATTATAATGTCCCTCGAAACGGGCGAACCTCGCCCGACTCTTGCTCTTTAAAAAATAGTCACGTGATATCAAAGGAAGACTATGCCTTGTCTAACGAGGCGATCTCTAACGAGATCATGACCGGCTGGTCGCTAAGTAACGGTGATAGCGCGCAACAAACGTTTATTACCTGCACAAAAACTGGCGACGATTGTCTGACAATGAGATTTTAAAGTCCCTAAGCGCTGATAGATTTATTCCTTTGGTTTTCCCTGGTCTGACAGAAATCAAACCAAAACGGAGAAACAAAGTATGTTTAACATCAACATCAATATCACTGTGATTAAGAGCGCTTCAACTAAATCTGGAGACAGAAAGAAGAAGCAAAAGAAAGAGATCGGCGCTAAGGAAGATATGAACGCGGTTACCATTAACGCTAGTAAGATCTTGATTATAGGGAAGATTCTGGCTGAAATAGTAGAAAAATTCTTCCTGAACTAATCGACTTTAAACTCTACACCTAAAAAATATCACCATGACAAAACCTAGATTCAACGGTACATCCATTTCATCCTTAGAGTCATTATCATCCATGCTTGGAGTAGATAGACCTAGACTAGAATGGATAATCGAAACAATACCTAAATCATACAAATCATTCGATATCCACACAGGGAAGAAACAAAAAAAACGAACAATTTTTGAACCTAAAAAAGCCCTAAAAGCACTACAGAAAAAAATAAATAGGGAAATTTTTGAAAATGTAACCTACCCAAGTTATTTGCATGGCGGTCTAAAAGAAAAAGATTACATATCTAATTCTGCGTCTCATACAAAAAAGAAAACAATTATTTGCATGGATATACAAGATTTTTATCCAAGCATTAGTAAACGAGATGTACACCAAATATTCCAATATTTAATGCGTTTTTCTCCTGATGTGTCATCAGCATTAACTGAATTAGTTACATTAAACGGTAAAGTCCCTCAAGGTGCATGCTGTTCAAGCTATATAGCAAACCTAGTTTTTTTCAATAAAGAGTTCAATATAGTAAATAAACTAAGTAGAAAAGGACTTTCCTATACCAGATTACTAGATGATATAACTGTATCATCGGATAATGACTTGTCTGATGCAGAAAAGACAGAGATCATACAACTAGTAACTGGAATGGCTAGAAGTTATAGACTTAATATAAATAAAGACAAAACATCAATTGAACACAGCAAAGATTCAAATGCCAAGCTTCAAGTAACAGGCTTATGGGTTAAGCATGGGATTCCAAAGCTCACAAAAGCAGATAGACGATACATTAGATATCTAGTTTATATATGCAAAAAAGACTATGACGCAAAGAAAGATAGTGTTGAGTATCATGATCTTTGGAATAAATGCTCAGGTAAAGTAGCTCAAATGGAAAGGCTTGGACATAGCCAAGCAAAAGATCTTCGACAAACGCTGTCTGAAATATTACCCATCTATGACGAATTTAGAATAAAAAAATGTACCATGTTCGCAAAAAGGTACATTAAAACATTTTCGCCGCCACTTAGCGAAGAACAAATATCAAAGGTTAACAAGCTTATTTATAAGTTTGGTATTGTGGCTAGAACGCAAAAAAACCTAGCTAAAACATACCGGCGTGAACTGAGAGCATTACTTCCTATTGAGAAACAATGAAATGGATATAACTATTGGCTTTGTTAACTTCTACGACCCTGTTAAAGGCTTTGGCTTTATTAGGCGTGAAAAAGGAAGAGACTTAATATTCAGTCATTCAGATATAGTTAACAATCTTGATGTTATAGATTTACCTAAGGGTACAAAAGTAAGCTTTAACATAGTTAAGACACCTAAAGGACACCGAGCGATAGATATATCGCTAATTTAAATTACGTCGTCTGAAATAAGTTCGTCTACTAATACCTAACTCAATCCACGGCTCTCCAAGAGAGGGCCTACCACCGCCTTTACTCTTAGCGCCTCTTTTAGATTGAAGTTCAGGCGTATGTGTTTTTTTAACATACTCAGCAAATCCCACCTCTGTAAAATTCTTACTTGTCCACTTGGCTACACTTTTGGCAATGCCCATAACTTCGTTCTCATCTAACGGTGTGGAGAACTGCAGGTTGTAAGCTTTGGCGCGGTCAATGCAGGCTTGCAGCCATTGATCATACTCCGGCCAGCCTTGGCGGATAGCGCGGTAAGCCCACTTGCGGGTTTTATCGAAGAGGGTGCAGTTACGGCCTAAACCGTAGTCCGGTAGGATTTCGCGGTCATTGGCTGCGCCAAGGTCGAGGTAATCGGCTAACCAGTCGAGGGTGTAGAGCTCTGGCTGCCAGACGGTAATCTGCCAGTGCAGATGGTTCGGATTCTTGCAAATTAGCCCTGAATACCCCGCATCTGCGCCCAATTTTTTACGCAGCGCATTCTCAATGGCGGCGGCATATTTGAGGGGGGCGGCTCGACCATCCGGCGCGGTGCGTACCGCCGTATGCAAGGCATACAACAGGTGAGCATGTCCGTTATCGGGGTTTTTGATGGTCAGTGTCGGCGCAGGTGCACCCAGATCGGCCCAATCAATCGCGGCTCCGGCCCTGTCCACGTCAAAGCAAAGCCAGTACATGGCGTGGGGCTGGTTAAACTGGATGTATTTTGCGAGGAGAGCACGCTCTTTACCGGCAATGCGGACACCAAACTGTAAATCATCGGAGAAGTACGGCTTGTGGGGTAACCGGTCATTAAAAAGCGTTAAAGCCTGATTATCCAAGGCTCCCAGCCTTATGGCGGGGCTGTTGTTTTGCACGCTGCATGTGCTAATATCCTTTCTAGGTTTCGACCTAGCCCTGAATGTCATGTCCGCTCGCCAAAGTAGAGCATGATTTCGGGGCTTTGTTTTTTCTGCCGCTAAGTTACACCTCAACAACGGTTTTTGTCATCCCCGACAATCCGTTATTCCTGCTTGTTCTCGCACGGCTTTACGCTCATACTACTTTTTGTAGATACACTTGTCACTACATAAAGAGGTGAGATGATGGCCACGATTAATATTCGGATCGATGACGAGCTGAAAAGCCGCTCTTATGCCGCATTGGAAAAGCTGGGCGTAACGCCGTCCGAGGTTCTGCGCCAAACACTGGAGTATGTAGCCCAAAGCGGACGCTTGCCGTTCCAGCAGGTTTTGCTGACCGAGGATGATGCCGATTTGATGGCTATCGTTCGGGATCGGCTGGAAAACCCACAGGCGGGCGTAAAGGTGTCACTGGATGAGCTATAACCTTGAGTTTGATCCCCGAGCCCTGAAGGAATGGCGTAAGCTCGGGGATGATGTCCGTCTGCAGTTCAAGAAAAAACTCGAGCAGGTTCTACAGCACCCGCGGATCGATAAAAATCGCCTGCGAGAGCTGCCGGATTGCTACAAAATCAAGCTCCGTGCATCCGGTTATCGCTTGGTCTATCAGGTTCGCGATCAAACCATTACGGTATTCGTGGTGGCGGTCGGTAAGCGCGAGCGTTCTGCCGCTTACGATGCTGCCGATAAACGCTTATAAACTCATGCCGTGACCGCGAGAATGCCGCTGTTCGTGCCGCTTGGCTAATTGCTCAAGCGGCGCACTGTTCTGTTTAAGCTCTCGACTTGCTGCGCCAAGCTGGTGACTTGCATGCTCAAGGCCTGACAAACCCTGTCGTTTTTCGCCAACTCCTGCGAGGTAACCTCGAACATGCGCTGTAAGTTGGCGTAGCTGTCCTGCCACGCTTGCTGCTGTTGTTC
>NZ_JBIUCY010000003.1:0-289079 GCF_044540725.1 Edwardsiella sp. A.80236
CACCTATGACAAGGCCGTCCAGGCCGCTAGTACCTACCTGGCCGGACAAGTTCGGCTTAACGACAGCATCAACAGCACCAGCACCACTCAGGCAGCGACGGCTAATGCGGTCAAACGCACCTATGACAAGGCCGTCCAGGCCGCTAGTACCTACCTGGCCGGACAAGTTCGGCTTAACGACAGCATCAACAGCATCAGCACCACTCAGGCAGCGACGGCTAATGCGGTCAAACGCACCTATGACGAGGCCACCCGCCGCGCTAGCACCAGCCAGGCTGGACGGGTGCAGCTCAACGACCGCACCGACAACTTCAGTACCACCGAGGCAGCGACGGCTAATGCGGTGAGACGCGCTTATGACATAGCCACCCGCCTCGCCAGTACCAGCCAGGCTGGCCGGGTGCAGCTTAACGACAATCTCAATAGCTATCAAACCAATCAAGCGGCGACACCCAATGCAATACGACGTGTGAATGAGCGTGTCGAGCAATTGGTCAGTCAAGCGTTGGACTCACTCCCTGTGGGAGTGCCAATTCCTTGGCCCTTGATATTTCCTCCCCGAGGGTGGGTAATCTGTGCTGGGCAGACTTTTTCGCTATCTGTTTATCCACAACTCGCAATGGTCTATCCCCTTGGGATTTTGCCCGACTTACGCGGGGAGTTTATTTGTGGCTATGACAATGACCGAGGCGTGGATCGATTCCGTGTTATTTTGACTCACCAAGCGGACGCTTTGCAAAACATTACTGGTAGTGTCACGGGAATATCTGAAACATTCTCTTATTCCGGCTCTGGTTCCGGGGCATTTCAACGGACATCGTCAGGTCCCGGGGCGGATGGCACTCCGAGATCTGTTGACTGGTCGAATGCGGGTACGCTGGATTTTAATGCTGCCCGTGTCGCACGAACGGCCGAGGAAACTCGCCCACGTAACGTCGCCTTTCTCTATATCGTGAGGGCTGCATAAATGGAATATCAACTTACACCATCTCAGGCTGAATTCACCAAAAAGCGGTTAGCTAAAACAGCTGGCTGGGTGCTGCTATACCATGCCAATGAAACTACTCGCGAATACTGCGGTGCCGACTATGACTATGTGATGGAAGGGGTCGGTATCCCCGCCTATAGCTACCTGGATGCCCCAACTCAACCGAAAGCTGGGTTCGCCTTGGTTCGCTCGCCGGATGGCCAGCGCTGGGAGGAGGTAGCCGACCACCGAGGCGAGGAGGTCTGGGACACCGAGACCCGCCAAAGCAGCACGATTCAGGAATTGGGAGAGATCCCACCACGCTTTACTACGTTGTCGCCCACTACCGCCTTTGATGTTTGGACGGGTGAGGCATGGGTAAAGGATAAGCAGGCCGAGCAACGCGCGCAGCTGGAGCAGGATCAACAGCACAAGGCACATCTGTTGGCGCTGGCCTCGCAGCGAATTCAGTTATTGACGGACAAACTCGAACTGAATGAGACGCAAGATAGCACTACGCTAAGTCAACGCCTGAATGACTGGCGAAGATACCGGTTACAAGTGGATGACATCATCCCGACGGGAGAGGCACTCATCTGGCCCGCGCCGCCTGAATAAGGGGGCGATGCGCGGCTGCTTGTACCATAACTCACACAACCGCCAGCAGGTGCGGACCTTCGGTAGCTCGCCTCCAGTATCTCTAACGCGCTTGCTCTGCCATGAAATCGCCCCCCACAGCAACACATATAACCTTAGATCATGCCCCCTGTTGTAACCGACAACAGTGGGGTAATGCTCGACAACACACGACAACGCACGACAACGCGTTGGAGTAGCTCATATCGAGGGGAGAGGTAGTTTCATCTGGTTACAAATAAACCGCTGCTCAGGGGGGAGAAATGAGGGCTACGCAGCGTCTTCTTCTGCCTATCATGCCCAGGAGGTGGTTGACGGGCTGTGCAGCTGAGGGGCGATACTCGGCCAAATGGACTATTATCACTTAATGGAATTTTTCAGAATATTCCTGTGTGTTCAAGATATTAGCCGGAAGGTGGCTAGTGTAGGATAGGGAGGAAGTGGGGATGCGCAGGCGATCGAAAAATCTGCAACTGATTGATTTTGAAGTGGATAAAAAAAGACCTGACACGATTCCTGTATCAGGTCTAGGGGAATGGCTCTTGTGGAGAGCCGTGCGCTAAAAGTTGGCATTATGCAGGCATGGATCGCCTTGCCTATTAATCGTAGTGCATCTGTGGCGTTTTGCCAGTGAGGCCCAGTCGGATGAGTTGGGGGAGGTAGCACGTCGGGTTAGGGGATCGACGATATCGGGAGGGTCGATGGCCGTCGGAGCCGATGGTGCCGTGGGGTCGTTTCGACAAAGTCGGTGAGATAAAGTCCCTAGAGTGAGGGCGGTTAATGGCGCTTTGCTATAATCGTCTAGGATCACGCAGAGGGGGTTGTTGTGTGGAATGTTCGCCACTGTTTCATCATACACATGCCATAAGTGGGGTAAGACTGGGAGCGATATGAGTCAGGAAAGGGTAAAAAAAGTTATTGCTAAAAAATTACTCATTGCGTTTGTCTCTGGATTCGGTGTATTCGTTATCTTGATGCTTTGCTTGCTTATTTTTTCGATTAAGGCGCTGTATAAAGACACAAATCTCAAGGTCGATTTCGCCCGCCAACATATCGATGGTATCCTGGGTCATGCCAAAACGGCGGCGCAATCGACCAGTCATTTGTTGGGACGCACTTGCTCTGAGTCGGTGATGAATGCGTTGATTCATCAAGTGACCTTAACGCCGAATGTCCGCTCCCTCGAGTTATTCTCAAAGGCGGGAGGTTACTGTACTTCATTGTATAAAGAGGTGTCGGGAGTCGAGCGTAAAAAAATAGAACAGGTCAATGGCCTCTATCTCTTGGCCGGGGATGCGGCGACCCCTTCGCTACCGGTGTTATTCTATAGCTATAAGACGGCGCAAGGCACGGTACTAGTGGGGGTGGATGGCTATTTCATCGCTAATACGCTACGTGTGATCAATACCTTTCCTCGCGTCTACTTTGGGGTGAGTGGTGAGATTTTATCGGCTGAGGGGCGAGTGACCCCTAAGTTTTCGCGGATGCCGCAGGGCTATCATGTTATCACCTCTGATTACGGCTACACGATAATTTATATTATTACCAAGCGCACCATATTAACCAACCTGATAGATAACTACTTGCTGGGGATATATTTAAGCCTACTGCTTGGGCTATTCGCCATGCTAGCGGTATTTCTACGTTTGAATCGACCCTTATCGATTACCGAGTTAATTCGCAACGGTATTAAAAATAACGAGTTTGTCCCTTATATTCAGCCGATCGTTGATCTGAAAACCAACAGCGTCACCGGCGGTGAAATTTTAATCCGCTGGCTCCGTCCAGGGATCGGCATGATTCCGCCGAATCAATTTATCCCGGCGGCAGAGGACTCTGGATTGATCGTGCCGATGACCCGGCAGTTGATCTTGGATACGCGGGAGGCATTACGTGGCAGAGTGTCGAAGCGGATACATATCGGTTTTAATATTAGCCAGAAATATCTTCAGCATCGGAGCATCGTCGCAGATTGTGACCATTTCTTACAGGCATTCGATACGCGCCAGTTAGAACTCACGCTAGAGTTGGTTGAACGCGATGAGATTGCCTCGAAGAGTGAGGTCAAGGAGAACTTCGAGCGCTTAAAGGGGTTGGGCGTGACCTTTGCCCTCGACGACTTCGGTACCGGTTATTCGACCTATTCTTATCTGCAAAAATTTCATGTCGATTATATTAAGATCGATAAGAGTTTTATTCAGATGATCGGCCTGGATGAAATCTCCAGCCATATTGTGAACAACGTTATCGAGTTGGCGGGGAGCCTACATTTAAAGATTATCGCCGAGGGGGTCGAGACGGAGCAGCAAGAAGCCTATCTGAAGGCGCACGATGTGCTGTACTTGCAGGGGTATCGTTATAGCCAGCCGATTCCCTTACAGGCGTTTATCCGGCGTTATCTCTAATCGGTACAGAGCGCAGTGTGTGGCTTGCTGTGCCCATTATCGCGGGCGGGGGGAGATACCCAGCCATGGCGACTGGCGCAGATGGCGTGTGATATCCACAAGTTGAGACATGATGATGAGGGTTAACGTGAGTAATGCAACGATGACGGTGAGCCGGGGTTTATTTATCGGCGTATTGTGGGCGCTATCGTCACTGACACAGGTGCATGCCGCCGATAAGACGGCGTTGCATTCACCGCAAGCGGGGGTTCTGTGTGATAGCTATATTTGCGCCGATGCGCAGGGTGTTTCGCGCACCTTGACGGAGCGTTATTTGGGGGCGCGTGTCGCGCAGCGGGTGTTCTCGCAGGGTGACTTCGACCGGACGGCGTTCACCTTCGCGAACGGTATTTTTTGCGATACTCACGAGCGTCTGTGCCGCGAAGATCGTTATTACGGTAGCGATGGTAAACACAGTGGAGCGATCTCGGCCCACTATACGGCGTTATTATTTCCGCCTGCCTCGGAGTCGCCACAGATCAAGGGATCCGCAGGTGATGCTAACGACGCTACGCCAGGCATAGCAGGAAAGTGACGCGCAGGCCCTATCTTGGGTCCGGCGTCACTCGCCGTGCGTCATGAATTGCATATCCGGCGAGGCGCTAAGAGGTGTCTCTCGGCGCCGTGCGTCATCGCCCTTCGTTAGCCTCCGGTGATGGCGGCGGCAGGAACCTCATAGCGTTCGTGGCCGCAGCGAATAAGAAACAGATCGTCCTGCTGCTGCCAGGTAAAGGTCATATCGCCATCGGCCTGGCTGAGATCGGCATTCAGCGGCTTGCCGTGCGCAAAGAACAGCGTGCGTTGGCGCTGGTCGGGCAAGGTAAGCGTCAGGGTGGCATCACCGTTAGCTTGACGCGTGACGCTGAACGGGCATTGCCCCATCGGCTGACCACTGTGCTGGGCGCAGGGTAGCGTGCCGCTGGCGCTGTGCTGCGACGTGGGGCGGCTGGCCGAGGTGCCCTGGATACGGATCGTCAGCGTGAAAGGATGGGCTGTCGAGGAGTCTTTGGCGGCCCCCATCTGGTAAAGGCGCACCGTATATTGCCCCTTGGTCGGCAAGATCCCCTGGTAGTGATCACCCTCGATCGAACCATTGAATAGTGCTTCGCCGTGATTACCTGGGGCTAACAGGTTGAAATAGGTGGAGCGTTTCCCATTGAGCGTCACACTCATCTGCTGTCCTTGCGCGGCGACTAAGGTGTAGTCGAGGGTGTCATTCCCCTGGATACTGCCATGGAGGGTTGTTCCTGATTGCCCTTTGGGAAACTGTACCGTATGACGGATGATGCCGTCGTCCGCCGCCGCATAGGCGGGAGCGAGGGTGGCGCAGCTCAGGAGTGCCAGCGCGATACATGAGTAGCGTTTCATGGGGGACCTCTTGGTGGCGAAAGAATAGCGTAGGCCAGAGTCTGTAAGGATAGTATCGCGAGTGGTGAATACGCGAATCATCACGGATGATTATTGTTACCCATTGTGAATGGATCGTGGCGGCGGAGTATGGAGCGCAACGCGGAGCCGAGGGGGGCCCGCGCGTTGAGCGTGGGCCGACGCTGGGCTACCCTTGACGGCAGCGAATGATGTGGGGGACGCCGCTTGGACGCGGTTGCAAGCGCGTAGGCGTCGTCACCTGCTTCGCACTCCCCCCACAACCACAGGCGTGGCCGGCGTGGTGCGGTTTACGCGGGGGGCGCGCCTGGCTCGCATCGGTCAGTTGGGCGAGGTTACACTCCTCTTGGCAATAGTCCGCCTGCCATTCACCGCCGTGCGCCAGGCGGATCTCGATCCCCAGCGCGAGCAGGCGTTGGGCCATGTGCTGGCCGACATTACGCACCACCAGGCGGCGGATCTGCCCTTGGCGCAGTAGCGCCAGTAGCTGTTTCTTTCCTGAACATTGTTCGCTGGCGGCGGGATTCGCGTAGCGAGCGACCTCCTCCCCGTTGGCGTTGAAAAAGGCCAGTTGTGGCGCACGGGCCAGGTGGCCGGCGATGCGTGCGCCGTGCATCGGTATTGCGGTTAACATCGTGAACCTTCCTTATGACTCATCAATCATCAGTGCCTTGCCATTACTGAGGCAGTCCAACAGCTTAAAGCGTGCCCGTTTGAGGATGTTAGCCAGCGTCTGGCGCGATACCCCCATCTCGGCGGCGGCCTGTTGCTGTTGCAATCCCTCACGGTCGACCAGACGCAGGGCCTCAAACTCGTCGCGCGCCAGCATCACCTGTTCGAGTTGCGGCAAGGGAATGCCGTTGGGCTTGAAGCAACGGTGCTGCGGATGACTACAGATGCGGCGTGGGATCTTGGGTCTGGGCATGGCGGCTCCTAAATGGCATATGCAATATATACACCTTGTAAATAGCATATGCAATATTGATTGTTGGGTTAACGTTCGCGATGGTCATCATCGTCGTGCGCTGTCTGTAGCGTGTCGCGTTGGCTGAGGAAGGCGAGCAGCGAGGCGCTTTCCAGCTTGCGGCTGATGTTGGCGCGATGCACCTCCACCGTACGCAGCGAAACATGTAGCCGTTCGGCGACGGCCTGATTCTTTAATCCTTGGCAGAGTAGATCGAAGGTCTGCCGTTCACGTGCCGTTAGCCGGGCAAGGCGTTGACGATGTTGTTGCTCACACAGGCGTTGGCGCGAGACGAGCCAGGCGGCCTCGATGGCGGCCAATAGGCTACGGCTTTCCACCGGTTTCTCCAGGAAGTGGCAGGCGCCGCGTTGCAGCGCCTCGACGGCCTGTGGCACATCGCCGTGCCCGGTGAGGAAGATCACGCCCAGCACGCTCTCGCGTGCCAATAGGGCTTGGTGAACTTGCATCCCAGAGAGCCCAGGCATACGGAGATCCAGGATGACGCAGCCGGGCTGACTGGCGTCCACCGCGGCCAGGAAACGTTCGCCATCGGTGAAGGCGTTCACCGTCATACCATATCCTTCCAGGATAAATCCGAGCGAGTCGCGCACCGATGCGTCGTCATCGACGATATGGATCGAGATCGGGATGGTCATGTCACCTCCTTGCTGGGGTAGGGAAGGGTCAGCGTCGCCTGGCAGCCGCCCTCGGGACGGTTTTCTAGCGTCAGGGTGCCCGCGAGCGCCTCGGTGACTTGTTGGCAGATGGAGAGGCCGAGGCCGAGTCCGTCGGGCTTGGTGGTAAAGAAGGCCTGTTGCACGCACTGGCTCTCTTGGGGCAGGCCGGGACCATTGTCGGCGATGATGACTTGGTAGGCGTCTGCCAGGTAGTGCTGGCTCAGGGTGATGTGGCGCGGTTCAGGTTGGCTCGCCAGCGCCTCGATGGCGTTTTTTAACAGATTAAGTAGCAGTTGCTGTAGGCCGATGGCGTCGTAGCGGTCGTAACGTGGAACGCCGTCTAAGCGGCGCGTCAAGACGATGGCGTGGCGGCGGAACTCATACGCGAGCAGCGCCAGGGTATCGTCCATCACGTTATGTGGCGCCAGCTCGACGTCAGGTTGTGGGGCGCGGCGGATCAGGCGGCGTAGCCGCTTGACGATGGCATCGGCCCGTGTGACCTGTTGACTGATGTGTCCCAAGGCGGGGATTAGGGTGGTGATCTCGGCCTGGCGGTGCGCGCGATGTAGGCAGCCGTCGGCATAATTTTTGATCGCCTCCAGCGGTTGATTGAGCTCATGAGCCAGGCTGGTGCCCAATTCACCGACGATGGCGACGCGTTGCGCATGCTCCAGCGCCAGGCGTTTGCGATTCAGATCGGCCTCGGCATCAAGCAGGCGACGCTGGGTGCGTTGAAAACGCCACTCCAGCCACAGGTGATACAGCGTCAACAGTAGCAGCATACCTAATGCGCCCCAGAGCCAGGCTTGGTTTTCTTGCAGCCAGCGTAGGACTTGTAGGGTCAGGCTGACCGGGAGCGTCTCCTCCAACTGGCGGTAGAACTGTTCGATGCTGTAGCTACTCTCCGGCGCGCTCCAACCGAGCGAAGAGGCGGCGCGGGCCGCCGGATGCGTTTCCGGTAATGCCAACAGGGCGGCGGCCACCTGTTTGGCTAGCGCCGCGCTGGCGCGGTCGGTTCGGGCGAAGGACCAGTTGGGATAGAGCTGCGTCGAGCTTTGGCACTGGAAGTCGGCCGGGGCGATATTGTCGATCACCCGAAAGTCCTGGGCGTCGATCAGCCCCTCGCTGGCCATGGTTTCCAACTGACAGACCGGGACGATGACCGCGTCGGTTTCCCCATCGCGCAGGCGATAGATCAAGGCATCCAGCGGAAAGCCGGCAAAGCGAGTTTGAGCGAAGAAGTGGCGGTAGTCGTAGCCCTCGCGCGCCAGACGATACAGCAGCGTCTGGTATCCACCGAACGCTTGGGGGGCGACGGCGCTGATGCGCTTGCCGCGCAGATCGGCCAGATGGTGCAGCGTGCTCGCGCGCCGCACGATTAACGCAGATCCGATGACGTTGTTATTCCCTGGGCGTAGCGGGCTCTTGAGGGTCGCCAGCCAGGAGAGCGGCGCATGACGCCCCAGCGTGACGGCTTGCCCGGGGTTGGTGATGACAAAGTCGAGTCGGCGTTGGCGCACGGCACTATCTAAGGCGCTGATATCGTAGGGTTGCAGCTGAAAATGATAGGCCGGCAAGCGTTGATTGAGCCAACCGATCAGCGGTTGCCATTGGCTGTTCGCCATCTGGGTGCCACGCGTCGCCAGTACGCCGATGGTGACCGGTTGCGGCGAGGGCGGTGTCGCCCGAGCGGGCGCCAGGCAAACGAGGAGCGATAACAGCCAGCAGAGGCGTAACAGCACATTCATCGGAGATCGGATTCGTATTTTTGCGAGATGGTTAATTTTGATATAGGTCAGCAATCGATCGCTATTGTGGTTTTCCACAATAGGAAGGCCTTTTCTCTCCTGCACATAATAAATCACGCCAATCAATAAGCGAATCAAGAAAGGCGGATCTGTGATGTTACAGACAGCGCCATCGACGTGGGAGGAGAGTGATGCGGGAGCAGGATAACGAACAACAGCAACGGCGCCGACTGTTGCTGGGTATCGGCAGCCTAAGCGCCGGCCTGGCGCTATTGCCCTGGCAGGCGCAGGGCACGGCGTCAAGCCAGGAGGCGGGGGCGCGGCAAGGGCGCCAGACTCCGCGCTGGGCGATGCTGATCGATTTGCGTAAGTGTGTCGGCTGCCAGGCCTGCACGGTGGCCTGTTGTATGGAGAACCTGCCGCCCATCGGTCAGTTTCGTACCACGGTCAAGCAGTATGAGGTGAGTGGCGCCGCCGCCCATGGGGTCAGCCAAATGTTTACCTTGCCGCGCCTGTGTAATCACTGCGAGGCGCCGCCCTGCATACCGGTCTGCCCGGTACAGGCCACCTATCAACGTGAAGACGGCATCGTCATGGTCGATAACACGCGTTGTGTCGGTTGCGCCTATTGCGTGCAGGCTTGTCCCTACGATGCCCGCTTTATTAACCACGAGACCCTGACGGCAGATAAATGCACCTTCTGCGCCCATCGTCTGGAGGCCGGGTTATTACCCGCCTGTGTCGATTCTTGTGTCGGCGGGGCACGCATCATCGGCGATCTGCACGATCCGCAGAGTACGCTCAGCCGTTTATTGGCTGCCCACTCGGGCGAAATTTATCAACTGAAGCCGGAGCAACACACCGAGCCGCGCGTGTTCTATCTGGGGTTGGACTCGGCCTTCGTCAGCCAGGTCGGTGGTCAGCCCGCGCTGTATGGCGATGAGGAGCAACACCCATGATTAGTGAGATCTTGGTTACGCCCCAGGCGGTAGCCTGGTTGCCCTGGGCGGTACAGTACTTCTTCTACATCGGGAGTGCCTATGGCGCGGCGTTGTTGTTGTGGTTAGCCTTGCGTGGTGGCGATCGTTACAGTGTCACGCTCGTACATAGTCTGGCGCTGGTGTTGCTGATCTCGGCCATTGTCGGCCCGTTGGCGCTCACCGCCGATCTGCATCAGCCGGGACGGGCCTGGCATTTCTTCGCTTACTTGACCCCCGGCTCTTGGATGTCACGTGGTGCGTTGTTGCTGCCGATCTTTTCGGCGCTGGCGGTCGTGACGGCCTGGCTCTGTCTGCGTCCCGCGCTCTTAACGACGACGGTGCGCGGTGCGCGCTTCTGGCGGCGCTTGGCGTTGGGCCAGTGGCAGATCTCACCGACCGCGTTGCGTCGCTGCGCCCTGCTGACATTACTCTCCGGGGCCAGCATCGCGTTGTATACCGGTAGCGAGGTGTGGGTCTTGGCCGCGCGTCCGCTGTGGCATCAGTGGATGCTGCCGTGGCTATGGCTGTGTAGCGCGCCGCTGGCCAGCGTGGGGTTAGGGCTGCTGATCGCCGGTTTGTTGGGACAGCGCCTGACGGCGGGGGATGGGCGTCTGCTACGGCTGACCTTGTGGATCAGTGCCCTGAGTAGCCTGATCCTGCTCGCGCTGTGGCTCTATTGGCCGCTGGCGTCGGTGACCCAAGTTGGTCGCCACTTTATGCGCCTCCAGGCCTGGCCCACGCTGAGTTTACTGGCGATGACCCTGTTGGCGGCGACGTGGCTATTACGCTTACGCTGGCTACTGGCGATCCTGACCCTGGCGTCGGCGGCGGCCTTGCGCTGGTTGACGCTGATCGATGTGCAACGGGTGGCGCGTTATGACGCCGGGATTTATCCCTACAGCGTCCCCGCCGGCAGTGAAGGTTGGCTCGGTATCGCCGCGATGGCAGGACTGTGGATCTGTTTGGCGGCGCTATTGACGGAATTGATTGAGACGCGCAGTGACGCGGCGGAGCGATAACATGGACAAACGTAGACGACAGCTATTGAAACTCGGCTTGGCCGCCGGTGGGGGCGCGGTATTCGCGGCAGGCTACGCCGCGACGGCGCGTCATATGGCGCGCGAGGTCACGCAAGGGACGGCGGGCGAACCGACGCGCAGTGCCCAGTTTGGCAATGCATTGCAACCGGAGATGCGCATCGATGCCGACGGCCGTTTGCAGGTCAATCCTCAGCAGCGCCTCGCCAATGGGATGTGCTTTGGTTGCTGGACCCTGTGCGGGATACGTATGCGCATCGACAATCGCAGTGAGCGTATCCTGCGCATCGCCGGTAACCCGTATCATCCGCTCTCTCAGCAGCAACAATTGCCCTATGCGACGCCGCTGGCGGAGGCCTGGCGTTCGTTGGCGGGCGAGGCGGGACTGGCGGGCCGTTCGACCGCCTGCGCGCGCGGTAACGCCATGTTGGAGATCCGCGAGAGCCCCTACCGCATCACGCAGCCGATGAAGCGTGTCGGCAAGCGCGGTGAGGGGCGGTGGCAGACGATTAGTTACGAACAGCTATTGCATGAGATCTGTGAGGGCGGCGATCTGTTTGGCGAAGGGCCGGTCGAGGGACTGCGCGCGCTGCGCGATCTACAGACGCCGTTAGATCCGGCGCACCCTGAGTTCGGTCCGCGTGCCAACCAGTTACTGGTGACCAACGCCGGCGACGAGGGGCGCGATCACATCATCAAGCGTTTTGCCATGAACAGTTTCGGCTCGCGTAACTTTGGTCATCATGGATCGTATTGTGGCTACGCGTTTCGCGCGGGCTCCGGCGCGCTGATGCAGGATCTGGAAAAGAACGCGCACATGAAGCCGGATCTGGAGGCGGTGGAGTTCGTGCTGTATATCGGTAGCTCGCCGGCCCAATCCGGTAACCCCTTTAAACGCCAGGCGCGCCAGTTGGCGGCGGCGCGGAGTCAACCCGGATTCAGCTATGTGGTGGTTGCGCCGTCGCAGCCGTTGAGTACCAGCCTGGCGGCGGGCGCCAACAACCGCTGGATCCCGATCCGTCCGGGGAGCGATGCGGCGCTGGCGTTGGCGATGATCCGCTGGATCATTGAGCAGCAGCGTTATAACGCCGACTACCTCAGCCAACCGAGCGAGGCGGCGATGCAGCAGGCCGGTCAGGCGCACTGGTGTAACGCCACCCATTTGGTGATCTGTCAGCCGGGTCATCCACGCGAAGGGCAGTTCCTGACGCGGGCCGATCTGGCGGAGACGCCGAGTGATGCGCTCTCCACTGGGGCGTTGGTGTTGGCCGCCGCCGATGGGGCGTTGGCGGATGCTGACATCGCCGCCCCCGCCCGTCTGTGGGTGGATAGTGAGCTGACGGGGGCGCAGGGGCCGATCCGGGTCAAGAGTGCCTTGACCTGCCTGCGCGACGAGGCGCAGAAGCTGACGTTGGCGCAATACAGCGCGATCTGTGGCGTCCCCGAGGCGGAGATCGTCGCCTTGGCGCGGCAGTTGACGTCCCACGGCACCCGCGCGGCGGTCGATACGCACGGGGGCACCATGCATGCCAACGGCTTCTATACCGCCTACGCCATCCTGATGTTGAATGTGATGATCGGGAATATCAATCTGAAAGGGGGGATGATGGCCAAGCCGCCGGCTTATCCCGCCTTCGGCAAGGGGCCGTGCTATAACTTCGACGCCTTCCCGGGGAAGGTGAAACCTCGCGGCCTGATGTTATCACGCAGCAAGGCGTCGTATGAGCAAAGCCGTGAGTACCAAGAGAAGGTGGCGGCGGGACAGTCACCCTATCCGGCGCGTGCGCCCTGGTATCCGCTCTCCTCGCCGTTGTTGACGGAGCAGTTGAGTGCGGCCTTGGCAGGATACCCCTACCGTTTGAAGGCGTGGATCAATCACCTGGCGAACCCATTGTATGGCGTACCGGGACTGCGAGCCCTGTTGGAGTCGCGCCTGCGCGATCCGGCGCAGTTGCCGCTGATCGTGGCGGTAGATGCCTTCCTTAACGAGACGACCGCCTTGGCCGACTATTTGGTGCCGGATACGGTGACCTATGAGAGCTGGGGGATCGCCGGGATTTGGCAAGGGGTGCCGACGCGTGCCGCCACGGCTCGCTGGCCGGCGGTAACGCCGCTGAGTGCGAAGACGGCGGATGGCCGCCCACTCTGCTTGGAGAATTTTTTGATCGATGTGGCGAAGCGCCTCTCCTTGCCCGGTTTCGGTCCGCGGGCGCAACAGAATGCGCAGGGGGAGTGGCTAGCGATCGACAGTGGCGATCAGTACTACTTGCGTGCCGTCGCTAACTTGGCCTTTGTGGAGACGGCGGTCGCGCCGGCGACGGCGGAGGATATGGCGCTGAGTGGGGTCGATCGTCTGTTGCCGACGTTGCAGGCGACGCTGCCGGCGCAGGAGATCGGGCCGGTCGCCAGCGTACTGGCGCGTGGTGGCCGTTTCGAAGACGCCGATCGCCGCTACCAGGGCGAGTGGATGACGCATCGTTATCGTCGCCCGTTCGCGGTGTGGAATGCGCAACTGGCGGCGGCGCGTAATAGCATGACCGGGGAACGGTATTGCGGCTGTCCGACCTGGATGGCACCGCGTCTGGCCGACGGTACGCCGTTGCGTGAGCGCTGGCCGCAAGATCAGTGGCCGTTCGAGCTGACCAGCTACAAGTCTAACATTCACAGTGCGCTATCGGCGCTATCGCCGCGCCTGTGTAGCGTGAAGCGTGATAACCCGCTCTACCTCCATCCGCAGGATGGCGCTCGCTGGGGGATCGCCAACGGTGATTGGGTCGAGGTGACGACGCCCGGCGGCACGTTACGCGCACGCGCCATGTTGCTGGAGAGCGCGATGCCGGGGGTGATCGCCATCGAGCATGGCTATGGGCATTGGGAGCTGGGTGCCCGATCGCACATCATCGACGGGGTGGCGCAACCCGAACCCGCCGCGCGTCTGGCGGGGGTTAGCCTGAACCAACTGGGCCTGGTCGATCCGACACGCCAGAGTCCGGGGGTGGTGCTCGATTGGGTGGTCGGTGCCGCCGCGCGTCAGGGGTTGCCGGCGCGCATTCGCCGAGTGACGGCCTAAGCGCGCCCCGCCATCATTAGGCGGGGCGTGGCCCTCAGCGTAGCGGGATGGCGGTGCCCCAATCTTGCCAACCGCTTGGCGGTACATCGTGGAGCAAGAAGTGCGTCCCCGCCGCCGCCGAGGGCGCTAACGGTGTGCTGGGCGGGGTGGCGAAGGCGATGCCGCCTCGGATGAACTGTTGGAAGGTCCCGCTTTTCACTACTCCGCCTGTCAGGCCAAACGCCAGGCTGTAGCCGGAGGCTTGCCAGAAGACGCTATTGCTACGCACCAGGCGTTGGTATTCACGCCCGATGCGTAGCGCCACCTGCACGCGATCGCCCAGGCTGCCGAGCGTCAAGCCGGTGACGGTGCCCACCTCTATCCCGCGGTATAGGACCGGCGTACCAACCTGCAATGCGCCGGCATCCGGCGTATCCACCACGATCTGGATCCCATCGAGATAACGTGCGTCGCTCAGGGTGGCCTCTTGCAGCGTGAAGTGACGCGTCGCCTTGCCAGCGCCCGGTTCCAGGTTGATATAGGGCTGTAGCAGCGCTTCCAGATTGTTGACGCCCGCCGCCGAGATGCGTGGCGTGACCAGCGAGAAGCGCGTGCCGCTGCGGGCGAAGGCGTCGACATACTCGGGATAAAGCACCGCCTGCGCCAGGACTTGGCGGCGATCGGCGCTCAGGCCGAGGGAGGCCAACTGGCCGATGTCGAGGCCGAGATAGCGGATCGGCATGCCGGGCGCCAGACGGGCGCCGTCATAGGTGGAGAGGGTGATATGCCCGCCGACGGCGCGGGCGGCGCTCTCGTTAGCATAGAGTGGACGCGGCGCGCCACGCGCAGTCTGTACCCCGCTCAGGTTATCGAGACTGATGGCCCCTTTCAGGGCGCGCGCTAGGGGCGCGGCCTGCACCGTCAACCCCGCCCCGTTGAGCTGGACCTTGGCGCCGCCCTCGGCCCAGAAGACGCTCTCGTTGCCCACCAGGTGGCGATAGGCGGGTTGAATATACAGGGCGATCTCGAAGCCGTCGCGCCGCGGCGTGATGGTGGCGATTTCGCCGATACGGAACTTGCGGTAGAGCACCGGCGAACCGGGCTGAACGTCGGGCAGCGTCGCGGCTTGCAGGGTGAGGGTGGTGGGCGGTTGATCGCCACGGATGCCGTCCCGGGCCGCCTCGGCGTCGCGGTATAACGGGTAGTGGCTGCGTACGGCACCCTGCGTCCCGGGTAGAATAGTGACGCCGCCCTCTAGCCACTCTTGAGGGGCGGCACCGGTCAGCGCCACGCCATCGAGTCCGACGCGCACGGCGAGGCGACTGTTGACCACGAAGCGGCTGTCGCCGTGGATGGCGGTGCGGTAAGGGGCGGCGATGAGGGCCGTGAAGCGCACGCCATCATCCTGCAACTCGCGTCCGCTGATTTGACCGACACGGATGCCCTTTAGGCGCACCGGTTGGCCGACCTCGATACCATAGCTTTGATCGGCGTCGAGCGTCAGCTGCAGGGCACCCGCCTCCTGAGTTAAGGCTTGATCTGCGGGCAGTACCTGAAAGTCTCGGCGCGCAGTACCGCTACCGGGGTGTAACTCGAGTACGCTGCCGCTCACCAGTTGACTCAGATTGAGTTGGTTGAGGTTGAGGCGTGGCGCGCTGAGGGTGATACGGCTCTCGTCGCGTAACAGATCGACGATGCTGGGATCGACGGCCAGCGTCCCATCGACATGGCCATCCGCCGTCAGGGTGAGCGTTGTGAGCAACCCGACCTGAATCCCTTGATACATCAATGGGGTACGCTTAGCTTGCAGCCCCTCGCCGCTCGGCAGCGTCAGATGAACCGTGACGCCGCGCTGGCTACTGGCGAGATCGGGATAGAGGGTGAAGCGGCTGCCAGCCTGTGCCGCTGGCGTCTGCGGCGGGGAGTCGAAGGCGATGGCGCCGTTGACCAGGGCCGTTAGCCCATCGACCTGCAGCGAGATGCCCGACAGACTGACGTCGCCACGAATGCCGGAGACATTCCAGAAGCGACTGTTCTCCTTGACCAAGGAGGCGAAGCGCGGCTCGATGAGCACGTCGATGCGCACCCCCTGTTGCTGCTCGGCGATGGCATAGTTGTAGACTCGCCCGACGGGGATCTTCCGATAATAGAGGGGGGAGCCAATACTGAGGGAGCCGAGATCGGCGGCATTCAGGTGTAATAGCAGCTCGTCGCCGCTCGGTTGTCGGGTCGGTGGCTCCGCCAGGGCGGTGAAGTGTTTCTGTGGGGCGCCATCGCCCGGTAACATGGCGATGTAGTTGCCGCCGACTAACGCATCCAGCCCAGAGACGCCTGCCAGCGAGACTTGGGGATTGACCAGCCAGAACTGGGTTCCCTGGCGCAGGGTATGTTGCATACTGCGCTGGATGTTGAGTGTGACCTCGACGGCGCGCAGGTCGGGGGTGACGCTGACCTTGCTCACCGTGCCGACCTCGACGCCCTGGAAGCGTACCGGCGTGCGCCCGGCCACTAAACCGGGGGCGGTGTGGAAGCTGACCACCACCGTCTCGCCGCGCGCCTGTAGGGCGCTGTAGCCCATCCAGCCGGCGATCAGCAGGGCGACGAAGGGCAGCAGCCAGAAAGGGGATAGGCGGCGCTTATGGCGGATCAGGGCATTATTCTGCGTATTCGCGCGCGTTGGCGTCGTTGGTTGCATAGGCGTCCCATATCAGTCGACTGTCCAGCCACTCCACGGCCAGAATGGTAAGAAAGACCGCCGCGCCGAAGTAGAGCGCCGCGGGTCCCATGGTAAACGAGAGCAACTGATCACGATCGATCAGCGACATCATCAGTGCGATGACGAACAGATCCAGCATCGACCAGCGGCCGATCCAGGTGACTAGCCGCAGTAGGCGCATGCGAACCACCAGGTGGTGAACCTGACGAAACTGAATCCCTAATAATAGGAATAACAATACCGCCACCTTGACGAAGGGAACGACGATACTGGCGATAAACACGATGGCGGCGATCGGCAGGTTGCCACTCTGTGCCAGGCTAGCGACGCCGGAGAGGATGGTGTCCTCGATGCGTGTGCCATTGACGTAGAGGATGGAGATCGGCAACAGGTTGGCGGGCAGTAGCATCACCATGGCGGCCAGCAGGGCGGCCCAGCTTTTTTGCAGGCTATGGGGGCGGCGTAGATGCAGCGGATGGTGGCAGCGTTGGCAACATCCCTGGGCATTGGGCGGCGCGCTGTGTTGGCAGACGTCACAGAGCAGCAGGGCCTCATCGGGCGCGTGGCAGTGTGGCTGGGGATAGCAGCGGCGCCACAGTTGTTCCATGTTGAGGTGGATCAGCATCAGCAATAACAGCAGGGTGGCGACGATGTAGGCCAGGAGCGCCGGGCCGGGGGCGATGGCGGCGTACTCGCGCACCTTAATGCAGGCGACGGCCAGCCCCACCAGATAGATATCGAGCATGATCCACGCGCGCACCCGAGTGAGTAATCGTAACAGGGGACGTCGGTTATAGCGCCAGCGCTGGCCGAGATGCAGGGCCAGCAGGGTTAGCGGAAGCAGGAGCGGGGTGATCACGACGCACCAGGCGACCATGGCGGCCGTCAGCCGATCCCCCTGGCTCGCCATCTGAACGATACCTTGCCACAGACTACTCTGGACGCCGACACCTAATAATCGAATCTGTAATAGCGGTTCGAACAGCGCCAAAGGCAGCAGGATCAGGAGGGTGAGGGAGAGGGCGCTGAGGCGGGTCAATGACCAGTCTCGTCCCTCATACAGTCGCGCCTGACAGCGTGGGCAGAAGGCCGACTGGTCGGCGGCGACGGGGGGGAGATGGCACAGCGCATCGCATTGCGGGCAGCGTAGCCGCCGCGGCGTTGCCGTTGTGGGGTGTTGCCTGAGGGCATTCATTGCCCGGACGCCGACGCGATATGGGGATGGCGGAGAAATGAGCAGCGCATCTATCGTCCCTTGGTTGACCGAGAAGCTGGTATACAACTGTGACGCGAACCGTAAATAAATATACATTGTGTTACCGCTTAAGACGAAGCCATTCGGCTTTTCGCTTGTGTGTTGTCGCATTTAATGCTTACTTTATGCAAGGTTCGCCGCGCTATTTAATCATTCCCCGGTAGTGATAGAGAGGATCATGAGTAAACACACGTTTTATGCCGAGCTAACCCGCGATCTCAGCGCGCTGTGCAGCGGCGAATTTAACACCATCGCGACCTTGTCCAACGTCAGTGCGTTATTGTTCGAGCGTCTACCGGCGGTGAATTGGGCCGGTTTTTATTTTGTGGATGGGCAGACATTGGTATTGGGGCCGTTCCAAGGCAAGCTGGCCTGTGTCCGTATCCCCCTCGGGCGCGGCGTCTGCGGTCATGCCTGCGCCAGCAGCCAGGTGGTGCGTGTCGGCGATGTGCATGCCTTCGACGGTCATATCGCCTGTGATGCAGCGAGCAACGCGGAAATCGTGCTGCCGTTAGTGGTCGCCGGACGTACGATCGGGGTGCTCGATCTCGACAGCACACAGTTTGAGCGCTTCGACGACGAGGATGAAACGGGGCTGAAAGCCGTGGTGGAGGCGCTCTGCCAGCACCTGGCGCACTGCGACTGGGCAAAATTTGTGACTTTTGCGTAAGGTTGTGGTGCGGATGGCATGGCATTTGGCGGTAGCCTCATTATAATGACGCCTGTTCATGCCATCGCTGGTTGGCAAACCCGTTGTAATCAGGAAATTTCATGGAAAATCAACCAAAGTTGAACAGTAGTAAAGAAGTCATCGCCTTTTTGGCTCAACGTTTCCCTCAGTGCTTTAGTGCCGAGGGTGAAGCCCGCCCGCTGAAGATCGGTATCTTTCAGGACCTGGTCGCGCGTATGCAGGGGGAAGAAAACGGCCTGAGCAAGACTCAGCTACGTTCAGCACTCCGTCTTTACACATCCAGCTGGCGCTATCTGCACGGGGTAAAACTGGGTGCAGAGCGTGTCGATCTGGATGGCAACGCCTGTGGCGTGCTGGATGAGCAGCATGTCGAACATGCGCGCCAGCAGCTGGAAGAGGCTAAGGCTCGCGTCCAGGCTCAGCGTGAAGCGCGTAAGCGTGAAGCCGCCGAGAATGGCGAGAAGCGCGAACCGCGCCGTCCTCGTCCGGCCGGTAAGAAGCCGGCTATGCGCCGCGACGCCGAGCAGGGTAATAAAGAGCCGCGTAAACCGCGCAGCGCCAAGAGCGCGCAAGAGCGTAAGCCGCGCGTGGCTCACGAGGCCGCAGAACAGCGCGCCACGCCAGTAACGTCGTTGGAGCAGCTGCATCTGGGGCAAACCGTGAAGGTGAGCGCCGGGAAAAATGCCATGGAGGCATCCGTACTCGAAATCACCAAAGACGGTGTCCGCGTCCAGCTGTCCAACGGTCTGGCAATGATTGTACGCACAGAACACTTGCAGTTCTGATACGGAGGCCAACCCAGGCATGAACAATTTTTTCCGGGTATCGGCAATCGCGCTCTCGCTGGTTGCGGGTACCGTTTTTGCAGCGGACGAGGCGGTCAATGACGCCGTCCATCTGCCCCAGTTGCATCAAGAGCCTCAGCATGCAACGGTCAGCGAGCGGGTCACCGCTCGCTTTACCCGCTCTCATTATCGCCAGTTTGATCTCAACGCAGACTTCTCGAAGAAGATCTTTAATCGCTACCTCAACATGTTGGACTACAACCACAACGTGTTTTTGGCCTCGGATATCGCGCGTTTTCGCGACGATGAAGGCAAACTGGGCGATCAACTGCGTAGCGGCCAATTGGATACGGCCTATGCGCTGTTTAACCTGTCGCAACAGCGCCGCCTGGAGCGTTATGAATACGCCCTGAGCCTGTTGAAGAAGCCGATGAGCTTCGATGGCAGCGACACCATCGATATCGATCGTAGTAAGGCAGCGTGGCCGACCAGCGTGGCCGAGCTGGATAAACTCTGGTACGCCAAGGTGAAGTATGACGCGCTGAATCTGAAGTTGGCGGGGAAAGATTGGCCGGAGATCCAGAAGATCCTGACCAAACGCTACCAGTTCGCCATCAAGCGTCTGACCCAGAGCAACAGCGAGGATGTCTTCCAGCTGTTTATGAATGCCTTCGCGCGCGAGATCGATCCGCATACCAGCTATCTGTCACCGCGGAATACCGAGCAGTTTAACACCGACATGAGCCTGTCGTTGGAAGGCATCGGTGCGGTATTGCAGCAGACGGAAGATGATTACACCCAGATTAACTCGATGGTGGCCGGGGGACCGGCGGCTAAGAGCAAGGTCTTGAAGGTCGGCGATCGCATCGTGGCGGTCGGCCAGCCTGGGAAGCCAATGGTCGACGTGATCGGTTGGCGCCTGGATGACGTGGTGGCCCTGATCAAGGGGCCGAAGGGCAGCAAGGTTCGCCTGGAGATCCTGCCCGCCGGTAAAGGCACCAAGACCCGTATCGTCACCCTGACGCGTGAACGTATTCGCCTGGAAGATCGGGCGGTGAAGATGAGCGTGAAGACGGTCGACGGCCATAAGATTGGGGTGTTGGACATTCCTGGCTTCTACGTCGGCCTGACGGACGATGTGAAGGTGCAACTACAGAAGTTGGAGAAACAGCACGTTAGCGCCATCGTCATCGATCTGCGTGGCAATGGCGGCGGTGCCCTGACCGAAGCGGTCTCCCTCTCTGGGCTGTTCATCCCGAGCGGGCCGGTGGTGCAGGTGCGCGATAACATCGGTAAGGTGCGTGAGGATGCCGACAACGACGGCGTGGTGTACTACAAGGGGCCACTGGTGGTGTTGGTTGACCGCTTCAGCGCCTCCGCCTCGGAGATCTTCGCCGCCGCGATGCAGGATTATGATCGGGCGTTGATCGTGGGCGAGCCGACCTTTGGCAAGGGCACGGTGCAGCAGTATCGCTCGCTGAACCGTATCTACGATCAGATGCTGCGTCCGGAGTGGCCGGAGCTGGGATCGGTGCAATACACCATCCAGAAGTTCTACCGTATCAACGGTGGCAGTACTCAGCGTAAGGGCGTCACCCCGGATATCGTGATGCCGACCGGCGTTGACCCGGCGGATACCGGTGAGAGCTTCGAAGACAATGCCTTGCCGTGGGATAGCATTCGTGCCGCCGAGTATACCAAGGCCGGGGATGTGCAACGTTTCGACCCGCAACTGTTGGTGTTGCACGATGCACGCATCGCCAAGGATCCCGAGTTCCAGTATATCGAACAGGATATTGCGCACTACAAGGCGTTGAAGGCCCGACGTAACATCGTCTCGCTTAACTACGCACAGCGTGAGAAAGAGAATAAAGAGGACGATGCCGTTCGGCTCCAGCGCATCAATGCGCGTCTGAAGCTGGCGGGTAAGAAGCCGATCAGCTCGCTGGATGATATTCCGAAGGATTATCAGGAGCCGGATCCCTACCTGAACGAGACGGTGAAGATCGCCGAAGACTTGGCCCAGTTGGAGCAGCAGAACGCGAAGGCGTCCCAGGGGTAAGCGACGGCATCCATGATGTCATCTACCGAAAGCGCGGCCAAGGCCGCGCTTTTTTATGCCGGCATTAACATCCCCACCGATGGAGGAGGACAGCAACCGTTTTGGGCTGTGCTTATTGTCTTGGACGTTAACGCGCTCAGAACAGGCAAAGACGTTGTGTGAGGCCCCTATGGGGCGTTATCAATACCACCTGTATAGTCGGTTTTTTTTTACCTTTTGAGTTCTTCCTGCGAGGTTAGGGGGCCGTCATCGCGCTAGCACGTCGGGCGGTTAGCGGGGCGCACCCTCGCTCTCTTCTGCGTTGATAGGCTCGGCGATCGCCTGCGCAGCCATTCCCGCCTGGTTATGCGTCCCAGAGCGCTTACGCAATATCGCGAGAAGGCCTCACATCTGGCCGATGGCCGGATGACGCGCACGCGCTCTCCACCCCCGTTGTCCTCCCTGCATGGGGAGGAGCACAGCCGCGGCGGCGACTGGCACACTGTGACGCATCCCTGTCATAGGAGCCGACGATGAAATATCCCTTCCTCTGTGCATTACTGATCCCGGGGGCGGTGTGGGCCGATTGGCACGCCCCCGATTTCCCGCTGTTTACCTCTTCCGCGGAGGGGGTGTTCAGCGCCGAGCACACCCTGGAGAAGGGGCATGCCGCGCTACGCCTCTATCAGGGCGATCGTTGCTGGCAACCCGCCGAGGCTATCCGCCTGAATCAGACGCTTTCGTTGGCACCCTGCCAGGGGGAGGCGCCGGACTGGCATCGTTATCGCGCCGGGCTGTATCAGGCGCGCATCGATACGCGCTCCGGCACACCGACGCTGACACTTTCGGTACACCCCCAGGCGACGACGAAACTCGCCGTGCGCCGTTGTCCGCGTTGGAATGGCGATGCGCTGACGGTGCCCGTCGCGGGTGCCTTTGCCGATGGGACGTCGGTCCGGGATTTCTACAGCGGCCAGATCGTGCCTGTCAAGCAAGGGACGGTCACCTTGCAGCCGGCGGCGGGTAGCAACGGCCTGCTATTGCTCGAGTCCGCCGAGACGCGTGGGCCGGCGGCATTCGACTGGCACAATGCGACGGTCTATTTCGTGCTCGTCGACCGTTTCGCCAACGGTGATCCGAGTAACGATAATAGCTATGGTCGCCATCGGGATGGCCTGCAGGAGATTGGCACCTTTCATGGCGGCGACTTGCGGGGGTTGACCGCGAAGCTCGACTATCTCCAGCGCCTGGGGGTCAATGCATTATGGATCAGCTCCCCGCTGGAGCAGATCCATGGCTGGGTCGGTGGTGGTGCGAAAGGGGACTTTCCGCACTATGCCTATCACGGCTATTACCCCCTGGATTGGACCCGTTTGGACGCGAACATGGGCAGCGAACAGGATCTGCGTGCCCTGGTGGATGGGGCGCACCAACGCGGTATCCGGGTCTTGTTCGATGTGGTGATGAACCATACCGGCTACGCCACCCTGGCCGATATGCAGCAGTATCAGTTTGGCGCGCTCTATCTTAAGGGGGCGGCGCTACAGCAGACCTTGGGTCAGCACTGGGGGGATTGGCGCCCAGGCGCGGGGCAGAATTGGCATAGCTTTAACGATTACATCGATTTCGGTGATAGTGCCGCCTGGGAACGGTGGTGGGGCAAGGGCTGGGTACGTAGCGATATCGGCGACTACGACGCTCCCGGTTTCACGGATTTCACCCTGTCGCTCTCCTTCCTGCCGGATGTCAAGACCGAGTCGACGCAGGCGGTTGGGTTACCGAATTTCTACCGCAATAAGGCCGATACGCGTGCCGTGGCCATTCCCGGCTATACCCCGCGTGACTACTTGACGCATTGGCTCAGTCAATGGGTCCGTGAATATGGCATCGATGGTTTCCGGGTCGACACGGCAAAGCATGTCGAGCCGGCGGCGTGGCAGCAGTTGAAAAACCAGGCCAGCGCCGCGTTGGCGGCGTGGAAACAGGCCCATCCGCAACAGGCGCTGGACGATGCGCCTTTCTGGATGACCGGTGAGGCCTGGGGGCATGGCGTGATGCGCAGCGATTACTACCGTCACGGCTTCGATGCGATGATCAACTTCGACTACCAGGAGCAGGCTGAGCAGGCGGCGGACTGCCTATCCAACATCGATCCGCTGTGGCAGCAGATGGCGCAGAAGTTACAGGCGTTCAACGTGCTCAGCTACCTGTCGTCGCATGATACCCGTCTCTTTCGCGGCGCGGGCAGTCGGGCCGCCGAGTTGTTACTGTTGACGCCGGGGGCGGTACAAATCTTCTACGGTGATGAGAGCGAGCGTCCGTTAGGGCCGAGTGGCTCGGATCCGTTGCAGGGTACCCGCTCAGACATGAACTGGGCGGACCTCGATGGCAAAGCGGCGGTGACGCTCGCGCACTGGCAGAAGCTTGGCCAATTTCGGGCCCGTCATCCGGCTATCGGCAAGGGGCGCCAGATCGCCGTGCCATGGCCGCAGGGCTATGCGTTTATCCGCGATGATGGGCGAGATCGCGTGATGGTGGTCTGGGCCGGGAAACGGGAGTAGAGCCCGCCAATTTGTTACAAAACTTTCCCGATGTTGCCCGCCGACTTGGCGGGCAACTAGTTGATTTCTTCGGATGGTGTGTAAAACTTAACCTGTTAAGGTGGCGAAAATGTAAAGTTTTGTTTCTTTGCCGTCTTATCGAGCCATAACCCTTGAAACCCGCGTAGATGGCCTTACCATCTGATCATCGCATAGGGCGAGATGTTTGAGAGGATTGACAACGATATGATGCGTATTGCTTTGTTCCTGTTGACTAACCTGGCAGTGATGCTGGTGTTCGGTCTGGTACTGAGCCTGACCGGCATTCAGTCCAGCAGCGTGCAGGGACTGATGATCATGGCGCTGCTGTTTGGCTTTGGCGGCTCTATTGTCTCGCTGCTAATGTCTAAATGGATGGCGCTGCGCTCCGTCGGGGGCGAGGTGATTGAACAGCCGCGTAACGAAACCGAACGCTGGCTGATGGAGACGGTGCGCCGTCAGGCCCAACAGGCGGGCATCGGCATGCCGCAGGTGGCCATCTATCATGCGCCGGATATCAACGCCTTCGCGACCGGCGCGCGGCGCGATGCATCCTTGGTCGCGGTGAGTACCGGTCTGCTACAGAGCATGAGCCGTGACGAGGCCGAGGCGGTGTTGGCCCATGAGATCAGCCACGTGGCGAATGGGGACATGGTGACCATGACCCTGGTGCAGGGGGTGGTGAACACCTTCGTTATCTTCATCTCGCGTCTGATCGCTCAGGTGGCGGCGGGGTTCCTCTCCGGCAACCGTGATGAAGGGGAAGGTGAGAGCAGTGGCAACCCGATGATCTACTTCGCGGTCTCGATGGTACTGGAGCTGGTGTTCGGTATTCTGGCAAGCATCATCACCATGTGGTTCTCGCGTTATCGCGAGTTCCGCGCCGATGCCGGCTCGGCCAATCTGGTTGGGCGTGAGAAGATGATCGCGGCGTTGCAACGCCTGAAGACCAGCTACGAGCCGCAGGAAGCGGGCAGCATGATGGCGTTTTGCATCAACGGGCGCGGCAGCCGTTCCTTTGGTGAGCTGTTCCTGTCGCATCCGCCATTGGATAAGCGTATCGAGGCGTTGCGCAGCGGCCAGTATCTGAAGTAATGCGCACGCGTGTCCCGCTTCGGCGTGACGTGACGAGCTAAGGCAAAAGTACCGCTCACCGCATGGGGGCGGTATTTTTTTGCGTGCAAGGTCAGGTCGCGTGTGGGGTGAGATGCCATCCGTGAGTGGCGCCCCTAAAGGTGCGTCATCGGGGCAGACGTTTACCGGATGGGCTGCAGTGCACTGGTCGGATGAAGTATCGCTAGGCGGGAGGCGCTAGCGTGAGTGTGAGCGTCTCCTCGGCGGGGGGCGCTAACGTGAGCGGGGGGCTTAGGGAGGCGATGGGGATGACTTCGCCGCGCTATGGCCCGACGCCAGTGGTCGCGACGTCGGGCCTGGGGCGCGCCAAGATGGCGCGTAGGGCGGGGTTAACTCAGGGTCATCAGGCTGGCGTTGCCGCCGGCCGCCGCGGTATTGATACTCACGGCACGTTCATGAAGCAGTAGTTCCAGCCGCAGTTGGGTTTCACCGTGGGCCCAGCCTTGCAGCGAGACGATGGCGCCACTCCGGGCGGCAATCTGCCCGTTGAGGGTACGCAGTTGATCGCTGTCGCCATGGTAGATCGCCGCGTCGAATGGCTGTGCCATCAGCGTGTCCGGTGCGCTGAGTGTGATGCGTGCTGCAACCGTCGGCGGGAGATCCCGCAGTAGCGCACTATGCAGCGGCGTGTCTGGCCAGATGACCTGACAGCCGACCGCCATCACCGCCGCTAGTTGGATCAGCGCGTCGCCCTCGTTGCTGGCCATACATAACACACGTTCGCGTGGGACGAAGATCAGGGTGTTGCGTTCACCGGTCGGTCCGCTCAGCAGGCGAGGGGCGGTCAGACATTGATCGGCGTAGCGCTGACAAAGGATCTGCAGCGCCGGGCGATCGGCCGCCCAGTCGCTCAGGGCTTGCAACGGCGACGCTACCTCGGCTCGGTCGTCGTCCGGTTGAGCCGTGGTGGGAGCGGCAGCGCAGGCCAACACGTTTTCTGGGCTGCGGGCCAGGAGGCGGTAGAGATATAGCGGCCCCCCCGCCTTGGGGCCGGTACCGGATAAGCCCTCGCCGCCGAAGGGTTGCACACCGACGACGGCGCCGACGATGTTACGGTTGACGTAGATATTGCCGACATGGGCATTGCTGCTGACGTGGGCAATGGTCTCGTCGATACGCGAATGCACCCCGAGGGTCAGACCATAGCCCGAGGCGTTGATCTGAGCCAGCAAGGCATCCAACTGCTCGCGGCGGTAGCGCACCACGTGCAGTACCGGGCCGAAGATCTCCTGCTGCAATGCATCGAGGCTATCCAATTCGATTAGCGTGGGGGGCACGAAGGTGCCCCGGGCACGAGGTGGGGCATCGTCAGGTGAGTTATATGCCGCCTGGAATACCGGAAACCCCTTAGCCTGCATGGTATGAATATGTTGTTCGATACCGGCCTGCGCCTCGGCGTCGATCAGCGGGCCGATGTCGCAGCTCAAGCGCTCCGGGTTGCCCAGGCGGTATTCGGCCATGGCGCCGCGCAGCATGGTCAGGGTAGGGTCGGCGATCTCCTCTTGCAGGCAGAGAATGCGTAGGGCGGAGCAACGTTGTCCGGCGCTGTCGAATGCAGAGGTGACAACGTCACTTACGACCTGTTCGGTGAGCGCCGATGAGTCGACGATCATCGCGTTGATACCGCCGGTTTCGGCGATGAGTGGTATTGGCCGCCCCTGAGCATCGAGGCGATCGGCGATGGCGCGTTGTAATAGTTTGGCCACCGCCGTCGACCCGGTAAACATGACGCCGCGCACCCGCGGATCGTTGACCAATTGGCTGCCCACGGTTTCACCGCGTCCCGGAAGGAGTTGCACCACGCCCGCCGGAACGCCAGCCTGACGTAGGATGGCGATGGCCTGGGCGGCGATCAGCGGTGTCTGTTCGGCGGGCTTGGCCAGCACGCTGTTGCCGGCGGCCAAGGCGGCGGCGATCTGACCGCTAAAGATGGCCAGTGGAAAGTTCCACGGGCTGATACAGACGACGCATCCCAAGGGGCGATGGGTCTGGTTATCGAAGTTGGCGCGGATGTGTGCGGCGTAGTAGTGGAGGAAGTCGACGGCCTCACGGACCTCGGCGATGGCGTTGGCGAAGGTCTTGCCCGCCTCACGGATCAGGATCCCCATCAGCGTCGGCATCTGGCGTTCCATCAGGGTGGCGGCTCGCTCCAGGATAGCGGCCCGCGCCTGTGGCGGTGTGGCACTCCAGATAGGGGTATGACGCTGTGCATTCGCTAAGGCCTGCTCAACCTCCTGCTCACTGGCATCACGGGTATAGCCGACGATGTCGCTCGGATCGGCGGGATTCGGCAGGGGGCGTAGCTCGCCTTCGCTGCAAGGTTGTTCCAACAGGGGCAGCGCCACGAGTCGCTGATGGGCCGTGTTCAATAGGGCGCAGGAGAGCGACGCGAGACGCTGCTCATTGCTCAGATCCAGTCCCGCGGCGTTAACCCTTTCCGGCGCATACAGATCGCGGGGCAACGGGATCTTCGGATGGGGAAGCCCGGGACGCCCCTCTTGCGTCGTCAGGGCATCCACGGCGGCGACCGGATCGGCAACCAATTCCTCTAATGGCAAGCTGGCATCGGCGATGCGGTTGACGAAGGAGGTGTTGGCGCCATTCTCCAGCAGGCGGCGCACCAGGTAGGCCAATAGTGTCTCATGGGTACCGACGGGGGCGTAGATGCGGCAGGGGCGATTGAGCTTGCCATCGGCGACTTTGCCGACCACTTGCTGGTATAACGGCTCGCCCATACCGTGCAGACACTGGAATTCATATTGCCCGGGGTAGTAGTTCTGACCGGCCAGTTGGTAGATGGCGGCCAGGGTGTGGGCATTGTGGGTGGCGAACTGCGGGTAGATCAGATTGGGTACGCTCAAGAGTTTCTTGGCGCAGGCCAGGTAGGAGACGTCGGTATAGACCTTACGGGTGTAAACCGGGTAGCCCTCCAGCCCGTCGACCTGGGCGCGCTTGATCTCGCTGTCCCAGTAGGCCCCCTTCACCAGGCGGATCATCAGGCGGTGTTGGCTACGCGTGGCGAGATCGATCAGGTAGTCGATCACCCAGGGACAACGCTTCTGATAGGCCTGGATCACAAAGCCGATTCCGTTCCAGCCGGCTAACTCGGGCTCATGGCACAAGCGCTCCAACAGATCGAGGGAGAGCTCCAGACGGTCGGCCTCCTCGGCATCGATGTTGATCGCGATGTCATATTGGCGTGCCAGTAGGGTGAGCGACTTGAGGGTGGGGTAGAGCTCGCTCATCACGCGCTCATACTGGGCACGGCAGTAGCGTGGGTGTAGGGCGGAGAGTTTGATCGAGATCCCCGGCCCCTCATAGATGCCCCGCCCATTAGCGGCCTTGCCGATGGCATGGATCGCCTGTTGATAGGCGAGGAGGTAGGCCTGTGCATCGGCGTGGGTCAGCGCCGCTTCACCCAGCATGTCGTAGGAGTAGCTAAAGCCTTTGGCCTCTAAGCGTTCTGCGTTCGCCAAGGCCTCGGCGATGGTTTCACCGGTGACAAACTGCTCACCCATCAGGCGCATCGCCATGTCGACGCCCTTGCGGATCAGCGGCTCGCCGCTCTTGCCGATGATACGACTCAGGGCGTGGGCGAGATGGGTCTCGTTATGCGTGGCGACCAACTTGCCGGTAAACAGGAGCCCCCAGGTGGCGGCATTGACGAAGAGTGAGGGGCTACGGCCGAGGTGGGCCTGCCAGTTCCCGCCGCTGATCTTGTCGCGGATCAACGCATCACGCGTCGCCTTATCGGGGATGCGCAACAGCGCCTCGGCCAGGCACATCAACGCAACGCCCTCCTGTGAGGAGAGCGAGAACTCTTGCAGCAGGCTCTGTACCATACCCGCCCGTCCGCCAATGTTCTTCTGGTTACGCAGTTGCTGCGCGAGGCGGTAGGCCAGTTGATAGGCCCGCTCGGCGAGCGGGGCCGCTAGCCGGGCTTGTTCGAGCAGCATCGGTACGGCATCGGTTTCTGCACGGCGGTAGGCGGCGGTGATGTTGGCTCGTAACACCGACTGCGGCAGGATCTGTTCGGCGAAGCTCAGGAAAGGCTGATACGCCTCCGGCGATGACGTCGCCGTCTCGCCTGACGAGAGGGGCTCGAGGCCGGTGGTCGGGAGCTCCGCTGGTAGCTCACCCTGCTCCAGACGATCCAAATAGCTGAAGATGGCCTGCTTGATCAGCCAGTGCGGCGTACGGTCAATCTGCTTGGCCGCCGCCTTGATACGTTCGCGGGCGGCGTCATCGAGCTTGACTCCCATGGTTGTCGTTGCCATCTCATTCACTCCTTTTCGCTCAGTCTGTCGCGTTCATCATATGCGGGAAGCCAACCGCAGGGGTGGGTGCCTCGCGTCAGTGTTCGCGGGATAGGCCGCCGTTAACGCTGGATAGCGAGGATCGTGGCCATCATTCGGCGCGGATGGTTTATTGCGCCAATTTGTTTCGCGAAAATATCTATTATGTTGCAACTTTGTGCAACCTTGTTAAGTGCGACCTGGCTTGCAAGTTTGAAAATGAAATTTCCCATGGCAATAATGTCATTATAGAAAATGTGGATAATAAGTTGCGCCGATTTTCCGTGCGCACAATCCCAAAATAAAAAAGTGCAACCGAGATAAATGTGATCTGGTACGGCTTGTGCTCACTTTTCTCTCTGCGTCGAAGGGATTCTGTGTAAATGATGTGTTAAGCGATGGTTATTGCCTATACCTCGCGGCGTGGGGCGGCGACGCGTAAGATTGCGCAGGCTAGACTCCGACGGTGGCATCCAGGACTGGCCTCGAGTGCCAGACGATAGTTTCAGGAGTACGTTAATGGCTATGAGCACACCCATGTTGGTGACATTTTGTATCTACATCTTGGGCATGATCCTGATCGGCTTTTTGGCATGGCGATCGACGAAGAACTTCGATGACTACATTCTCGGTGGGCGTAGCCTCGGCCCCTTCGTCACTGCGCTATCGGCTGGCGCCTCAGATATGAGCGGGTGGTTGCTGATGGGACTGCCCGGCGCGGTATTCATCGCCGGCATCTCGGAGAGCTGGATCGCCATCGGCCTGACGCTCGGGGCATGGTTGAACTGGCGGCTGGTGGCCGGGCGCCTGCGGGTACATACCGAGGCGAATAATAATGCGTTGACACTGCCGGATTACTTTACCGCCCGTTTCGCCGACAACAGTCGTCTGTTGCGTATCATCTCCGCCCTGGTGATCCTGCTCTTTTTCACCATCTACTGCGCCTCCGGGATCGTGGCCGGTGCGCGTCTGTTTGAGAGCACCTTCGGCATGAGTTACCAGACGGCGCTATGGGCCGGCGCGGCGGCGACCATCATCTATACCTTCATCGGTGGTTTCCTGGCGGTCAGTTGGACCGACACGGTGCAGGCGAGTCTGATGATCTTTGCCCTGATCCTGACACCGGTGATGGTGGTCATCGCCGTTGGCGGTTTCGATGAGTCCCTGGCGGTGATCCAACAGAAAAGCATCGAGAACGTCGATATGTTGAAGGGGTTGAATCTGGTCGCCATCCTCTCGTTGCTCGGTTGGGGGCTGGGCTACTTTGGTCAGCCCCATATCCTGGCGCGCTTTATGGCCGCCGACTCACACTATAGTCTGGTCAATGCGCGTCGCATTAGCATGACCTGGATGATCCTCTGCCTACTCGGTGCGGTCGCCGTCGGTTTCTTCGGCATCGCCTACTTCAATAACCATCCTGAGCTGGCTGGCGCGGTGGAGGGCAACGCCGAACGGGTCTTCATTGCGTTGGCTCAGTTGCTGTTTAACCCGTGGATCGCCGGTATTTTGCTCTCGGCCATCCTGGCAGCGGTGATGTCGACCTTAAGCTGTCAGCTGTTGGTATGCTCCAGCGCGATTACCGAGGATCTGTATAAGGCCTTTCTGCGTAAGCAGGCCGGACAGCAGGAGCTGGTATGGGTCGGGCGGGCGATGGTGCTGGTGGTGGCGCTGGTCGCTATCGCGCTGGCGGCTAACCCGGAAAACCGGGTGCTGGGGTTGGTGAGTTATGCCTGGGCCGGTTTTGGGGCGGCCTTCGGGCCGGTGGTGATCTGTTCGGTGCTCTGGTCGCGCATGACGCGAAACGGCGCACTGGCCGGGATGATTATCGGTGCCCTCACGGTGATCGTCTGGAAGCAGTACGCCTGGTTGGGACTGTATGAGATTATCCCCGGCTTCTTCTTTGCGGGCGTGGGGATCGTGCTGGTTAGCCTGTTGGATCGCGCGCCGTCGGCGGCGGTACAGCGGCGTTTCGCCGAGGCCGACGCCTACTACCGCTCGGCGGAACCCCCTGCGTTACGCCCGGAGTGGGAGTAACGTCCCCCCTCAGCGCCCGGTCGATACCGGGTGCTGAGGTCGACGCGAGGGCGCGTGAGGGAAGCGCGCCCTCGCGCTTACTCGCGACTGCGCAGTGCTTCGGCATCATGCAGTTTCTGATGGTGCTGAATGATCTGCTGATGTGCGCTGGCGCTGCCGTTATCCATCGCCTGATGGGCGATCATCGCGCGTTGATGCGCATCTAGGGCGTTGATGTCATCCCCGGTCGCGGGCGCTGTCGCCGTTGGCACGGAGGAGAGGCGTTGATGCGCCGCCGCTTGGGCGTTATCCACCTGTTGATGGATATCCACTGTGCCGTTGGCCCAGCTGGCGCCGCTGATGCTTAGCATGAAGAGGGTGGTGTAGATCACGAGTTTCATCGGTATGGCTCCAGGTCAGTCAGGTTAGCCTATGATGCCCACGGCATCGTTCAGGCGAACAAAGGGGGAAGGCGGCGGGAAGCCGCCCCGTCATTCGGTGGGGTGGCCCGTGTTTAAGTGGGCTCACTCCCTGCCGATGGGGGCCAGTATAACGAAGCGATCCGCAGCCGCGCGTGACGGGAGCGTGACGAGACTGTCATCTATCATCATATTGATTTATCACTATTATTCACCTCGTTTGTCGGGTGGGTGAACGTGAGCGTGGACGAGGTCGAGGACGGCGAAGCATCGAGCCTGCGCGTCGGTATCGGTGGTGTGTGAGCGTTTGTCGCGCGAGGGCGCGAAGCGTGTGGATCGTGCGGCACGAGTCGTTGAGCCTCCGCTGGCGTTGCCCTGAGGCGCGCTGCGCCAGAGGGCAACGCGTGCCTCAAGGGGCCGGTAGTTGAGGCAGAGATTACGCCTTGCCGCGCTCGGCGCGTACGAGGGAAAAGTGAAAGCGGGTGGCCTCGCTATCGGAGCTGACCCAGACTTGGCCTTGATGTGCCGTGATGATCGACTTGACGATGGCCAGGCCGATGCCGCTTCCTTCCCCCTTACGCTGGCGTGCGGGATCGACCCGATAGAAGCGGTCAAACAACCGGGGCAGATGCTGCGCCGCGATCGGCGTGCCGGGGTTAGCGACGCAGAGTTGTACCCTGTCCTTTGTCTCGCTGAGTCGTACATGTATGCATTGGCCTGCCGGCGTATGGCGGATGGCGTTAGACAACAGATTGCTGATGACCCGTCGCACCATCAAGGGATCGCCCCAGGCGGCTGCGGCCTGGCCGTCGAAGCGCAGGGTTACCCGGCACTCCTCTGCCCAGGCTTCGAAGAAGTCGAAGACCTTCAGGGTCTCCTCGCGGAGATCGAACGGGAGGCAGTTTAGGCCGAGGCGTTGATTGTCCGCTTGCGCCAGAAAGAGCATGTCATTCACCATCTTCGCCATAC
Source organism: Edwardsiella sp. A.80236 (assembly GCF_044540725.1). Taxonomy (NCBI): domain Bacteria; kingdom Pseudomonadati; phylum Pseudomonadota; class Gammaproteobacteria; order Enterobacterales; family Hafniaceae; genus Edwardsiella; species Edwardsiella sp. A.80236. The sequence continues at coordinate 32,786 of NZ_JBIUCY010000003.1, forward strand.
GCTGGTACTCTTCGAGATTCGAATAGATGACCTCCTCCAACTCGTGTTGGGTACGCGCCTGGCTTAACACGATCTCGCTTTGGGTGATCAGGTTAGTGATGGGGGTACGCATCTCATGGGCGATGTCGGCAGAGAAGTTTGCCTGGCGGGTAAAAACATCCTCGATGCGGGCGAGCATCTGGTTGAAGGAGAGGACGAGTTGTTGCAGCTCGATCGGCACCGCGCCCGGTTCGAGGCGGGTATCGAGGTTCTCTGCGGTGATGCTCTTGATCGTGCCGCTGAGTTGGCGTAGCGGTTGGTGTCCGTTGTACACGGCGAGCAGCACGATGAAAATGATCAGCAGGCTGATAAAGGCCGCGCAGATCGTCAGATCCCGCTTGAGCTGATCGAGATAGTGCAGGTGTACGTTGATCGAGAGGGCGATCAGCAGGGTGTAGGGGGCCGGTGGCTCGCCCGCCGGGTAGACGGTCGTGGCGATCAGACGGTACGCCTCGGGGTGCGCCGCATCGTGCGGGGACGCGTGCCGGGTATTCGACCAGCGGAAGACTTGGCCGCTTTGTAGGTAATGCGGCAAGGCGGGTAATTGCCAGACGGCGTTGAGGTGGGCGGCGGAGTCTGAGCGGTAGAGGAAGCGCTGGTCATCGGCGCGGATCGCGACGCTGATGTTCTGATAGCCAGCCAGTACGCGGTTCAGTATCTCCTGGCGAGGGACGTCGGGACGGGGTGGCTCTTGCAAGACGCGCAGGATGCTGCTACGCACCTGTTGGAGCGTGCCGTTATCCAGCTCGGCGAAGTGACGCTCGACGGAGTAGATCATGATCCAGGTGAACACGGCGAAGGCGAGACTGGTCGCCAGGGAGATGGTCAGGGTCAGGCGTGCTGCCAGCGAGATGGGGCGTCGTAGGGGGTTACGGCGCATCGGGCACCTCAAGCATGTAGCCTACACCGCGCACCGTCTGGATCAGCTTAGGCTCGAAGTCGAGATCGATTTTGGCGCGCAGGCGCTTGACGGCCACATCGATGGCATTGGTATCGCTGTCGAAGTTCATGTCCCAGACCTGGGAGGCGATCAACGAGCGGGGCAGAACCTCCCCCTGATGGCGGATGAAAAACTCCAGCAGGGTGAACTCCTTACCGGTCAGGGTGAGACGCTTGCCGCTACGTGTCACCTTCCGCGAGAGGAGATCGAGGGTGAGATCGGCCACCTGAAACTGACGCTCCGGTATGTGGCTGTTGCCGCGACGCAACAGGGTTCTCACCCGAGCCAGGAGTTCGGCGAAGGCAAAGGGCTTGACCAGATAATCGTCGGCCCCGAGTTCTAATCCCTTCACCCGTTGCTCGATGGTACCCAGGGCGCTGAGCAGTAGGATCGGCACCCCTTGGTTGGCGTTGCGCAGCATGCGCACCACATCCCAGCCATTGACGTCGGGCAGCAGGATGTCGAGGATGATCAGATCATAGCCGGCGGTCATCGCCAAATGATATCCCGTCAAACCGTTGTCGGTGAGATCGACGACAAATCCCGCCTCGGTTAACCCTTTACTCAGGTATTTCCCGGTTTTTACCTCATCTTCGACGATCAGTATCTTCACCCTATGCTCCGTTATCTCGTGACGTCTCGGCTATTGTAGGGCGCACGCGAGTGAGATCAATCGATGAACGGGAAAATGACAGCTTTGTCATTTTCCCGTCACCGGACAAAGCGTATGGGTTTGTTAAGGTTGCCCACATCCTTTGGCGGCCTGATGGGGCCCCTTCATCGACGTGTTTGGGCTATCAGCGTTATGGTTAAGATAAAGCAATTAGGCGTCAGTATGGTATTGGCCCTGACGGGGTGCGTCTCCCTCGCGCCAGAGTATCAGCGCCCGCCATCCCCGGTAGCGGCACGGTTCTCCTCGTCGCAGGCGGCCAGTGTCGAGGCGCCATCGCACTACCAGGATCACGGCTGGCGCCAATTCTTTCACGAGACGCAGGTTCAGCGGCTGATCGAGCAGGCATTGCGCAACAATCGTGACCTGCGCCAGGCGGTGCTCAATGTGCGTCTGGCGCGTACGCAACTGGCGTTGCAGCAGGCGGAGCGTTATCCCCAACTCGATGCCAGCGCGCAGGCCAACTACCGAGATCCGTTTGCGGGGGGCGCGAGTAGCCGGGAGTATCAACTGGGCGGGGCGTTGGGATTTGAGCTGGATCTGTTCGGTCGGTTGCAGTCGATGAGCGAGCAGGAGCGGCAGAATTTTCTCGCGAGCCAGCAGGCGCAACGCGCGGTGCAGATCCTGGTGGTCGCCAACGTCGCCCAGGCCTATTTTACTCAGCAATTGGCTTATGCTCAGTTGCGTATCGCCGAAGAGACGTTGCAAAACTATCGTCAGTCCTACTCCCTGATCGAACAACAGGTACGGGCGGGCAGTAACAACCTGCTGGCGTTGGAGCAGGCTCGCGGACAGATCGAGAGTACTCAGGCGACGCTGGCACGGCGCGAGGGGGAGCTGGCACAGGCCAACCATGCCATCCAACGCCTGGTCGGTATGTATGGCGATCTGCCCGGCGATCAGGGGGGCTTAGCGCGTGGCGTTGAGCCGCTGGCGCTGCCGGTGCCGCTGCCGTCGACGATCCTGTTGCAACGCCCCGACATTATGGAGGCGGAGCATCTGCTGCAAGCGGCGGATGCCAATATCGGCGCGGCGCGCGCCGCCTTCTTTCCCTCGATCTCGCTGAGTGGTGGTGTGAACAGCAGTGGCTCTGATTTAGCCGGGCTATTTAGTGCCGCCGGGGGGATGTGGAGCTTCGTGCCCAAGGTAACCCTGCCGATCTTTAATGGCGGGCGCAATCGCGCCAATCTGCAACTCGCCGAATTACGTCAGCAACAATCCATCGTGAACTATGAAAACAAGATCCAGGCAGCGTTTAAGGAGGTGGATGATGCTCTCTCGACACGCGATAGCCTCGCCGATCAACTCATGGCGCAACAACGTTACCTCGACGCCCTCCAGGCCACCTTGCAGCGCGCCCGTGGCTTATATGCGCATGGCGCGCTGAGTTATCTCGAGGTGTTGGATGCCGAGCGCGCGTTATTTACGACGCGACAGACGCTGCTCGATCTGCGCTATGCACAACAAGCGAATGAAATAACCCTTTTCGCCGCGTTAGGCGGTGGCTGGCAGGCATAACGCCTGCCCTTAATCCAATGGAGTGAACCTTATGAAAACGGCAATCAACCTGGCGTTATGCACGCTATTCATCATGGCGGGTAGCGTCCCGGCGCTGGCGGCGGAGCGTGCTCATCAACACGCTCAGCCGGCGGCCAGTGATCAGGCGCAAGCCCCACAGATCACGACGCGTGGAGAGGTGAAAGCGATCGATCTGGCGGCGAAGAAGATCACCCTCAGCCACCCGGCGATCCCCGAGCTAGCGTGGCCAGCGATGACGATGCGCTTTACCTTCAGCGAGGCGAGCCAAGTGGCGGGGATAAAACCGGGCGATCAGGTGACGTTCTCGTTCGTTCAGCAAGGCACGACCGCCCGGCTGGTCACGATTCACCCCCTCTGATCGGGTGATCTCTCCGATGAAATTTATGCCGGTTATTTCTTAAGCCATCACCGGCTGCTCGACTCTACGTCCGTCGTGAATGACCGGCTAGCGAATGGGGATTGTCATGCCCGCTCTACACATAAAATATGCCACAGCGCTTGCCTGTGGCTTAATTCTGGGAGGGCTGATCAGCGTCGGCCTGTATGCTTATCTGACGCCGTCAGCCTCGACGGCCTCGGCTCCCGCCGAACGCCGCGTCCTGTTTTGGTATGATCCGATGAAACCCGATGTCAAATTCGACCAGCCGGGTCCATCCCCCTTTATGGACATGGATCTGGTGCCGAAATACGCCGATGAGGGGGCGGAACAGGATCAGGCGGCAGGGATACGCATCGATCCCGCCCAACAACAGAACCTGGGCTTAAAGACGGTCACGGTACGCCAAGGGCGATTACGCGACAGCATCACCTTGCCCGCGACCATCGGCTTTAACGAATACCAATATGTGATCGTGCAGGCGCGCGCGGAGGGCTTTGTCGAAAAGGTCTATCCGTTGACCAACGGCGATCGGATCACGCGGGGCACGCCACTGGTCGACATGACTATTCCCGCCTGGGTTGAGGCACAGAGCGAATATCTACTCCTCACTCAGGGTGCGAGCCAAGAAGCGCAGCGCCAGGGGGTACTGGAGCGCCTGCGTCTAAGCGGGATGCCGGAGGCAGACATCCAGCGTCTGCGTACCACGCGTCGCATCCAGACCCGTTTCACCCTGCGTGCACCGATCGACGGGGTGATCACCGCCTTCGATCTGCGCGCCGGAATGAACTTCTCCAAGGATAAGGTGGTCGCCCAGATCCAGGGCATCGATCCGGTCTGGGTCACTGCCGCACTGCCTGAGACGATGGCGGCGCAGTTGAATGCGGACAGCCGCTTCGAGCTGACGGTGCCCGCCTATCCTCAGCAGCGCTTTTCGCTACTCGACTGGCGCACGCTGCCCCGCGCCGATGCGACGACACGCACCCTACAGATCCGTCTCTCGCTGGCGAATCCCGACGGTCGGCTGAGACCCGGGATGAACGCCACGCTACGCCTCGAGACGCAGAGCCCGCCGATGTTATTGATCCCCGCCCAGGCGATCGTCGATAACGGCGCCGAGCAGCATGTGATCACCGTGACGCCGGAGGGGCGCTTCCTGCCGAAGCGCGTCACGGTGGCGCAAGAGGCGCAGCAGCAGGCAGCCATCGCCGCCGGGTTGACGGAGAGCGAGTCGGTGGTGACCAATGGCCTGTTCCTGATCGACTCGGAGGCCAGCATCAGCGGCGCGTTGGCGCGTATGCGCCAGGCGAATGAGGGGGAGGCGCCATCGTCATCTGCCCGTACGGGTTCGTCTACGGCGTCTCACGAGCAGGGAGGAGTGGGTCATGATTGAATGGATCATTCGCCGCTCGGTGGCCAACCGTTTCCTGGTGATGATGGGAGTGCTGTTCCTTAGCCTCTGGGGCGCGTGGACCATCGCCAACACGCCGGTGGATGCGTTACCCGACCTCTCCGATGTGCAAGTGATTATCAAGACCAGCTACCCCGGGCAGGCACCACAGTTGGTGGAGGATCAGGTGACCTATCCGCTGACCACCACCATGTTGTCGGTGCCGGGGGCCAAGACGGTGCGCGGTTTCTCCCAGTTCGGCACCTCCTATGTCTATGTCATCTTCGCCGATGGCACCGACCTCTATTGGGCGCGTTCGCGGGTGCTGGAGTATTTGAATCAGGTACAGGGTAAGCTCCCGGCGGGGGTGAGCGCGGAGATCGGACCCGATGCCACCGGCGTCGGTTGGATTTTCGAGTATGCGCTGCTGGATAGGAGCGGACGGCACGATCTGGCCGAGCTACGCTCACTCCAGGATTGGTTTCTAAAGTATGAGTTGAAGACTATTCCTAACGTCTCGGAGGTGGCCTCGGTCGGCGGGGTGGTGAAACAGTATCAGATCCAGGTCGACCCGTTGAAGCTGACACAGTATGGCATCAGCCTGGCGGCGGTGAAGCAGGCCGTCGGGGCATCCAATCAGGAGGCGGGCGGCGCGTCGCTGGAGCTGGGCGAGGCGGAGTATATGGTACGCGCCAACGGCTATCTGCGCACCCTCGACGACTTTAACCACATCGTTCTGAAGAGCGACCAGCAGGGCGTGCCGATCACCCTGCACGATGTCGCTCGCGTCCAGATTGGGCCGGAGATGCGTCGGGGGAGCGCCGAGCTGGATGGCGAGGGTGAGGTGGCCGGGGGCGTGGTGATCCTGCGTTCGGGCGAGAACGCGCGCCAGGTGATCAGCGCGGTGAAGGCGAAGCTCGCCACGCTACAAAGCAGCCTACCACCCGGCGTGGAGGTGGTGACGACCTATGACCGCAGCCAGCTGATCGATCGGGCGATCGACAACCTGAGCCTCAAACTGCTGGAGGAGTTTATCGTGGTGGCGCTGGTCTGCGCCCTGTTCCTCTGGCATGTGCGTTCGGCGCTGGTGGCCATCGTCTCCTTGCCGCTGGGGCTGTGCATCGCCTTTATCATCATGCGCTATCAGGGGATTAACGCCAACATCATGTCATTGGGCGGCATCGCCATCGCGGTCGGGGCGATGGTCGATGCGGCGATCGTGATGATCGAGAACGCCCATAAACGCCTGGAGGAGTGGGCGCATCGTCATCCCGACAGCCCTATCGACAACGCGACACGCTGGCGGGTGATCACGGATGCGGCGGTCGAGGTGGGACCGGCCTTGTTCATCAGCCTGCTGATCATCACGCTCTCATTTATCCCCATCTTTACCCTCGAGGGGCAGGAGGGGCGGCTGTTCGGCCCGTTAGCGTTCACCAAGACCTACGCCATGGCCGGGGCGGCGGCGTTGGCTATCGTCGTGATCCCCATCCTGATGGGGTTCTGGATCCGAGGCAACATCCCACCAGAGAGTCGTAACCCACTGAATCGCTTTCTGATCAGGATCTATCATCCGCTGTTGCTCGCCGTGCTGCGTTGGCCGCGACTCACCCTGCTGGTGGCGGCGTTGTCCATCGTGACGGTGATCTGGCCGTTGCAGCGTATCGGCGGCGAGTTTCTGCCGACCATCAACGAGGGCGATCTGTTGTATATGCCCTCGACGCTACCGGGGATCTCGCCCGCCTTGGCGGCGCAACTGTTGCAGACCACGGACAAACTGATCAAGCAGGTGCCGGAGGTGGCCAGTGTCTTTGGTAAGAGCGGCAAGGCGGAGACGGCGACTGACTCGGCGCCGTTGGAGATGATCGAGACCACCATTCAGTTGAAACCGCAGGATCAGTGGCGTCCAGGGATGACGATGGACAAGATCATCGCCGAACTCGACGCCACGGTACGTCTGCCGGGGTTGGCGAACCTGTGGGTTCCGCCGATCCGCAACCGCATCGACATGCTCTCGACCGGGATCAAGAGTCCGATCGGCATCAAGGTATCGGGTACCGTGCTGGGCGACATCGACGTCACGGCCCAGCGTATCGAGGCGGTGGCGAAGGGGGTGCCCGGCGTGGTCTCGGCGCTGGCGGAGCGCTTGGAAGGGGGGCGTTACCTCGACATTCAGATCCAGCGCCAGAAGGCGGCGCGTTACGGCATGACGGTCGCCGATGTGCAGTTGTTCGTTTCCTCCGCCATCGGCGGGGCGATGGTCGGAGAGACCGTCGAGGGGGTGGCGCGTTATCCCATCACGCTACGTTACCCTCAGGCCTGGCGAGAGTCGCCCGAGGCGCTACGCCAATTACCGATCCTGACGCCGTTACAGCAACAGATCACCCTGGGCGACGTGGCGGAGGTGCGCGTGGCCTCTGGGCCTTCGATGCTGAAGACCGAGAATGCGCGTCCGGCCAGCTGGATCTACATTGATGCGCGTGGCCGCGATATGGTGTCGGTGGTTGAGGATCTGAAGACGGCGATCCGGCAGCAGGTCACCCTGGCACCGGGCACCAGCGTCAGCTTCTCCGGCCAATTCGAGCTGCTGGAGCATGCCAATCGCAAGCTGATGCTGATGGTGCCGATGACGCTGGTGATCATCTTCATCCTGCTCTATCTGGCTTTCCGGCGGGTCGAAGAGGCACTGCTGATCCTGATGAGCCTGCCCTTCGCCCTGGTAGGGGGCATCTGGTTCCTCTACTGGCAGGGCTTTCATCTGTCGGTCGCCACCGGCACCGGCTTCATCGCTCTGGCCGGTGTGGCCGCCGAGTTTGGCGTGGTGATGTTGATGTATTTACGCCAGGCTATCGAGCAAGATCCGGCGTTATGCCAGCGTGAACGTTTTACCCCGGCGGCGTTGGATGAGGCGTTGTATCATGGTGCGGTGCTGCGGGTACGCCCCAAGGCGATGACCGTGGCGGTGATCATCGCCGGTCTGCTGCCGATCCTGTGGGGAAGCGGCGCCGGCTCGGAGGTGATGAGCCGTATCGCTGCGCCGATGATCGGTGGGATGATCACCGCGCCGCTGCTATCGCTGTTTATTATCCCGGCGGCCTATAAGCTGATCTGGTTGCATCGTCAACGCCGCGCTCTGCATCGGGTGACTCGCTAAACGCAGGAGAGCGGGCGGCCCATCCTGGGTGTGCCGCCCGTCTGGCCCCTGATGCCCTTTAGCGCGCGACCCGTATCCCCCCGGCGATCCCTTGCGGGGAGAACAGAACCTGCCAGAGTTGGATATCGCGGGCACGGAACGCACCGGCGCAGGCGCACAGATAGTAGTTGAACATACGGAAGAAGCGTTCGGAGTAGCGTTCTTGTAGCGTCGGCCAGGCGGCGAGGAAGCGTTGTTGCCAAGCCATCAGGGTGCGGTCGTAGTCGGCACCGATGTTATGCCAATCCTCCATCACGAAGTACGGTTCGCTGGCCTGGGCGATATGGCGCTGCGAGGGGAGGCATCCGTTGGGGAAAATATACTTATTGATCCAGGGATCGACATCCGGCGTGGTGTGGTTCGCGCCGATGGTATGCAGCAGAAAGAGCCCATCATCCTTAAGATTGCGCCGAGCGACGGCGAAATAGGTGGCGTAGTTCTTTGGACCAACGTGTTCGAACATGCCGACGGAGACGATCCGATCGTAGCGCGCGTTCAGATCGCGGTAGTCTTGCAACAGGATGCGCACATCCAACCCGTGGCAGCGTTCGACTGCCAGCTTCTGCTGTTCGGCCGAGATGGTTACCCCATCGACCCGAACCCCATAGTGGCGGGCGGCGTAGGCCGCCAATCCCCCCCAGCCACAGCCGATGTCCAGTAAGGTCATGCCGGGACGCAATTGGAGTTTCTCACAGATCAAGCGCAGCTTATCTTGTTGCGCCTGTTCCAGGGTCTCGGCCTGTTTCCAGTAGGCGCAGGAGTATTGCATATAGGGGTCGAGCATCAGGCTGAAGAGATCGTTGCCCAGATCGTAGTGTTCGCGTCCGACCATCCAGGCGCGGCGGCGGGACTGGAGATTGGTCAGGCGAGCGCTGGCGACGCGTAGGGTGTCGCGCCAGTGATGCGGCAGTTGGCGCTCCAGGCCGGCGCGTAATACCTGATGAAAGAAGATATCTAATCGCTCGCATCGCCACCAGCCATCCATATAGCTTTCACCCAGGCCCAGCGATCCCTGTTGCAGTACCCGGCGGTAAAAGCCGGGATGGATAACCTGGATATCATAGGGTTGATCACCGTTGAGTGTGATACCGGCCCGTCCTAACATCTCGCTGGCGATGCGTTGCCAGCTATCATTCTGTTCGCTGACCTCTTCTACACATGATGAACTCATCGTTGCTCCCTAGCCAAATCTGACGAACGGCGTGCCGAGGCGCACGTCGCGACCGCTACGAAAACTATGCCAACGGATGGGGCGTCTGCCCAATCAACACCATGAATCAGGGTGAAAAAGCGTCTCTGACGGCCCGATAGGGCTCAGGCTAATGTGATGCCATCCACAGAACACGCAAATGATAACGACCTGGAGGGAAGAAATATGAACCAGGTCATATCTCATCCAGTATAGGCTGCGGTGAAAAGCGGCTCAAGTGCCGTCTTTTTCACCGCAGAAGGTGGGCGGGGCGATTAATGGCGAGTGAGGGCGTGCTGGCCGCGTTGCTGTTCGCGGCGTTTCTCGAGCATGGTCGTGACGCTGTCACTCTTGAGCCAGTAACCCAGGACTACCAGCGGGATCGTCGCGGCCATGATGGCGGTGGTCGCCAACAGTGGCAGGTGGATCAGCGCCGAAACCAGCAGGCTGGCCAGGAAGCAGACCCCCAGTTGTAGGGTGTTCTGCAAGGCTGCCGCCTTGCCGCTGTTATGCGGGAAGGGGGTCAGGGCACTGGCCACCACGATGGGGTAGATGGCACCGTTCATCATCGCCATGATGCAGAACGGGACCAGCAACGCCAGCAGGCCGGGTTGATAGCTGAGCGCCATCACCAGCATCGCCAGCATGCTCAGTGAATAGATCACCAACAACCAAGGCAACAGCAGGGATCCACCGATGCGGCTCAGCAGGGCGCGACAACCGTAGCCACCCAACAGGAAGGCGATAGTTTGCGGCACATAGCTCAGGCCGATATCGTTCGGGCTATAGCCCATCTCGCCGAGGATAAAGGGCGAGCCGGTCAGCCAGGCGAAGAAACCGGCGGAGCAGGCGGCGTAGATCAGCACGTTGCCGCTAAAAATATTGGAGCGCATCAGATGCAGGAAGCCGATGTTCGGCGCGCGGGTATTCGCGGCGGCGGCTCGATGCTCTTTCAGCCGCAGTGTGGGGATCAGCAGCAGCAGGGTGATCAGGAACAGCATGGCGAAGATCGCCTGCCACTCGAAGTGGTTGAGTAACCAAGCGCCGAGCAGCGGGGCTAATGCCGGTGACAGGGCGACCAGCGGCATCACCGTGGCGAAGACGCGGTTGGCAACCCCTTTGCTGTAGCGGTCGATAACCAAGGCCTGCCAGGTGACGGCGGCGGAACAGACGCCGACCGCCTGCACGAAACGCAGTACCAGCAGCTGGCTGGTGTTCTCGATCCACAGCATGCCCAGACAGGCCAACGCAAACATGCTCAGGCCCAACACCAGCACCGGCTTGCGTCCGATGCGATCGGAGAGCGGTCCCCACAGCAGTTGTGCAAAGGCAAAACCGGCCAGGAAGATACTCAGACTGGCGCTGATGGCACCGGCGGAGGCGCCCAGATCCTGGCGCATCGCGCCGAAGGCGGGCAGATACATATCGGTGGCCAGGTATCCCAGCATACTGAGGCCGGCCAGATAGAACATGAAACCTGATTTACTTCTCATTATTTTGACTCGTTATGAATATTTTGCAGGCGGAGAATGTGACGGCTGAGAGTTTATTGGCTGGCATCGCGCTTGTGAAACGCTATTATTTGGCATTATGAGTGAAAAATTTTGAAAGCAGTGTGAGAGGGGGTTAGCTATGTGGTCGGAGTATTCGCTGGAGGTGGTCGATGCCGTGGCACGTACCGGTAGCTTTAGCGCGGCGGCACAGGAGCTGCACCGGGTGCCCTCTGCGGTGAGCTACACCGTACGGCAGTTAGAGAATTGGTTGGCGGTCACGCTGTTCGAGCGGCGTCACCGCGATGTGGAGTTGACGGAGGCTGGGGCGTTTTTCGTCGATGAGGCGCGCGCTATTATCAAAAAAATGCATGCCACCCGGCGCCAGTGCCAGCAGGTCGCCAACGGTTGGCGCGGCCAATTCCATGTGGCGGTCGACCGAATCGTCCGTCCGCAGCGTTGCCAGCAATTGGTGGTGGATTTTTACCGCCACTTCCCCGACATGGAGTTGATGATCCACAGCGAAGTATTTAATGGCGTATGGGACGCGCTGATCAACGGTCGGGTCGAGGTGGCGATCGGCGCCACGCGAGCGGTGCCAGCCGGGGGGCGCTACGCCTTCCGCGACATGGGCTTTCTCCACTGGCGCTGCGTGGTCAGCCCCGATCACCCCTTGGCGGGCTTCGACGGTGAGTTGGATGACGATCGTCTGCGACCGTTTCCGGCGCTGAGTATCGAGGATACCTCGCGCACTCTTCCCAAGCGGGATACCTGGTTGTTGGATAACCAGCGGCGCCTGGTGGCGCCGGATTGGCCGTGCGCCATCGACTGTCTGGAGGCCGGGTTATGTGTCGGCCTGATGCCGGCACATGCCGCCGATCCCTTGATCGCCGCCGGGCGTCTGCACGCCTTGCGTTTGAGTCAATCCTTTCCCGATAGCGCGTGCTGCGTGACCTGGCAAGACCACAGTCGTTCGCCGGCGCTCGACTGGTTACTCGATTACCTCGGCGATACGCGCACCATGAATCAGGAGTGGCTCATGCCGCAGCCAGTGTGATGATCCGTCCCGCGCGGGGGACATCGGCCTCATCGTGTGTGACCAGGATGGCGGGGATGGCGCGCTGGGCGATCTGCTGATAGATCCAGTGGCGGAAGCGCCGGCGCAATGGCGTGTCCAGGCGAGAGAAGGGTTCATCGAGCAGTAGCGCCTGTGGGGCGGCGAGCAGCGTGCGCAGCACGCTGATGCGAGCCCGTTGCCCGCCGGAGAGGGTTGCCGGATAAACGGCGGCCATTTCCGCCATCTCCGCTTGGCATAACGCCTGAGCGACGGCATCCGGTGCCGCCTGCGGGGAGAGAGCGAAGCGGAGATTCTGCTCGACCGTGAGGTGAGGGAAGAGCAGATCGTCCTGGAACAACAGCCCGATCCCCCTACGCCAAGGGGGCGTTTGGCTGAGTTCGCGCTGACCCAGCCACAGTGCGCCTTCGGCACGCAGTGGCGGGGGGAGCTGGCCCGCGATCCCGGCTAAGAGCGTCGATTTACCGCAGCCGCTCGGCCCCATCAGCGTGAGGATCTCTCCGGGTGCTACCGTCAGGGAGAGTGCGGGCAGCAGTGGCTTATGTGACAACGTCACGCAGAAGTTTTCGAGTTTAAGGGAAGTCATGACGGGAAGATCCTCGCACGCCACGCAACGGCAGCCAGAGCGCTAACAGGAAGGCGGGTAACGGCAGCAGCGTTTGCCATAGGGCGCCGATGGCCGCCAGACGGCGATCGATGCCACTGGCGTAGGCGACGGTTTCGGTGGCCAGGGTGGGCAAGCGCCCGGCGCCCAGCCCTAGGGTTGGGAGATACAGGCCGACGCTGACCGCCACACCAAAGGCGAGGGCGAGCAGGAGTGCCGGCATGAGTTGCGGCAGCTTGACGCGGTAGAAGGCCCGCCAGGGTGTCTGCCCCAGCGCCAGCGCGACGCGTATCTGGCGCTGATCGAAACGCAGCCAGGGGCCGGAGAGCGTCAACAAATAATAGGGGGTGACGAACAGCAATTGACCATAGATCACCACTGGATAGCGACCCAGCCAGTGATAATGGGCGGCGAAGAGCTGTAGGCCGAAGATCAGCCCCATCTGCGGTAGCAGTAGGGGTAAGAGCAGCCAGGCTCCGGGTTGGTGTCGACGCGCGGCATACCACTCCAGGGTGCCCAGCGCCAAGGGCAACGCCAACAGATTGACCGCCAGGGCGATCCATAGGGTGTGCCACAGTGGGCCGCTCCAGTCATTGAGGCTGTACAGCCAACTGTCATAGCGCCACTGTTGCGGCCAGCGCAAGGGAAACGGCCAACGCTGTGCCAGGGAGATCAGCAGTAACATCAGGTAGGCGCTTGCCGTGAGGCCTAAGGCGATGGGCCAATAGATTGCGATTCGGCCTCTTATCTGCCGCTGATGGCGGCGCGGCGGCCGGCGGCAATAGTGGATCCAGACGCGTTCGATAGCGAACCAGATCAGCAGCGCCAGGGCGTTGAGTAACAGCAACACCAGCGCACCGAGCGCCGCCAGCGCGCCCTGCTCACCGTCGCTGATCCATTGCCATAAGAGTTGCGCAAACAGATAGGGACGTTGCGGGCCAAGCAACAGGGCCAGATCCAGCGCCGAGAGCGAGAAGGCCAGCACGCAGAACATCGGCAGGCGTAAGCCGGGCAATAACTGCGGCACCACGATACGCCACCATCCCTGGCTCGGTGGATAGCCGAGCGCGGTGGCGGCACTAAGTTGTTGCGCCGCCGCGCAGCGTTCGGCCTGAGCCAGCACCAGCAGATAGAAGAAGGGGGTCTCCTTGAGCAGGAGCAGCAGCATCAGGCTCAGGGCATAGGGATCGTTGGGCAGCGGCAAATCGGGGGGGTGCTGCCAGCCGAACAGTGGTGCCAACAGGCGCCACACGAGGCCGGTGGGAGCCACGAGCATCAATAGGCCGGTGGCCAGGGCGATATGGGGGGCGGCGAGTAGTAGGGCCGGCGTCAGGCGATGGCGGCGCCGCTGTTGTAGCGTCCGCCCGGCCAGCGCTAACCCGAGCGTTAGCGCCCCCAATGAGGCGCCGAGGCTACTGAGCAGCGAGAGCAGTAGACTGCCGCCCAGCGCGGGCCAGTGCAGCAGTTGTTGCCAGGTGCTCGCGAGATCCCCCTGTTGCAGCGGCAGCAGGGTGGCGGGCAGCATCGCCGCCAGCGGCAATAACCCAGCTAGCAGTACCAGTAGCGGGAAGATCGCCAGCCGTGACACGCTTAGCGACGGTAATCGATGAACGGCCCATCGGCGACGGAGCGTCGCTCGACCAGTTTGGGATGCACCTCGATGGTCTTGGCGTCTTCACGCTTACTGGTGATGCGATCGAGCAGCATGTCAAACGCCATGGCGCCGAGACGCTCCTTCGGCTGGTGAATGGTGGTCAACGCCGGGGTAAAGTAGCGCGCGTTGCGCACGTTATCGTAGCCGATGACGGAAATATCTTGCGGCACGCGCAAGCCCATCTCATCTGCCGCACAGATGGCCCCCATCGCCATGATATCCCCGCCGACGAACACGGCGGTCGGGCGCTGTTTCTGAGCCAGGATGTTTTGCATCGCTGCGTAACCGGACTCCGGCTCGAAATCACCCTCGACGAGCCACTCGGGTTGCGGAGTAATGTTAGCCTCTTGCAGCGCCTTGATGAAGCCACGCAGACGGCCGCCGCCGGTGTTGCGCGATCCCGGGCCGGTGATGGCGCCAATATCGCGATGGCCGCGTTCGATCAGGTAGCGGCCAGCCAGATAGCCACCCTCGAAGGCGTTGTCCTGGATCGCATCGGTGAAGTCGCTACGCCGTGTACCCCAGTCCATGACCACCATCGGGATATGGCGGTAATCCTCCAGGATCTCCAGCAGATTCTCGGGGTACTCGGAGCACATGACCAGCAGACCATCGACGCGTTTCTGCGCCAACATGGCCAAATAGGCCTTTTGCTTCTCCAGATTGTTGTGGGAGTTGCACAGGATCAGGGTATAGCCCTGGCTGTAACAGCTGTTCTCGACCGACTCGATGACCTCGGCGAAGTAAGGCGCCTCGCTGGAGGTCGCCAACAGGCCGATGGACTTGGTATGGTTAACCTTCAGACTACGGGCAACGGCGCTGGGCGAGTAGTGTAGCTCTTTGATGGCCTCCCACACGGCGGCTTTGGTTTCGTCGGCGACAAAGCGAGTTTTATTGATGACGTGAGACACCGTGGTGGTCGACACGCCTGCGCGTTTTGCCACATCTTTAATCGTTGCCATGAAACAAATGACTCCTAGGCGTACGCGGTGCGTCGCCGGTTTGTTAATCGTTTGCCTGCGTGTAACGACGCCCGCGCAAATCTCGGTAGTACAGCATCGCTGCGGTTGCGCAAATAGGGTGACGTGTGTCGTTTCTTGTTTAAAATTATAACGTCGCCACGCGGCAGTAAACCGCAAATTCTGGCTGATCTTACGCAAAAGGGGAAGCACTAATTAGCGATTTGCGCAGGATGTAATCATAAGATTTTCTGCGTGTTTTAATGAGTGATTTATGTAAAAATGATTTAACACAGATTTAGCGTGTTTGCTTTATGGGCAAAAATTGATATAGAACGTAAAACAAGAGGTGTCAAAATGGAAAGCGATCTGAAATATTCCTTGGTGACCACGGTGGTAGCCCTGTCGCTGATCGTCGTCGCAGGCCTGATTGTCGCACTACATTGAGAGTGAGCCAAGGCGGCGGGGACAGAGCCGGAGGCAAAGAGAAAAGGCGCTCAAAGAGCGCCTTTTTTATCACCGGATGATCGGGATCAGGCCAGGTTCTGCGCGACGAATTCCCAGTTAACCAGCGCCCAGAAGTTTTCCAGGTATTTCGGACGGGCGTTACGATAGTCGATGTAGTAGGCGTGTTCCCATACGTCGACGGTCAGCAGCGGCTTGTCTTCACCCGTCAGCGGGGTGGCGGCATTAGAGGTGTTGACGATGGCCAGGCTGCCATCCGCCTTTTTCACCAGCCAGGTCCAGCCGGAGCCGAAGTTGGCGACGGCAGACTTGGTCAGCGCTTCCTGGAAGGCGGCGAAGGAGCCAAAGGCCGCGTTGATCGCGTCGGCCAACGCGCCGGTCGGCTCGCCACCGCCGTTCGGAGAGAGGCAGTGCCAGTAGAAGGTGTGGTTCCATACCTGAGCGGCGTTGTTGAAGATACCGCCGCTGGAGGTCTTGATGATCTCTTCCAGAGACTTACCTTCGAACTCGCTCCCCTTGATCAGGTTGTTCAGGTTAACCACATAGGTGTTGTGGTGCTTACCGTAATGGTATTCCAGGGTTTCGGCGGAGATATGCGGCTCCAGCGCATTCTTGGCGTACGGTAATGCAGGTAATTCAAATGACATAGCTCTCTCCTTAATGCTTTTGTGACAAGCCGGTTGAACCGTAGACGCGACGCCGGAGCGTACGCCAGCGGTGAGATAAAAATGAAAAAATCTTGTTGTCCGCTTGTTATGGTTTGTGATTCTAGCAAGTTTTACCATTAAAGACAGGGGGTAGCTGTATTTTAGTCGATCGAATGGTGAAATGTGCAGCAGCGGGGGCGTCGGTGGAGCCAGCAAGGGAGAGACGCGGCGATCATGTGCAGACCGCCGCAGGGTGATGACGGGCGATCAGCGAATGGTTTTCGGCGTCATCACACGACGAGCGCCAAGATAGTGATCCTGCCAATAGTCATCGCCGAGGTAGCTGATGCGGATCTCCTCGCCGGTGCGCGGTGACTGGATGAACTTACCGTTCCCCAGGTAGACCCCAACATGATCGGCCGCGCCACGGCCATTGATCTGGAAAAAGACCAGATCGCCGCGTTGTAATTCGTTGCGTTTGACCGGCGCGGCATCGCGCAGGTGATACATCTCGTTTGCCGTGCGCGGCATTTTGATATTCAGCAGATCCTGGTAGGCGTAGTAGATCAGACCGCTACAGTCGAAACCGGTGTGGGGCGAGCTGCCTCCCCAGCGATAGGGTTTCCCGATCTGGCGCATCAGCTTATTCATCGCCGTCTGTTTGGCATGCTGATAGCGTTTTTTGTGCTGCGGGCTGAGACGCAGGGGGTGTCTATCTTCCTGTGGGTGGCGCCGAGTGACATGATGCGCCACTTGCCGCGCGGAAGGGCGGCCATAGTGTTTCTTTGGCGCGCTCTGCTTGCGTGCGGCCGATGAATGACGACTATGCTCCGTGTGAGTATTTGCGCTGCGCCGGGGGGGGTGGCTAGCATGCGTGGCGGTGACGGGACGGGAAGCGGAATGGGAGGTACGCTGAACGTGTGCGCTGGCCTGATGCGTGGCGCTGCGTTGTTTGGCGCTGCCGTGCTCGCTTTTACGCTTCTTACGCTCGGCATGCTGGCTGTGAGACGCCGCAGACTTCCGCTGATCGGCGCTAATCTTGTGGGCCGGTGCGGCCGCCGCCGAGGTGGTAAACCATTGGGTAAACAGCAGTACAAAGAGCGCAACGAATAGACGCATCATCAATCGCTTCCGAGCCAAACACTAAAATAAAAACCTAGAAACTACAGTATTAATTCAATAATGCCGAAGATAACAGTACTGATGTTTACGTATTAGCGTCTAATTGTGAGCAAATATTTCAATTGGTGCATTTCGCGTCATCCCCTATTTTTTCTGGGGAAAATAGCGTCTATTTTCCCCGATAAATCGCTGGGGATATCGAGTTGGCGAGCGCGCTGGGGGTTAGCGTGATGCGCTGAAGAGACCACACAAAATAGGGTGTTTTTTTCCGCTGCCCGTCACCGCTACAATAGCGACACCCGGCCTTGTCGCGGGCGATCTCTTGCGTCGTGTAGGGAGCGTGGATAGGGGGATGGGGCTCAGCATCGAGCGCCTTGTCCCCGAGGATACGCTTGGGTGATAATGGCAGCCTAACAGGTATAACACTGAATAAAGGAAGTAGAGACAATGACCACCATCGAAAAGATCCAGCGTCAGATCGCCGAGAACCCGATCCTGCTATATATGAAAGGTTCACCGAAGCTGCCGAGTTGCGGTTTCTCTGCGCAGGCGGTGCAGGCGTTGTCGGCCTGTGGCGAGCGTTTTGCCTATGTGGATATCCTGCAAAACCCGGACATTCGTGCCGAATTACCGAAGTTCGCTAACTGGCCGACCTTCCCGCAACTGTGGGTCGAGGGCGAGTTAATCGGCGGCTGCGATATCATGATGGAAATGTATCAACGCGGTGAGTTGCAGAGCCTGATTAAGGAAGCGGCGGCCCGCCATAGTGCGGATAGCCAAGATCAAGATAATGCGTAATACCCGTTGTGGGTGACATCATAAAGGCGCCGGTGGGCGCCTTTATGGTATCTAGAGCATGCGCGACTGTCCCATCCTCGTTAAAGGATCATCGCGGCCGCCCAACCGAAGGCGAGCAGTGGTAAGTTGTAGTGCAGGAAAGTCGGCACGACCGAGTCCCAGATATGATCATGCTGACCATCCATATTGAGCCCGGAGGTGGGCCCCAAGGTGGAGTCGGAGGCCGGTGAACCGGCATCACCCAAGGCGCCGGAGACACCGACGATAGCGATGGTGGCCATCGGTGAGAAGCCGAAGGCGATACACAAGGGGACGTAGATGGCGGCGATGATGGGGATGGTAGAAAAGGAGGAGCCGATGCCCATGGTGATGATCAGGCCGACCACCAGCATTAATAAGGCTGCCAGCCCACGGTTGTCACCGATGGCGCCCTCGATGGCGTTGACCAAGGTATCGACGCTGCCGGTGGCCTTGATGACGGCGGCGAAACCGGAGGCGGTGATCATGATGAAGCCGATCATGGCCATCATGTGGACGCCGCGAGTAAAGACATCCTGCGTCTCGCGCCAATGGATCACTCCGCCGAGGATAAAGACCACAAAGCCCATCAAGGCACCGAGTACGATGGAGTTTGTCGCCAACTGTACGCTGAGCGCGGCGATGATCGCCAACACAGCAACCCAGACGGAACGTAGGTTGATGCGTTTATGCTCCGGTTCGGCCGATAAAATACGCCCCTCGTTATAGCGTCGTGGCTTGCGGTAGCTAAAAAACAGCGCCAGCAACAGGCCAAATAACATGCCCAGTCCCGGTAACAACATCGCGGTCGGTACCTGTGAGGCGCTGACGTGCAATCCATTATCGTTAAGATTTTTCAGTAGGATGTTGTTCAGAAAGATGCCACCGAAGCCGATCGGCAGCACCATATAGGGGGTGATTAGACCAAAGGTCAGCACACAGGCCACCGCGCGGCGGTCGAGTTGCAGGCGAGAGAAAACGTGCAACAGCGGGGGAATAAGGATCGGAATAAAGGCGATGTGAATCGGAATGAGGTTCTGCGACGAGATGGCGATCAGGGTCAGGATCAGTAACAGGCCATACTTGAACCAGAAGAGACGGTTACTGCTAGGCGTTAGCCCCATGCGTCGGATCACGCCTTGAGCTAATACATCGGTGATCCCAGAGCGAGAGATTGCCACGGCGAAGGTTCCTAGCATGGCGTAGCTTAGGGCGATCTCGGCGCCGCCGCCTAGTCCCCCACTAAAGGTAGTAATGGTGGTTTCTAATGGGAGTCCTCCGCTTAACCCGGCGACCAATGCGGCGACGATCAGGGCGATCACCACATTGATCCGCAGCAGACTGAGCGCCAGCATTACGACAACGGCAATAACAACAGCATTCATAGACGTCAATGTCCTAAAAATCAATCAAGGCGGTAGCACGATTATTAGCATGTTTCTGTGCGTGCTACGACAAAAAAATACACTGTCGTGACGTTTTGTGCCCTTCCGCTGGCGCGGCAATAAGGCGAGGGGAGAAAAATGCCCGCGTAGGCGGGCATCGAGAAGCGCGGTGAAGAGGAGGTGGCGTCGAGTTAAGCCTCGTTCTCCGCCACGGCATCCGTGAGATGATCCGGCGGCCAGCCGCCCAGTCGTTTCCAGCGATTGACCAACTCGCAGAACAGGAGCGCCGTCTGCTGTGTGTCATACAATGCGGAATGCGCTTGGCTACTGTCGAAGGGGATCTCGGCGCTGATGCAGGCCTTGGCCAATACCGTCTGCCCCAATACCAGTCCGCTGAGTGCGGCGGTGTCAAAGGTGGCGAAGGGGTGGAAGGGGTTGCGTTTCAGCTTGGCGCGTTCGGCGGCTGCCATCAGGAAGGAGTGATCAAAGTGGGCATTATGGGCCACGATGACGGCACGATTGCACTCCTGATCCTTGATCCCTTTACGCACAACCTTAAAGATGGCGTGTAGCGCCTCATACTCGCTGACTGCGCCACGTAGCGGGTTGTGCGGATCGATGCCATTGAAGGCTAATGCCTCGGGAGAGAGGATGGCGCCCTCAAAGGGTTCGATATGGAAGTGTAAACATTGATCGGTTTCCAACCAGCCGGCGTCGTTCATCCGCAGGGTAACGGCGGCGATTTCGAGTAAGGCGTTGCGGTTGGCGTCGAAGCCTGCAGTTTCTACATCGATAACCACGGGATAAAAGCCACGGAAACGCGCGCTTAGCGCGTTGAGGTTAGAGGTGTCAGCCATGAGTTCGTTGGTGTCTTTATTTTTGAGTGCAGCGCCTATTATGGCAAATTTTACGGGGATTTACACGGGGTGAGCGGGGGAGAGCGCGAATGGACGACCGATAGGGGCCGCCCATCTCACATCCGGCGGTTAGCGGCCTAACCCCTGACTGGCAGAGCGATTCTCGATCAATTCGATCTTGTAGCCATCGGGGTCTTCAACGAAGGCGATGACCGTGTGACCCCCTTTGACCGGGCCGGCCTCACGGGTCACTTTGCCGCCAGCCAGGCGGATCTGTTTGACGGTGGCCGCGACGTCATCCACGCCTAGTGCGATGTGGCCGAAGGCCGTGCCCATCTCATAACTGTCGACGCCCCAGTTATAGGTCAGTTCGATCACCGCGCCCTGGCTTTCATCGCCATAGCCGACGAAGGCCAGAGAGTATTTGTAGGCTTCGTTTTCGCTGGTACGCAACAGGCGCATGCCCAGTACCTGAGTATAAAAATCGACGGAACGCTTCAGATCACCGACCCGCAGCATGGTATGAAGTACGCGCATAGTATCCTCAACACTGGCTGATTAAAAAGACGTTTCAATAGTGTCATAGCGCCTGCTGTCTTGGCAATGGGCTAAGCACTGTTCGGCCATTCCGTCGAGGGAGTGATTACGAGGGGACTGATAAGCGTATCTTTATTAGTTATATTTGTTAATCATTATAATGTCGCTTTAAATAGCATTCGGCGATTCCTTTATATGCATCGCAAATTTATGTGATAAATATATATGTTGATTGTTTATATTGTATATTAAAGCAATAAATCATTGCGATTATTGCTGAGGGAACCGTCACTGTGGTCAGCGAGCCCAGGCGCCTTCTGGCCTGCATGGCGATGTTTTCATCATGTTATGCACAGAATGCAGGCTTTATTTGCAATATGTATGTTTTTTAATGGGTGAACCACGCAAATAAATAAGACTTTTTTTATTATTTCGCTTTATATTGTTTAGCTAACTGGTTAATATTATTCGCATGCAATCGTTGGTTTATTCACACCATTAGTGGGTGTGCAAGGGACTAACGAGAGTGCAACAAAAGGAATAGGCCGATATGTACCCGGCACGAGGGTGAGGCGGTAGCGCGTCGGCGTCTTACGCCGTTTAGCCTACGCGTATAGTGTGAGTTTGCCGTCTCTGCGATACCTCGTGAACACCGAGTCGCGCGCCGTAGCAGTCAGCCAAATAGGTTCGGCCGCTCGACGAGCATCTGGAGCAGGTGTATCGGGGTTATGGATTAGCACACTCATTATAAGGAGATTAAATTGGAATCGACATTGGGCTCGGATTTATCACGGTTGGTACGAGTGTGGCGTGCGTTGATCGATCAGCGTTTGAAGCCGTTAGAGCTGACGCAGACTCATTGGGTGACGTTGTATAACATTCACCGCTTACCTCCGGATCAATCTCAGATCCAACTGGCCAAGGCGATCGGTATCGAACAACCATCCTTAGTCAGGACGCTGGATCAGCTAGAAGATAAGGGGCTGATTACCCGCCATATCTGTGCGAATGATCGTCGAGCTAAGCGTATTAAGCTGACGGACGACGCCGAGCCTGTGATTAAAGAAGTGACGGGTGTGATTTCGCTGACGCGCAGTGAGATCCTGGATGGCATCTCAACGGATGAAATCGCGTTGCTGACCAATTTGGTAGAGCGATTGGAACAGAATATTATTCACTTACAGAATAAATAACTCAGTTTTATTCCATCGCTAACAAAAAAACCGGAAGGTATCCCTCCGGTTTTTTTTGTTGCTGATGTGCCGATTACATCGGCGAGACGTTGACGCTGCTGCCGTTGCTGAGCAACATGACGCGTTGATTGACGCGGAAGGCTTGTTTGTCGGCCTTCTGTACCACGGCGATGGTCTTACCACTATCCATCTTGATCACCAACTGCACCCCATCGGTACGGTTGACCGCGCCTTCGATGCTGTTGCCCGCGACGCCACCCGCGACAGCCCCTGCGGCGGTCGCCAAGCTACGACCGGTTCCTCCCCCGATGGTATTCCCCAACAGCCCACCGATGACGGCGCCGCCGATGGTACCGATCATATTGGCCTCGTTGCCCGCCTGAATGCGCACCGGCTCTATGGAGACGATAGTCCCGTAACTCACCTGTTGCACCTGTTTAGCCTGATTGGCGCTGTACACATCCCCAGAGAGGGTACTGGTGTTGGCGCAGCCAGCCAGAGTTGCGCTAGCAATGGCGACAATAATAAGACGCTTCATCATGATTGGGTTCCTTTTATTACCATTACCTGTGTTCCTCCCCGTGCGGCCGTCGCGCTAGGCGTACGGTGTGGCGGGGCAGAGCGCCGGTGATTGCATCGTGATAGTTTCAGTGTATGTCAAAATGGCTGAACCGTGGTTAAACCGGCGATCTTCGTACCGGGCAGCCCAGTCTTCTGACAGGTATGATGATATTCTAGTGATAAATCGGTGGGTTAAGAAGCTGGAAAATGGAAATTATGTTGCAGCTTTTTGCGAGCGTCGGATTTGTCTGCAATTGGCGTAAATCGGGCAGCGATCCTGCGAAAACTTAAGGCAATCCATAGGTTGAGTGTTAGGCTCTGGTCAAGGTATGGCGGGCGAAGAGATCGAGTAGGGGGAAGGGGAAATGAAAACGGGACGCTATATTGGCATCATGTCGGGCACCAGTCTGGATGGCATCGATGTGGTATTGGCCGCCATCGACGAGACGTTCGTGGCGCGTCAGGGGCACTACACACACCCGATCCCCGCGGCGGTGAAGGCGGCGATCCTGGCGATGTGCCAGGGGCAGGCGACCACACTGGCGGCGGTGGGCGAGTTGGATCGTACCCTGGGAACCCTGTATGCCGAGGCGGTGAACCACCTGTTGGAGCAACAACGTTTAACGGCCAGGGAGATCGTGGCTATCGGCTGTCATGGCCAGACGGTCTGGCATCAACCCGATGGCGCGGCGCCGTTTACCCTGCAATTGGGCGACAATAACCGTGTTGCGGCATTGACCGGGATCACCACCGTGGGGGATTTTCGGCGGCGCGACATGGCCTACGGTGGCCAGGGGGCGCCGCTGGTGCCCGCTTTTCACCAGGCGTTGCTGGCGCATCCCGAGGAACGGCGCATGGTGCTGAATATTGGCGGGATTGCCAATCTGTCGCTGTTGCTGCCGGGGCAAGCGGTACGTGGCTTTGACACCGGGCCGGGTAACATGTTGATGGATGCCTGGATCTGGCGCCAATGCGGCCGCCCCTATGATGCTGACGCCGCGTGGGGACGAGAGGGGCGAGTGCATGCGGCATTACTGGCGCAGATGCTGGCCGATCCCTATTTTGCGCGTCCGGCGCCGAAGAGTACCGGACGCGAGTGGTTTAATCTGGGGTGGCTGGAGCGTCAATTGCAGCGCTGGCCGGCGATTGCGCCGCAGGATGTGCAGGCGACGCTAGCCGAGCTGACGGCGCGTAGCATCGCCGATCAGGTCGAGTTGGCCGGTGGCTGTGAGCGTCTATTGGTCTGTGGTGGCGGTGCTCATAATCCACTGGTGATGGCACGGCTAGCCGCGTTGTTACCCGGCACCGAGGTGGCACGCAGCGACAAGTATGGCGTCAGCGCGGATGATATGGAGGCCTTGGCCTTCGCCTGGTTGGCCTACCGGACGCTCTCCGGCTTACCGGGGAATCTGCCATCGGTGACGGGTGCCGATCGCGCAACCCTGTTAGGCGCGATTTATCCGGCTAACCCCGATGATGACCATCTGGCGAGCGGGAGGTGAGTGATGCGTATTATGATGCTAGTCGGCGCGGCGCTGTTGCTCGGCGGTTGTCAGTTGTTTGGCGTGGGCGCGCCGCAGACCTTGCACTACCGGTGTGGCACCCTGCCATTGACGGTGCAACAGGATAATGCCCAGCGCCAGGTACGCATGGTACTGGATGGTCGGGCACTGACCCTGCGCCAAACCGTGTCGGCCTCGGGGGGGCGTTACAGCGATGGGCAGTATACCTTCTGGTCGAAGGGCGATGGGGCTTTTGTGGAGCGCGATGGTCACATCATCGTGAATGATTGTCTCCTCCAGCCCGCGCCAGTACTGTCCCTATAGTTTCCCCTCCGCTGTCACCGTCCTCCCGGGCTTCGGGAGGACGGTGTTTTTATCTCTATATAAATCAATAGAATAAAATACTTTATGCACCTGATAAGTGTGTGGGACGGTGTCATTTGTCAGGCAAATAACACGCGGTGAGGCCGGATGCGCCGGCGTCACGATGGGCGACGATTGAGATCGTGACGATCAAGGGGCAGAATAAAGATAGTTACGCTGTCGGGAGGTTGAATATGAGTGAAAACAACGAGTTTGATATTGCCGACTTGCGCCGCGAGTATATGCGTGGTGGCCTGCGTCGCCAGGATTTAACCGCCAATCCGCTGGATCTGTTCGAGCGTTGGCTGCGCCAGGCATGCGACGCGCGTCTTGCCGATCCCACCGCCATGTGTGTGGCGACGGTAGATAAGTCGGGGCAGCCTCATCAGCGTATCGTCCTGTTGAAACACTATGATGAGCAGGGGATGGTGTTCTATACCAACCTGGGCAGCAATAAGGCGCAGCAGTTGGAGACGAATCCTCGTATCAGTTTGCACTTTCCCTGGCACATGCTGGATCGTCAGGTCAGCGTGACCGGGCGTGCCAGTCGTCTCTCCACCTTGGAGGTGATGAAATATTTCCACAGCCGTCCCAAGGATAGTCAAATCGCCGCTTGGGTCTCTCATCAGTCGGCGCGTATTTCGACCCGCGGCATCCTGGAGGGCAAGTTCCTCGAGCTGAAGCAGAAGTTCTTACAAGGCGAGGTTCCACTACCCAGTTTCTGGGGGGGATATCGCGTAGCCATCGACAGCATGGAGTTCTGGCAGGGGCGAGAAAATCGCCTGCATGACCGTTTTCTGTACCAGCGCGCCGAGGATGGCTGGCAGATCGATCGCTTAGCGCCCTAGCGGCGTAATTTCCCGGTTAAAGGCTGGCGTGACGGCGCCCGGCGCTTTATCCTATAGCGTTTATAATCCGCCCTGGCATCGGCCTGCCGGCAGCGTCTGGCATGGATTACGGTGTGTGTATAATTAATGGAGTTATTAATGGCAAGCAGCAACCTGATTAAACAATTGCAAGAGCGGGGCCTCGTGGCCCAGGTTACGGACGAAGAGGCGTTGGCAGAGCGACTGGCGCAGGGGCCTATCGCACTGTATTGCGGATTCGATCCGACCGCAGACAGCTTGCATTTGGGCCATCTGGTTCCCCTGCTGTGTCTGAAGCGCTTCCAACTGGCCGGGCATAAGCCGGTGGCGTTGGTCGGCGGGGCGACAGGGCTGATCGGCGACCCGAGTTTCAAGGCGAGCGAGCGTAAGCTGAATACGGAAGAGACGGTACAGGGTTGGGTCGAGAAGATCCGCCACCAGGTCGCACCGTTCCTGGATTTCGATTGTGGGGCTAACAGCGCCATCGCCGCCAATAACTACGACTGGTTTGGCGGCATGAATGTGCTGACCTTCCTGCGCGACATCGGTAAGCACTTCTCCGTTAACCAGATGATTAACAAGGAAGCGGTTAAGCAACGCCTGAATCGCGACGATGTCGGCATCTCCTTCACCGAATTCTCCTATAACTTGTTGCAGGGCTACGACTTCGCCAGCCTGAACCGTATGCATGGCGTCGAGTTGCAGATCGGCGGCTCCGACCAGTGGGGTAACATCACCTCCGGTATCGACTTGACCCGTCGTCTGAACCAACAGCAAGTGTGGGGCTTGACGGTACCGTTGATCACTAAGGCCGACGGCACCAAGTTTGGCAAGACCGAGGGTGGGGCGGTGTGGCTGGATCCGAAGAAGACCAGCCCGTACAAGTTCTATCAGTTCTGGATCAACACCTCCGATGCCGATGTATACCGTTTCCTCAAGTTCTTTACCTTTATGAGCCTCGAGGCGATCGATGCCTTGGAAGAGGAAGATAAGAACAGTGGCAAGGCCCCGCGTGCCCAGTATGTGCTGGCCGAAGAAGTCACACGCCTGGTGCATGGCGCGGAAGGTTTGCAGGCGGCACAACGCATCACTCACAGCCTGTTCTCGGGCAGCCTGAACGAGATGACCGAAGCCGACTTCGCGCAACTGGCACAGGATGGCATGCCGATGATCGAAATGAGCATCGGCGCCGATCTCCAGCAGGCGTTGGTCGACTCCGAGCTGCAACCGTCTCGTG
Source organism: Edwardsiella sp. A.80236 (assembly GCF_044540725.1). Classification (NCBI taxonomy): domain Bacteria; kingdom Pseudomonadati; phylum Pseudomonadota; class Gammaproteobacteria; order Enterobacterales; family Hafniaceae; genus Edwardsiella; species Edwardsiella sp. A.80236. The sequence goes on from NZ_JBIUCY010000003.1 coordinate 59,455, forward strand.
GCCAGGCGCGTAAGACCATCGCCTCCAATGCGGTCACCGTTAACGGCGAGAAACAAGCCGATCCCGAATACACTTTCAGCGACAGCGATCGTCTGTTCGGCCGCTACACGCTGCTGCGTCGTGGCAAGAAGAACTATTGCCTGATCTGCTGGAAGTAATCACAGCAAAGGGGGCTACGGCCCCCACTCAAATCAACGGCTGCCTCCGGGCAGATAAGTAAAAATACGATGAAGAATATCCTTTCCATACAATCTCACGTGGTGTTTGGCCACGCCGGTAACAGTGCCGCCGTTTTCCCGATGCGTCGCATGGGGGCGAATGTCTGGCCACTGAATACCGTTCAGTTCTCCAATCATACTCAGTACGGTCACTGGACCGGCAGCGTGATGCCGGCGACGCATTTGACCGAGATTGTGCAAGGGATTGCCGATATCGGGGAGCTTCAGCGCTGCGACGCGGTGTTGAGCGGCTACATCGGTTCACCGCAGCAGGGCGAGCATATCCTGCAGATCGTCCGTCAGGTGAAACAGAGTAACCCCGCAGCATGGTATTTTTGCGACCCAGTGATGGGGCATCCGGAGAAGGGGTGCATCGTGGCGCCGGGCGTCGCGGAGTTTTTCTGCCAGCAGGCGGTGGCCTGTAGCGACATCATGGCACCTAACCTGCTAGAACTGGAGACGCTGACGGATCGCCGCATCAGCAGTGTCGATGAAGCCTTGGCCGCCTCGCGTGAGCTGATCGCTCGCGGGCCGCGCATCGTGCTGGTCAAACATCTGCATAATGCCGGTTATGATCACGACCGTTTCGAGATGTTGCTGGTCACCGCTCAGGAGGCCTGGCATATCGCCCGTCCGCTGGTGGACTTCGGTGCGCGTCAGCCGGTTGGGGTGGGCGATCTGACCAGCGGCCTGCTACTGGTCAATCTCCTGAAAGGCGAGTCGTTGCAGAGTGCACTGGAGCATGTGACCGCCGCGGTTTACGAGGTGATGTTGACCACGCAGGCGATGGGGGAATATGAGCTCCAACTGGTGGCGGCGCAAGATCGCATCGCGCAACCGCAACATCATTATACGGCGCGGGCATTGCACGGCTAAGTCGCGCGACCGATCACGCTGTGTTAGGCCTCCCGTTGGGAGGCCTTTTCGTTTCTGGTATCGCTTGGCGTTAGGCTTATGCCAATCCTTCGGCGCTCAGCGTCGCCACCACCGCCGGACGGGCGGAGATGCGCGCCATATAGGCGGCCAACGTCGGCCATTGGCTCAGATCGAAATGCATCGCCTTCGCCCAACAGAGGATGGTGAACAGGTAGGCATCGGCGACGCTAAAGTCCTGACCGAGTAGGTAGGGGCGTTCGCCGAGGGCCGTATCGAGGTAGTGAAACTGTTTCTCCAGCCCGGCCCGTGCCGCCGCTTTGTTTTCGTCCGACAGACGGGGGTTGAATAATGGGCCAAATCCCTTGTGGAGCTCGGTGGCAATATAGTTGAGCCACTCGATGGCGTGATAGCGCGCCATCGTCTCTGCAGGGGGGATCAGCTTACGATCGGGGACGCGATCGGCCAGATACTGCACGATGGCGACCCCTTCGGTCAGTAGAGTGCCATCATCGAGCAGTAATGCCGGTACCTGCCCTTTGGGGTTGATTTGCAGATAGTCACCGCCATGTTCGGTGCGCTTATTGGCCAGATCGACGCTTTCGATGGTGAAGTCTAACCCCGCCTCGCGTAGAACAATATGTGGCGAGAGTGAACAGGCCCCTGATTTATAGAATAACTTCATCGCTCGCTCCTTGGACGTTTCCTGTGGGAAGAAAGAACATCCTCTTAGCGTAGTCAGTCGGATCGGCGCTGTCTGTGCAAACGGTAGAATTTCTTGTTAGGCGGCGTGAGTAGGGCAAAAAAAAGGCGCCCGAGTGGGCGCCTTAGATGAAGCGTTGGGGGATGATTAGTCGCCCTGCGTCATACGATTCAGTTTCGGTGCGGTCAGCATCATCAGCACGGCGATCACGGCGGTGGCGATACCGATCTGCATAAAGACGTGGCTATAGATGGCCAGCGAGGCGTGCGGATCGGCGACGTCACCCGGGACGGCGGTCAGTGCGGCGACCTTACCGGCGATCAGCGCGGCGGCGGCGGTGGTCAGGAACCAGGACCCCATGATGAAGCCCATCAGGCGCTGCGGAACCAGCTGTGCCACCATCGCCAGACCCAGACCGGAGATCATCAGTTCGCCGATACTCTGCAGGGCATAGCTCAACACCAGCCAATGAACGGAGACGATGCCCGCGTCGTTCGCGAAGGAGGCGCCCCACGGCAGGACCAGGAAGGCACAGGAGCACAGCACCATACCGATAGCGAATTTATGCGGCATCGGCAGACGGTCACCCATCTTGTTATAGATTGCAGCCAGGATCGGGCTGGCGACCATGATCCAGAACGGGTTCAGTGCCTGATACTGCTCCGGCTCGAAGGCGATACCGAAGATGCTGTGCTCGACGTTATGGATAGCGAAGAAGTTCAGCGAGGTCGGCATCTGGCTATACAGCACGAAGAACACCACGGCTTCCAGCATCAGCAGGAAGGCGACGATCATCTTACGACGAGCGCCCCCCTGCAGGGCGAAGGTCTCTTTGGCGAAGATCAGTACGATGCAGGCAGAGATGATGGCCAGCGCCCAACGAGCGATGGTCTGGTTATGCAGCAGCCAGGTAGAGATAGCGACCAGGATCACGACCCCGATCAGGGTCATCACCAGTTTGCCCACTTGCAGCGGCGCAAAGTCAGGCTTGGACCCCTGATCCTTGACCCAACGGCGGCACATCATAAAGTTAACCAAGGTGATCAGCATACCGACCACGCTCAGCGAGAAGGCAACGCTCCACCCGAAACGGGCGGCCAACCACGGGGTGGCCAGCATAGAGAAGAAGGAGCCGATATTCACCGACATATAGTACATGGTGAAGGCGCCGTCTAAACGCGGGTCATTCTTCTCATAGCAGGTCGAGAGCAGAGAGGAAGGGTTAGCCTTAAACAGGCCATTACCGACCGCAATGGTCGCCATCCCCACGTAGACCAGTGATAAGTCATGGCCGGAGTAGGCGACGAAGGCATAACCGATGGCTAAGACCAGGGCGCCGAGCATGATGACGCGTTTGGCGCCGAGGACTTTGTCACCCAACCAGCCACCGATGGCGACGAAGCCATACACCAGGGCGCTGAAGGACGAGAATAAGGTGATCGAGTCGGCCTCGGTCATGCCGAGCATCTTGACCAGGTAGACGGCCATGATGCCTTGTAGGCCGTAGTAACCGAAACGTTCCCATAACTCGATGGAGAAGATGAGATAGAAGGCTCGGGGTTGCTTAAAAGCGTTTAGGCTAATTTCGGGGTTGTTGTTTGCGTTTGACACAAGTTACCTCTGGTTATTCATGCCCGCTACGTAGCGGGTAATAGTCACGGCGCGTTGTTTAAAAAAAACACTATTTACATTGTTATACGTGACGAGAAGAGAGGTACTCTTCACGATATTTTATGGGATGACAATACCTTTGTAATATCCTGTTACATAAACCGCTTCTGGAATAATCCGATAATGTTACAAATGTTAATCAGAGGGAACTCGCGCATAAAATGGGTTTTGCGATGTAAAATTTTGCCGAATTGCTATGCAAAACGCTTTTCGTTATATGTTTTGCTATTTTGCTAAAAAATAGGGATATCGTCTGGCTGAGTGCTAAAAATGCCTTTCATTCTTCTAAAGAATGATATTTTTCCAAAATCATCCAATTAACTAACAATGGTTTATCATTCGGGAAATAAATTTAACCACTTAAATGTGATCTAGTTCAAAATAATGAAAACGAAAGTGCTTGCGTCAATAGTGAGCTCGTGCAGAGAGGTGAGCAGAGGTAAAAAGGCGGGAACGATCACAGTCAGGCGCGCGAGAATGCGCTGGTCGTATGCGGCGTAGCGCCTAGGCGCCATTCTGGCGCCAGGGCGGTGTGTTACGCTTCAGGGTAGACCTTGTCACGGTACTCGCACAGATCCTCGATCAAGCAAGAGCCACAGCGTGGACGACGAGCGATGCAGGTATAGCGCCCATGTAGGATCAGCCAGTGGTGGCAGTTAAGGGCGAACTCCGCCGGTACCACCTTGAGCAGCTTCTCCTCGACGGCATTCACCGTGTCACCTGGGGCGAAGCGAGTGCGGTTGCAGACGCGGAAGATATGCGTATCGACGGCGATGGTCGGCCAACCGAAGGCGGTGTTAAGCACCACATTGGCCGTTTTGCGCCCAACGCCGGGCAAGGCTTCCAGGGCTTGACGATCTTCCGGAACCTCGCCGCCATGCAAATCCAGCAGCAGGCGGCAGGTCTTGACGATATTTTCGGCCTTGCTGTTATACAAGCCGATGGTCTTAATATGCTGTTTGATACCCTCGACACCGAGATCTAACAAGGCCTGCGGGGTATTGGCGAGCGGGAAGAGGGTCGCGGTTGCCTTGTTGACGCTGACGTCAGTCGCCTGAGCCGATAGCAGTACGGCAATCAACAACTCGAACGGTGAGGCGTAGCGTAATTCGGTGGTAGGTTGTGGGTTGGCGGCCTGCAACCGCCGCAGGATCTCAATACGTTTTGCCTGATTCATTATGCCTGCTCATGGTTTGACGCTGCCGTATCGCTTAGCTCGGTGCGACGTGTGTGTTGGGCGGCGCGCAGCGCCTGACGGCTACGCATCTTCTGATCGATAACATATTTGCCCGCCAGCATAAATCCAAGGCCAAGGAATGCGCCCGGTGGCAAAATGGCCAGTAGGAACGGGGTATCGCTATGGAAGAGTTGCATGCGTAGCGCACTGGCCCAAGGGCCGAGTAACTGATCGGCACCATCGAATAGGGTACCATTACCCAAGATCTCGCGCAGGGCACCCAAGACGAGCAAGGCGGCGCTGGCACCTAACCCGGTCGCCAATCCATCCAGCGCCGCCAGGCCAACCGGATTGTGGGCGGCGTAAGCTTCGGCTCGGCCGATAACGATACAGTTGGTGACGATCAAGGGAATGAAGATCCCCAACGATTGATAGAGGCCGAAGGCGTAGGCATTGATTAGCATCTGTACCGCGCTGACCACCGAGGCGATGATCATGACATAGATGGGTATGCGGATCTCGGTCGGCACCCAGCGGCGCAACGCCGAGACGGCGCTATTGGTCAATACCAGTACTAACGTGGTCGCCAGTCCGAGTCCCAGAGCATTGGTCGCGGTCGAGGAGACGGCCAGCAGTGGACACAGACCGAGTAGTTGCACTAAGGCCGAGTTATTCTTCCATAGCCCATTGATCAGCAGATTTTTCGCTTCACTCATTCTCTTTCTCCACAGGCGGGCAGGCTCGCCAACTGAGGACGGCTATCCTGGATCACCAGGGTCGAACGGCGCACGGCATTGACCACCGCGCGTGGGGTGATGGTGGCGCCGGTGAATTGGTCGAACTCCCCGCCATCTTTTTTCACCCGGAACGTCGGATCGGCGGCACCATGTACCACTTTATTGCGGAAGCTGTCGATCCAATCGGAGACGCGGCGTTCGATCTTATCGCCGAGTCCTGGTGTTTCATGCTGCTCGATGACGCGTACTCCGAGGACCTTACCGGCAAAATCGGTACCGACCAAGAGACGAATGGCGCCAGCGTAACCGTCGGGAGCGGTGGCCTCGACCAGAGCGGCGACGGGCTGCCCTTGGCGCTGTGCCAGATAGAGGCGATGAGGCTGATCGTCACCGAGCCGGGCGTCGCGGATCAGGCGGCAGCTCCCCTGCAAATCGTTATCGTAGTCGGCGGGCGCGATCACCTGGTCGAACAGTTGTTGCTGTTGCCGTGCCGCCTGTTGGGCGATGGTGCGGCTCGTCAACTGGTGGACGACGGCGGTCAGGGCGGTGGCGAGTACCGCGAACAGGGCCAGGCGGATGCCGTGGCGGCGCATAGTGGTTAGCATGGCGGCTCCTTAGCGATGGCCATAGACGCGTGGCTGGGTGTAGTGATCGATCAGCGGAACGCAGATATTGGCCAGTAGCACGGCGAAGGCCACGCCGTCAGGGTAGCCGCCATAGGTGCGGATCAACCAGACTAACAGGCCGCATAACAAGCCGAAGATCAGGCGTCCACGCGGCGTGGTGGAGGCGGTGACCGGATCGGTGGCGATAAAGAAGGCACCCAGCATGGTGGCGCCGGAGAACAGGGTGATCAGCGGCGAGGTGATGCTACCCGGTGCCAGGCTATGACCGATAGCGGCGCACAGCGCCATGGCGCCCAGGAAACCCAGCGGGATCTGCCAGTGGATGACGCGACGCAGTAGGAGTAACAGGCCTCCGAGCAAGAAGCCGGCGTTGATCCACTGCCAGCCGAGCCCGGCCCACTCACTCTGCCAGATGGGTTGTTGGAAGATCGTAGACATGTTCAGGCCACTGCGCAGCCCGGTCTTGACGCTATCAAGCGGGGTGGCGGAGCTGATGCCATCGACAGCCAGTAACGCATGCAGTTCGCTGCTATGGCCGCTGAAGATTTGCGCGAAGGCGAGGCCGAAGTCGATCGGTTGCGCCAGCAGGCTCTGCGGCGGTAACCAACTGGTCATTGGCACCGGGAAGGCGATCAGCAGCATGACGTAACCGACCATCGCCGGGTTAAAGGGATTCTGTCCTAGGCCGCCATACAACTGCTTGGCGACGATGATGGCGAAGGCGCTGCCCAGTACCACCAGCCACCACGGAGCGAGGGGCGGCAGACTAATGCCGAGTAGCAGACCGGTTAGCAACGCGGAGTTGTCACCGAGCGTGGCGAGCGGGCGACGCCGCAGGCGTAATACCAGCGCCTCACAGAGGCAGGCGGTGAGGATGGCCAACGTGAGTTGGATCAGCGTGCCGTAACCAAAAAAGTAGATTTGCGCCACGATGCCGGGTAGGGCGGCGGCCACGACCCAGAACATGATGCGCGCCGTATTCTGGCGATTATGGGTAAAGGGTGAACTGGCGATTCTGAAGGCCATTTATTCCTCGCTGGCTGCTGCGGATGACTGCTTCGCCTTAATTCGGGCGATGGCGGCCGCGACGGCGGCTTTTTGGGCTTCCGTCGGTGATGATGATGCCGGTGTGGCGGGGGCGTCTTCGGCGCTCAATGCCTGGCGGGCCTTAACCCGGGCGATTGCCGTGGCGATGGCTGCCTGACGTGCCGGGTCATCCGTTTCCTGGCGTAGGGGTTCCGTTGCGGGATGCGCCTCACCATAGGCAGCCTGTACACGGGCGGCGGCTGGCGAAGGTGCGTGATCCGTCGGGGTGTCGCTGACGCTGCTGCTCCGTGTGGCCCCAGCCTGTTTGGCCTTGGCGCGGGCGATAGCGGCGGCGATGGCCGCCTTGCGCGGATCGTCCTGTGGCGCTGGCGCAGTGTCGGCGTGATCAGCGCTCGACGGGGCCGGTGTGGCCCCGGCCTGTTTGGCCTTGGCGCGAGCGATAGCGGCGGCGATGGCCGCCTTGCGCGGATCGTCCTGTGGCGCTGGCGCAGTGTCGGCGTGGTCAGCGCTCGACGGGGCCGGTGTGGTCCCAGCCTGTTTGGCCTTGGCGCGGGCGATAGCGGCGGCGATGGCCGCCTTGCGCGGATCGTCCTGTGGCTCCGGCGCAGTGGCGGCGTGGTCAGCGCTCGACGGGGCCGGTGTGGCCCCAGCCTGTTTGGCCTTGGCGCGGGCGATAGCGGCGGCGATGGCCGCCTTGCGCGGATCGTCCTGTGGCGCTGGCGCGGCGTCGGCGTGATCAGCGCTCGACGGGGCCGGTGTGGCCCCAGCCTGTTTCGCCTTGGCGCGGGCGATAGCGGCGGCGATGGCCGCCTTACGCGGATCTTCCTGTGGCGCTGGCGCGGCGTCGGTGTGATCAGCGCTTGACGGGGCCGGTGTGGCCCCAGCCTGTTTGGCCTTGGCGCGAGCGATAGCGGCGGCCAAGGCAGCCTGGCGAGCATCGTTCGGGGCCTCGCTGGCCACGTTCTCTGCCTGGGTTTTCTTGAGATTGATGCGCTGTAAGGCGGCTTGAATGGTAGCCTGATCGCTGTGACTGACGCTGACGGCAGCCTGCTGGTGACGTTGCTGGCGCGCGGCCTTCTCCCGCTCCAAGCGGGCGAGGCGCGCTTCGAAGCGTGCCTTCGCTTCGGCGGCTCGGCGTGCCTCGTCGTCCAAGGCGCGGATCTCGGCCTTCTCTCGGCGGTAATATTGTACTAAGGGGATATTACTCGGGCAGACATAGGCGCAGGCGCCACATTCGATGCACTCTTGTAGGTGATGGCTGCGCGCCTTGTCATGCTCCTGGCCGCGGCTATACCAATAAAGCTGCTGAGGTAACAGGCGGACGGGGCAGACATCGGCGCAGCTGCTGCAGCGAATACAGGGTTGCTCCTCTTGCGGCGCACTAAATTCGTCACGCGAAGGCGCCAGAATACAGTTCGTGATCTTGACGACTGGCACGCCGAGGCGGGAGAGGGTAAAGCCCATCAACGGGCCGCCCATGATGACCATCGGGTGTTTATCTTGAGCGATAAAACCACCGTGTTGCAGTAGATGTTTGACCGATGTCCCCAGTGGCGCCCACACATTACCGGGGCGATGCATCTGCTCGCCGGTCAGGGTGACGATGCGCTCAATCAGAGGCTCGCCATCGATGACGGCGCGCTTGATGGCATAGACCGTCGCCACGTTTTGCATCAAGACACCGATCGATGAGGAGTGATGGCCATAGGGCACCTCCATCCCGGTGAGGATCTTGATTAACTGTTTGGCGCCGCCGGAGGGATACTTGGTCGGGATCACACGCAGATGAATCTGCGAGTGACACTGTAACGCCTGGCGTAGCGCGGCGATGGCTTGCGGTTTGTTGTCTTCGATACCGATCAGTATCCGCTCCGGCGCCAGGATGTGCTGTAGGATGGCGCAGCCTGCGACGATCTCATCGGCATGTTCACGCATGAGACGATCGTCGGCGGTGATATAAGGTTCACATTCGGCGGCATTAATGATCAGCGTATTGACGCAGTCCGCACCGCCCCGCAACTTGGCGGCCGTCGGGAAACCGGCGCCACCGAGCCCGGCGATCCCGGCCTGGTGAATATGTTCGATCAACGCCTGTGGGCTGAGTGCCTGGTAATCGGGTAGCGCTTTACGCTCGGCCCAGCGCTCCTGGTGATCCGGGATCAGGCTGATGCACAACTCGGTGAGGCCAGAGGGGTGGGCGGTGACCTGTTGTGAGATGGCGCTGATGGTGCCTGATGTCGAGGCATGCACCGGGAGAGTGCGCCCGTTGCCGCGCGTCAGCGCTTGCCCCTTCAGTACTTGTTCGCCCACCTTGACCAGGAGATCGCCTTCCGGTCCGAGGTGTTGCTGTAACGGAATAATCAGCAGATTGGGCAATGGAATGCGGCGCAGGGGAACCTCGCTGGAGATCTGCTTCATCTCCGGCGGATGGATCCCGCCCTTAAAGTCCCATAGTTTCTCTTTGCGCAGCGCGGCGAACAGCTTAAACATGGCGTTCAACTTCCAGGATTTGTACGGGAATGGTGTGCAAATCCCACTTCCAGTTGGCGGTAGAGTTACGCACGGGGATCAGTTGGATGCACTCCGTCGGGCAGGGAGACAGGCACAGGCCGCAACCGGTGCATTGTGCGCTGATAACGGTATGCACCGCGCGCGTCGCACCGACGATGGCATCGACAGGGCAGGCTTGAATGCATTTGGTACAGCCGATGCAGTTGTGCTCATCGATGATCGCCACCTGGCGCTGCGGTGTCGCCTGGGCGGCTTCCCCCTCCAGCGGTTGTGGATCGACGGCCAGCAGGGCGGCGATATTACGCATCACCGTCTCACCGCCCGGTGCGCAACGATTGATCTTCTCGCCCTCGGCGATCGCCTCGGCGTAGGGGCGGCACCCCGGGTAGCCACACTGGCCGCATTGGCTCTGTGGCAGGAGGGCATCGATACGTTCGACGATCGGGTCAGCCTCCACCTGAAAACGACGGGCGGCAAAGCCCAGGATTAAGCCGGATAGCAGCGCGATGGCGCTGACGGCGGCTATCGCTATCCACAATGAAGACATTAGAATTTCACCAATCCGCTAAAGCCCATAAAGGCAAGAGACATCAGCCCGGCGGTGATGAGGGCAATGGACGAACCACGAAACGGCGCCGGAACGTCGGCCAATGCCAACCGTTCGCGGATGGCGGCGAACAGCACCATCACCAACGAGAAACCGGCGGCGGCACTGAAACCGTACACCGCCGACTGCAAGAAGTTGTGCGACTGATTGACGTTGAGCAACGCCACGCCGAGCACCGCGCAGTTGGTGGTGATCAACGGTAAAAAGATGCCCAATAGGCGATACAGCACCGGGCTGGTCTTACGTACCGCCAACTCGGTGAATTGTACCACTACCGCGATGACCAGGATAAAGGTCAGTGTGCGCAGATAGGCCAGACCTAGAGGAACCAGGATAAACTGGTTGACGGCCCAGGCGCAGACAGACGCCAGGGTGAGTACGAAGGTGGTTGCCAGCCCCATGCCCATCGCCGTCTCAAGTTTTTTCGATACCCCCATGAAGGGGCAGAGGCCGAGAAATTTAACTAAGACGAAGTTATTGACCAGGACGGTGCCGACCAGCAACAACAGGTAATCGGTCATCACACAAAACCTACAATGCAGAAAGATCAGCCGGAAGATAAAACCGCTGTATTATCGGGGTTTAACCGGCCGACGACAACAGATGAAACGTGGGGTTATTACGATTTGCGCAAATTCCCCCCGTTGTAGCGGGCCAGGATGGCCGAAAAAGCGTCTACGGCTCGATAAATGTCTGGCGTACGCGTGCCGAGCGCTTGATATAGGGTACGAAGATCGCGGCGGCAATGAGCGGCATGATGATACCACGCAGCGCGACGGCGTCGCTGACCGGCGAGAAGGCGAAGGATTTCAGCGCCAGCAGCAACATCACCAGCAGCCAAACGATAAACAGCTTGGGAAAGCGGCATGAGCGCTTAAAGAACAGACGCAGCACATACAGGGAGAATCCCCAGACGGCGGCGGTGATCATCAGCGAGAATCCCCACTGTGTGAAGAAGACCCCACCTAATGTCCAGATCCGTTGGCCGGCGCCATGCTGTAGCAAGGCCATGATGAAGAGAACCAGCATCAGGCTGGAGGAGAGGAGAGAGAGCAGCATATACGCCAAGGGGGCAAACAGCCAGCCGCCGATGCGGTCAGTTTTCATAAGGTAAAGTACCGAGTAAAAAACGGATGGCGGGCAGTATACCCGATCCCGGCGCCACTGGGTGCAGAGATCGGGTCGTCGGTTTAACTGAGGCCGACGGTATTACCGTCCTGATCGATATCGATGTGGAGATAGGCTGGCCGTGTGCTCAGCCCCGGCATGGTCATAATGTTGCCGGCATAGACGCGAATAAAGCCCGCCCCGGCGGAGACCTGCAGGCTACGTACCGGCAGCGTAAAGTCACGCGGGACATTCTTCAATGCCGGATCGGCGCTGATCGATAACGGCGTCTTGGCCATGCACAGCGGCAAGTGGCCGAAGCCCGCCTGCTCCAGCGCCGCCAACTCCTGTTGCGCCTGTTCCGTGAGTTCGACTTGGCTAGCGCCGTAGCTGCGGGCGAGGGTCTGCAACTTATCGGCCAGCGGGAGATCATCCGGATAGAGCAGTGTCACCTGACCCGGCTGACTGCAGGCGTCGGTGACACAGGCGGCCAGACGCGCCGCACCCTCACCACCGCGGGCGAAGGCCTCGCTGAACTCGACGCCAAAGGCGCCGGCACTGAGTGCATAGTCACGCAGGATGGCTAACTCCTGCGCGCTATCCTCCGGCCAGCGGTTGACGGCGATCACCACGGGTAAACCATAGCGACGAGCGTTAGCGATATGCCAACCCAGATTCTCACAGCCGAGTCGCAGCAGATCGGCATTCGGTTGTTTCACCTCTTCCGGCAAGGCCTGACCTGGCTTCATATTGAAACGCCCGCTATTGGCCTTCAGGCTACGCAGGGTGGCGACCAGCACCACGCAGGAGGGGGCGATCCCCGACTGGCGGTATTTGATATTGAAGAACTTCTCCATCCCCATGTCGGAGCCGAAACCCGCCTCGGTGACCACATAGTCGGCCAACTGTAACGCCAGGCGATCGGCTAATACCGATGAGTTGCCGTGGGCGATGTTGGCGAACGGCCCGGCATGGATCAGTACTGGGGTCTGCTCGCTGCTCTGCATCAGCGTCGGGTGAATCGCCTCTTTCATCACCACTGTCATGGCCCCGGCGACTTGCAGATCGTCGGCGGTGATCGCTTGCCCTTGGGTCGAATAGGCGAGGATCACCTTACCGATACGCGCCCGCATATCGGCCAGGCTTTCGGAGAGGGCCAGAATAGCCATCAGCTCCGAGGCGGCGCTGATGTCAAAGCCGTCGTGGCGAGGCACCCCGTTGTTACCGCCACCCACGCCGACCTCGATGCTGCGTAGCGCGCGATCGTTATGATCCATGACACGCTTCCAGACGATGCGTTGTGGATCGATATCCAGTCGAGCCAACCCGCTCTGTGCCGTAAATTCGTCGCCGAGTCGTTGCTCGTGGAAGAGGCGCGCATCGAGTGCGGCGGCGGCCAAGTTATGGGCCGCGCTGATGGCGTGAATGTCCCCGGTCAGATGCAGGTTGAGCTGCTCCATCGGCAGTACCTGCGAGGCCCCACCACCGGCGGCACCGCCCTTGACGCCAAAGACTGGCCCCAGGCTGGGCTGGCGGATACAGGCGATGGCGGGGTGGCCTAGGTGGTTTAGCCCTTGGCTCAGACCGAGGGTGGTAACGGTTTTACCTTCACCCAATGGCGTCGGGGTAATACTGGAGACCAGGACCAGCTTGCCGCGCGGTGCGCGGTGGGCGATACGGCGCAGATCAACCTTGGCCGCATAGGGGCCATAGGGAATGAGCGCCTCCGGAGAGATGCCTATCCGCTTGGCGATGGCGGCGATCGGCTGCAACGCGGGTTGGTGGGTGGGCATCGTTTCGCAGCGAGATGTCATAGCGTGTCGTAATCCTTTATAGAGACAGTGTAAACCCAGGCGCTGCCGACCACTGGCCGCAAGGCGGGAGAGGCTGCGCGCCAGTGATTATACGCCTAGGCGGAGAATACTGCTGATTATGCCATAGCACGCAAACGGTTACTTGGTGAAAGCGCAAATAATTACGGATATTTCACTGTAAATGGCGGCGAAAAAATAAGCGCGATAATTCATCGTGGCGCGTTAATTACTCGGAGTAATTGTTTCTTCGGCCATGAGGGGCAAAGCTAATTTGATCGCATTGGCTACGTTGCCCAGCAGGAGAGCGAGGCAAACGGCAGCGGTGAGCCGTTAGGTTAGCGCCAGATTGTATAAGTCTCGCTAATGCTCGTGTGCGACGTAGCATGAGGCAGACATTTAGTGCGATAGCCCTACCACGCGCCCCTGTGCAAGGTTCGCTGGGAAAAATAGCGGGTAGGGAGGGCGTATACGAGATTAGACGACGTAATGCCAAATCTCCTTGGGGACGCAGCCAAGATCGAACAACTTCCCGCCGCTAACTAGCTCGGCGCGACGATGATCGGCGGCACGATACATATTGATGATCTCTTTTTCGTCATGCAGCGAGTAATTTAAATAGTCAAAAAGCTTTTCCAGACTCTCGCTATTATTTACCTTGCGGAACTTATGCAGAAATTCAATTGTGCTCATTTTTCGGTCGTTGTATTAGGCGAATATGTATAATGAATAACAGTATTCAGTAATTACGCTAATACGTCTAGAGAGAGATTAGTGATTTGGATTACAAATTTATCAAATGGCACGTATACATAATCCATACAATTAGCGTGTCTACAAGATAATGGCGCTGGCGTCACGCTTAAAGCGGATTATCATGGAGAGGAATTGCCGTCGTTGACTAAGGAATAAGGTGCCATGTCGTGTTGGTTACAACGTTTGCGGATCGATCCGTTTCTGCTGGTCTTGATCCTGGTGGTGCTGCTGGCCTCGTTATTTCCTTGCCAGGGAACGGCCAAAGCGCTCTTCAGCCATTTGACGACGGCAGCGATTGCCCTGCTGTTCTTTATGCATGGCGCCAAGTTATCGCGTGAGGCGATCGTCGCCGGCATGGGCCACTGGCGTCTGCATCTGCTGGTTTTCCTCAGTACCTTTGCTCTGTTTCCCTTGCTGGGGGTGGCTCTGGGTGTCGTGGTGCCGGCGTTGATGAGCCCGGTGATTTACTTAGGCTTCCTCTATCTGTGCGCCTTGCCAGCGACCGTACAATCGGCGATCGCCTACACCTCGATGGCTGGGGGGAACGTGGCCGCCGCCGTCTGTAGCGCCTCGGCTTCCAGTATGCTGGGTGTTTTCTTGTCACCGTTGCTGGTCGGTCTATTGATGCAGACGCAGGGCAGTGGCATCGATAGCTTGCATGCCATTGGCGCGATCATCTTGCAATTGATGGTGCCGTTTGTGCTCGGTCACCTGTCGCGCCCGCTCACGGCGTCGTGGGTCGGCCGCCATCGCCGTCTGATCAACGTGACCGATCGCTCCTCCATCTTACTGGTGGTCTATACCGCCTTTAGTGAGGCGGTGATCGAGGGGATCTGGCAACGCATCGATGGTTGGTCGCTGCTGGTGATCCTGCTGGTTTCTGCCGTGTTGCTGACGGTGGTGCTGTTGATAAACACCTTTGCCGCGCGGGCGTTGGGATTCGATAAAGCCGATGAGATCACGATTGTGTTCTGCGGTTCTAAAAAGAGCCTGGCGAATGGTATTCCGATGGCGAATGTGCTGTTTCCGGCGGCTTCAGTCGGCATGATGGTGTTGCCGTTGATGATCTTCCATCAGCTCCAACTGATGGTCTGTGCCTGGCTGGCGCAGCGTTACGCGCGACAGCGGGCTCAACAGTCGAGCGAGACGGAGCCGGTGGCGCGTCGTTAATCTCCCCGCGACGACAAACGCATAGGGCGCCCTGGCGGCGCCCTATGGTGAGCTAGCGTGTCAGGTGCTAACTATTAACCCAATGATTTGGCATCACGTAGCGCCTGTTTCTCGGCAGGCGAGAGGAAGGCCATGCTGAGGCCATTGTACTGTGCTTGGCGGATCTGCTCGCCGCTTAACCCGGCGGCCGGGGCGGCGACCTGGTATTCGTGGCGCAGTTCGATGCCTTCGACCGCCGGATCATCGGTGTTGATGTTGGCCAGGCAGCCATGTGCTAAGAAGTGTTTCAGCGGATGCTGGGCCAGTGAGCTGACGGTGCTGGTCTGGAGATTCGAGGTCAGGCAGGACTCAATACCGATGGCATGCTCGGCCAGGTAATCCATGAGGCGCGCATCGTGAATGGCGTTAACACCATGGCCGATGCGCTCGGCGCCGAGTTCACGGATCGCTTGCCAGATGCTGTCCGCGCCGGCGGCTTCGCCAGCGTGTACCGTGATGTGCCAGCCAGCGTCACGTGCTTGCTTGAAGTGTGGCAGGAATAGGGCGCCAGGGAAACCCAGCTCATCGCCAGCCAGATCCAACGCGGTGATATGATCGCGGCAGGCCAGCAGCGCCTCCAGTTCTTGGTCACAGGCCGCTTGGCCGAAGGTGCGGCTCAGGATGCCGATCAGACGTACCGGAATACCGAGATCGCGCACTCCGGCGTTGACGCCGTCGATCACCGCCTCGACCACCCCTTGTAGCGGGAGCTGATGCTGACGCGCCATATAGTAGGGCGAGAAGCGTAACTCGGCATAGTCGATCCCGGCACGTTGCAGGTCCTCGACGTTCTCATAGGCGATACGACGGCAGGCATCCAGGCTGGCTAAGACCGCCACACCCCAATCTAATTTTTGCAGAAAGGTGACCAAGTCGGGCGCGTTGTCGCCGATTTGTACATGAGGACGTAATGCCTCCAGCTCATTGGCCGGTAGGGCCAGATGATACTGTTGTCCCAGATCGAGGATCGTTTGCGGTCGGATGTTTCCGTCGAGATGGCGGTGCAGGTCGGTCAGGGGAAAACGCGAATCAATCATGATGAGCACTCTCAGTTATCGGACGTAAAGTGCGCATCAGTATAAAAACAATGCGATGTAATTTGCTATTCAGTTACATATAAATGTGATGAGCATCACAAAATATCCGCGAGGATAGCCGTTTTATGGCATAACTGTATATTTATACAGTTATGCGTGTTTCCCCCACCGCTTACACCTTTCTGTCGATCTTGTAGGCGCCGTCGTAGCACTGGCGTTAGTAGCGTGGGTAATCCTGTTTAGTCGCGGAGGATACGCTAAGACGGTTCTTGGCGCCTTAGCGGCAAAGGCGTGGCGGTTGGTTCATCGCAGGAGCGGGGAAAAGGGGGGGATGGCGAGGCGCGCATTGGTGGGGAGTATCACAGCGCCCGAGGCACAGGCGCTGTGAGGTTGCGGAGATAGATTACTGTCCGGCGGGCGCTTGACCCTCGATACCATCGAGCAGGCCGAATAGACCGGCGAACTGCGCTAGGCTCATCTGCTTACCATTCAGCGTGATCTGACCGTCGGCGTAATGCAGTTTGCTGACGATGCTCTGATCTTGCTGTGTCGTCAATTTAAACATCTGCCCCATGGCTGAGACGCCTTGTACCTGTTGGGTCGCCAGCTTCTGTGCCTGATCGGCGGGGTAGCCCTCCAGTTCGGCGACATGGGCGGCCAACTGCGTCGCCATAGGCATGGAGATGTCGAGGGAGAAATCCAGGCCGCGAACCCTCTGTAGCAACGGCGGTAGCGTGCTATCCGCTGGCGTTTTCTGCGGTGTGCCTAGCAGCAGATTGAGATCGAACTGACTGCTTCCGGCGCTGTTCTTCCAGCTGAGCGGCTTGATGGTGATCTGTGGGTTACCGCTTAGTAGCGAGGGCAGCGCGGCGTCCATCAAGGCCGTCAGTTGCTGTTGGTAGGCGAGGCTATCGCTGCTGTTACCATTGGCTAGCTGTTGGCTGAGGAAGCGCTGGTACTGCTCGCTGAATGCTTGTACCGCTTTACCATCGAATCTGTCGAGACTTAACGTCAGCGCACCGCCACCAAATGCCTTGCCATTGATCTGCAACGCGCCCAGCGCATAGTCGGCCTTAGCACTCAAGGTGTGCTCATCTTCGCTCAGGTTAGCGTGTAGGGACACATCATCCAGGACGACGCTCTCCTTGCCATTCCCCGTCAGACTTAACCGTTTGGCCGCCATTTGCTGTTTACCGACATTGATGTCGAACTTACCAAGCGTGGTATGGGAGCTAAAGGTGACCCCCTCCAGCGCCAGTGTTTCAGACTGTTCGCCATTGGGGGCGCTAAGCGTGATCCCCTTGACGTCACCATTGAGGTCGATACGGTTCAGTCCATTGCCGAAATCAGCCTGGATCTGTGCACCGGCAAACGCCACCTTGGTCGTGCCTTGCTGAGTCGTCAGCGCTGCCAGGGTGATCTGGTTTTGGCTGTCACCGTTATAAGCTAAGCGGGAATATGCCTCGAGCGGCGTTTTACCTTTCGTCTCCTTAAACAGTGTGGCGACCAGGGGGGTATCTGCGAGTTGGCTATGGATGACGGCCATACTCGGCATCAGGGAGAAATGGGTAAGCGGGAAAGGACCGTGGCTAATGGTTTCGTCCAGGTTCAGTGTCTGTCCCGGTTTTAACCAGCCCTCGGACTTATGCGTCGGATCGGCTTGGATAACGATCTGCATCCGGCTGGAGAAGAGGCCGCGTTGGTAATCCTGGTAGCTGACTTTCAGACCTGACTGGGGGAGCTGTTGAGTGAGCTGTGTATTGATACGGGCTACCTCGCTGTCCATACGCTGTTCGATAAGCTTCCCGGTGTACCAGGATGCGCCGCTCCAGGCGGCACCTAACACGACGATGATCGCAACGGCGACGGCTGATTTTTTCATACTCTGTCCTTAATGTAGCCAGAATCGGGCATCGATTATCGTTGGGCCCGGTAAGGAAAAAAAACGCCCGCAGGCGTTTTTTTATTGTGGCGGCAAGCTGTGCCGATTGGCAAATAATTCGTGGAAAATTAATCTAATTGATTAAATACGCGCGCCAATTCCCCTTGGCCGCTTACCGTCACAGGCGCCTCGGAGGCACTCAGGTAGCAGGCATCACCGGAGTGCAGGATCAGGCTGTGCTCACCCTGTTGTAGCCGTGCCTCGCCGCGAATACAGAATAACACCGCGGCACTCGCTTGGCGTAGTGGCTGTGGCTGAGCGTCAAGCGTATGTACCGAGAAGGCGAAATCGGCGACAGGGACCGGGAAGTGGGTCTCGTTGCCATGGCGCTGAGGGGCCGTTAACAGGGTGTCGGCAGAGCGTGCGACAAAGCGCACATTATCCAGCAACTCGGCGACATCGATATACTTGGGCGTTAGGCCGGCACGCAGTACGTTATCTGAGTTGGCCATCACCTCTAATGCTACGCCGTGTAGATAGGCGTGAGGCGTCTCGGCATCCAGGAACATCGCCTGGCCTGGCGCCAGATGAATGACATTCAACAGTAATGGTGAGAACAGCCCACTGTCATCGGGATAGATGGTGGCGATGGTGCGAATAGTATCCCAGACGTCGCCCTGCTGCTGAGCTAAGACGTCACGCAGGCAGCGTAGCGCCTGTGCTTTAACGTCGTCCTGCATATTGAGGAGATTGGCGAATAGGGTGCGCAGATGCTCGGCATCCGGCTGCCGGATAAAGGCATCGATGTCGGGATGCGCCTGGCGTAATGGCTGCAGCAGCGCGGCGATCTGTGCGAAGGGGCGAAAGCCATTCATTGCAGCGAAGGGCGTCAGTGCATAGACCAGCTCCGGCTTATGATTGGCATCTTTATAGTTGCGGTTCGCGGCGTTGCGCGCGATGCCGGCGGCCTCTTCGCGTGCGAACCCCTCCTCGGCGGCGCGCTTATTGGGGTGCACCTGAATGGAGAGGGGTTGAGCGGCGCATAGCACCTTAAACAGGAAGGGTAATTCGCCAAAACGTCGCGCAACGGCATCGCCCAACTGTGCCCGCGGAGCGGCGGCGATCTGATCGCGCAGCGTATGGCTCACGCCTTGAGCGTCTTGTACCCGTGAGCTATTCAACGGATGGGCACCCATCCACATTTCGGCCATCGGCTGGTTATCCGGGTTGGCGATGCCATAGAGCTTAGTCAGCGCGTCGTGGCTACCCCAGGCGTAATGCTGTATGGCGTTGGTCATCTTTTGCATCTGTCGATTCCGCTAGTCAGTGAAAAGTGAATTTGTGTCAGTAAACAGGAACCGCCCCTGCTTCTGCAAGCGGATTGATGCTGAAAATGGCTCGTTGCCATCGGGGGGCGTTATTGGTGCCTAACTTTTCATCTATGCTGAGATAGGCGAGTCGGGTGGGGCGATCTCTCATCACATGGCGGCGTGGCTATGTGTTCGGGCTCGATATCCCGAGGGGCTCGATCGTCGATGAAGGTGAACAAGGTCGGATAAGGCCTCTGCTGCCGATTGCCGATTGCCGGTTGCCATAGGAGGCGAAGATGGCGTAAACCGCTTTACCTGGCACGGTAGGAGAAGGCACCTTTCTTCCAGACGGCTGACTTCGTCTTCCGCTGTATTTGAAGGAATTTGCTGAATAGCCTACAGGTTCTTTGCGTACATCCGCGTTGTCGTGCCGTCGTCTGCTGGCTCCGTTAACAGAGAGGAGGTATCCACGGATAACCTCGGATTGACGCTGTGCCGATAATGGTGAAAACGGGATAAGGCCTTCTGATGTTATTCCTTTAGCCGTCTGTTAACGTGCTAACAATACATCATGTTGCACGTGGAAGATGAATGCTTCGAATCGTTGGTTTAGCCATGAAAAATGCAATGATATCTCTACAGAGCCAATCTCATCGTCAATACTCGCTCCATCATCATTTTTAACGAGTCCTGCAAAGTGATCACGGCATCCGTCGGAAAATGAGAGTCAGTTAAGAAATACGCATAATATCAAGGCGCCCGCTAGTTTTATTGCGCGGAAGAGCAACCCATGTCCTGGGTTTGGTAACCTATCTCCAGCGTTAGCGCCGCGCTTCCCTTCGGGCGATGTGGCGCACTCTTTTAATCTGTATCCGTATCGGCCTCGCGATAAAGGTGTAGCCGCGGGATCAGCGGAATGAGCGGGCGCGCGCGTGGTCGGTGGCGTAGGGCGATGTTATTGGCATCGTAATCGGGCAACGTACCGATACGCGGGCATGGATCGGGCTCCTGGTACAAGGCGATAAGCGGCATGCTGCAAGGATGCTGTACCTGTTTTTGGCTAGCACTGTACCAGGCGCGGGCAATGGGCTGCACCTTAACCGGACGCCGTATCTTCAGACGCACATCTTCTGGCAGCGTCATCAGTAAATCTCGCTCTTCGAGCAACCGTTGTGTCCACTGCTCCCGGGTATAAGGGGGGACGGCACGTCCGGCGCGCAGGCTTTTATCGAGACGATTCAACATCTCGGCACGAGTTAAGTTATTGATCACCTGCTTATTTGCCCAGCCAAAATGAATGCTACTCGGCGCGTCCAGCAGGGTAAGGGCGCGGTAGGCACTGAGCGTTAATAATCCTTTCAGCTGGCGATGGACAAATTCGAAACGTTGCTCCGGGGCCAATCCGCTCTCGACCGCAATGATCTGTTCCAGCCGCTGCTTATGGGCATTAACCCGTTCGATGGTACGCTGTAATGCCTGACGTTGGGGGAGGGTCGCGTAGTAACATAACACGCCAGGTAGGCGAACCGCAGCCTTACTGCTGATATTCTGGCTATGATGATGCAGGAAGAGGCGACGAAAATGTTGGCGTCCTAGGTTAAAGGCCGTCTCGCCGCTGGCAGGGAGGACGGAGATTCGTTGAATCGCGTCATGTTCTTGTCCCTTTTCTATGTCCGGGAGCTCGAAAACCTCTGCCTGTAATGGTGAGAGCTCGGCTAGCTGGTGGTCGGTCTCATCCAGCGCCTCCTCGAGTTGGCGAAAGCAGGTATGGAGTTGTTCAACGATCTCGCTGGTGGACATTTATGCTCCTTTAATAAGGCTAATGCCTTACCTAATTAGTTACAACATACATATGGCTATCTTACTCTATTCCGCCTGAAACCACGAATACTCCTTGCCAGATTAACGCCGACAAACATAACCATTAACCCAAAAGCCAAACAGGAAAAAAGGACATGGCATCACCCGGGGAGAAGAGCGGCGCTAACGCTGGAGATGTATTACTGACTTGATTGGGGTAACCTGATAGGTGCCAGGTCGAACGGCGGACGGCTCGATGAGCGGGGTAGGACTTTCCCCTATTTCCCGTCATCTGCTGATGAGGGGGCCATCGATACGCACAGAGCGGGCGCCGTCGATGTCATGCAAGGTGTTGGCGGGAAGGAGACCCGCCCCGCGAAGATCGGGAAGCCCACCTCTTCCGGCACGAATAGGGCGCGCATGAATATCAATAGAATGAAAGCGCACCAAGCGCTGGGCGATGTCTGGCATGCCACTCAGCGACGCTGGAGAAAGCGCGTTGGCTGTCATCACGCCTTATCCAGCGGGCTAGCATACCCGTTTCATGCTGGCCATCATCACCACGGCTCCAGCGCTATAATAACGCAGGCCAAGAGCATACTCGGCCTGCCGGTTTCTCAGTGTGACGCGGCTTCGGGTAAATGTTGTAGGCGACGGCCAAGTAGCCAGGCCAGCAACAGCATCGCACCAAGGAAAATGACGATGCCATTCCAGCCAGCTTGGTGCCAGAAGACACCGCCCAGCGTCCCAGCGACGCTGGAACCCACATAGTAGCTAAACAGATACAGCGAGGAGGCTTGCCCCTTGGCGCGCCGCGCTCGGCGCCCGATCCAGCTGCTGGCGACAGAGTGGGCGGCGAAGAAACCCGTGGTAAACAGGAGCATACCAATAAAGATCACCCACAAGGGACTCAAGACGGTAATGAGTAACCCTAGCAGCATGATGATAATTGCGACGCTTAATACCGGACCACGCCCGAAGCGTGCGGTCAGCGTACCGGCCTTCGGCGAGCTATAGGTACCGCTGATATAAACCAGCGAAAGCATCCCGACAACGGCCTGACTCAATAAATAGGGCGTCTCTAGTAGACGATAGCCGATGTAGTTGAATAGCGTAACAAAGCTCCCCATAAGGAGAAAACCTTCGGCGAACAGCAACGGTAATCCACGATCGTGGCAGTGCAAGCGTAGATTAAGCAGCAAGGTTCGCGGCCGCAGCGAGCTTGGGCGGAAATGGCGAGAGGGAGGTAGGATACGCCAAAACATCAGGGCGCATGCCAGGGCAAACAGGCCGATGACCGCCAGCGTGATACGCCAGGAGAAATAGTCGGTTAAGACGCCGCTGATCAGGCGGCCACTCATGCCGCCGATGGAGTTTCCGCTGATATACAGCCCCATGGAGAAGGCGACCACGGAGGGATCCATCTCTTCGCTCAGGTAGGTCATGGCGACGGCGGCGACACCGCTCAGAGCCAACCCTACCAGGGCGCGCATCACCAGAATGCCATGCCAACTGCTCATCAACGCGCCGATCAGCGTACAGCCCGCCGCCAGCAACAGCGCCGTGACCATGACGTTTTTCCGTCCGATGGCATCGGAGAGCGGGCCGGTAAACAGCAGGCCAATGGCCAGCATCGCGGTTGATACGGAGAGCGATAAACTGCTGCGCGCCGGGGTAATTGCGAAGTCTTGCGACAGCACCGGTAGGATCGGCTGGACACAGTAGAGCAGGGCGAAGGTTGCCAGACCGGCGGAGAAGAGCGCCAGGGTGACGCGTTTAAAATCGGGCCGTTCACGGGTGATAAAGGGAAGTTTGCCATTGACGCCATCATTGGCTTGTGCGGGTGCCGGCATCGCGGCATCCGGCGCAAGATCTGCCGGGGAGGTATTCACACAATATCCTTCAATACGGGTAAAACACAAACGTGACACTGTCACTCATGAATCGCTAGCAGAGCGACTAGCCACCGAGAATAGGATTGCCTCCAGTGAATGTCTAATATATTAATAAGAACAAATAATATTTATAAGATATCAATATCGCTATGCGTATCGAGATCCGTCACCTCAAATACTTTATCGCCGTCGCCGAAGAGCGGCACTTCAATCGTGCAGCCGAGCGATTGGCCATCTCGCAACCGCCCTTGAGCCAGCAGATCCAAGCGTTGGAGAAAGAGCTTGGCGCCCGTCTCTTGCTACGAACCAACCGTAGCGTCAACCTCACTCAGGCAGGCCAGATCTTTTTAAAAGAGTGCTATGCCATCGTCGGGCAATTAGAGCAGGCGGCGGAAAAGGCGGCACGGGCGCATCGTGGGGAGAGTGGCGATCTGACTATCGGCTTTACCTCATCGATGCCGTTTGTTCCCCAGGTCGCGCGTTCGCTTTTCGCCTACCGTCAACATTACCCCCAGGTTCATCTGCAAATGCGTGAATTGAATACTAAACAGCAGATCGAACCGTTAAACGATGGCAAGCTGGATATCGGTATCCTGCGCAATACTAAACTCCCCAGCACCCTGACCCATCAGGTGTTACGACGTGAGCCCCTGGTCGCCGTGCTACATCGCCATCATCCGTTGGCGCAACGGGAGGCGGCGTTACGCTTTAACGACTTGGCCGATCAGCCTTTCGTCTTCTTCTCGCGCGGGGATGGCACGGCGCTCTATGACGAACTGCTGACCTTGCTCAAACGCGCGGGGATCGTTCCCTACATTACCCAAGAGGTGGGCGAGGCGATGACCATCGTCGGATTGATCTCGGCAGGATTGGGCGTCTCGATCTTACCGGCCTCCTATACGCGCATTCAGGTGGATGGTGTCTGTTATCGCCCCTTGGCGGAGCCGGAGGCCTACACCGAAATCTGGCTCGCCTATCACCGTCAGCGACCGTTAAGCGCCCAGGCTCAAGCCCTGATCGCGCTGCTCAGCGCCCCCGCAGAAGTTCGTTAACGCGCAGCGAACGGGACAGAACTTAGGCTGAAAAAGCAAGTATTTGTGCGCCTAATCACATAACGAATCAAATGGTTTACGCATTTTTGTAAAATCCTCACCTTTGTCGGTAAGATTTATTTTGAAGCGCGAAAAATAACTGGGAGTAGCGGTGGTGATTGCTGACGGTCAGCCGGGGCATATTGATCAAATCAAGCAGATAAATGCTGGGGCAGTGTATCGTCTTATCGATCGGTTTGGTCCTATTTCGCGCATTGAGCTTTCGAAACGCGCACAGCTGGCGCCCGCCAGTATTACCAAGATTGTACGCGAACTGCTCGAGGCTCATCTGGTGCAGGAGACGGAGTTTCAGGAGCCGGGGTGTCGTGGGCGTCCCGCCGTTGGCCTGATCCTCGATACGGCCTCTTGGCATTACCTCTGTGTACGCATCGGCCTCGGTACCATGACGTTAGCATTGCGCGATCTGAGCAGTGCCTTGGTGGTCGAAGAGGAGATCGCGCTACCGGCGCAACGTGACGTGCCGCTATTGAATCGCTTAATCGGCGAAATCGATCGTTTCTTCACGCGTCATCAACACCAGTTGGAGCGCCTGACCGCCATCGCGGTAACATTGCCGGGCCTGGTTAACGCGGCGCAGGGCATTGTGCATCGCATGCCATACTATGCCGAGGTGCAGGATATGGCGTTAAGCGAAGAGCTCGAACGCCACACCGGGCTGCCGATCTATCTACAGCATGACGTCTGTGCCTGGACCATGGCAGAGTCACTGTTCGGCGCGGGTAGCGGGTGTGCGAATTTGATCCAGATCGTCATCGACTATAACGTGGGAGCCGGGGTTATCAGCGAGGGACGCTTGCTGAATGGCAGTCGTCAAAGCCTGGTCGAAATAGGGCATACCCAGGTCGATCCCTATGGTAAACAGTGCTACTGCGGCAACCATGGTTGCCTTGAGACCATCGCTGGCCTACAGAACATTCTCTCGCTAGCGGAACAACGCTTGGCGATGTCACCGTCATCACAGCTACACGCTACACGCCCCTTGACCATTGAGGCGCTCTGCCAAGCGGCGTTACAAGGCGACCAACTTGGACGCGATCTGATCAACAGTGTCGGGCATAGCGTTGGGCGTATTGCGGCGGTGATGGTGAATCTGTTTAATCCCGAGAAGATCCTCATCGGTTCGCCGTTGAATCAGGCGGCCGATATTCTTTACCCCTCGATCGCCAGCGCCATCCGTCAACAAGCGCTGCCGCATTACACGCAACATTTGGCCGTCGAGGCCAGTCAATTCCATAATCATGGCACCATGCCGGCCGCCGCGTTAGTTAAAGAGGCGTTGTACAACGGTTCACTACTACTGCGACTCTTGCAGGGCTAATCCTGGTTAAGCAACCCGTTTGTGTCTGCAATTTTGCCATTTTGTTACTTTGCGGACATAAAACGGGAAAATCATCAATGCGATAAATAAAAATTTGAGCTAACGCAAGCCGTACTCTCAACGCTTCGCCTAGACTTTTCCGGTTTATCGGTGATCGCGGGCACACAGCATATTCCGGTCAGATCACACTGAGCTTTTTTATTACTAATCGGAGTCTCTCCGGAGTCATTATTTCATGTTAAAACGCGTATTCGTTACGGGCACTGACACCGAAGTTGGAAAAACGGTGGCGTCTCGTGCGTTATTACAAGCCATTCAGGCCACAGGAGAAAGCGCCGTCGGTTATAAGCCGATTGCCGTGGGCAGCGAAGAAACACCTCAGGGGCTGCGTAACCACGACGCATTGACGCTGTTGCATGCCTCGAGCCTGGCATTGAGCTACGACGAGGTCAATCCGATCACCTTGCGTGAGGAGATTGCTAATGCGTATACCGGCGAAGCGCTGGACTATGGTGCCATGAGCCGTGGATTGCAGCAGTTGAGCGACAAGGCTCAGCATGTCGTGGTGCAAGGGACCGGCGGTTGGCGAGTCTTAATGCAAGACTTGCGCCCCTTGTCAGAGTGGGTGGTACAGGAGCAACTACCGGTCATTTTAGTCGTCGGGATCAAGCTGGGATGTATCAGTCATGCCATTCTGACGGCGCAGGCGATCATCAACGACGGCCTGCCGTTCGCCGGCTGGATTGCCAACCGCATCAATCCTGGACTATCGCATTACGCCGAAACCATCGATGCTTTGCGTCAGAAGTTACCGGCGCCACAATTGGGTGAGATCCCTTATCTCTATCGGCCGGAAGAGAAGGCGTTGGCACGTTATATCGATCTTTCCGCACTCGCCTAACCCATATCGTGTATTTTTTCTAACCCCCGCTTGATACGGGGGTTATTGTACCGTACAGCATAAAATACAGCCCGCACGATGCGGCATTCTCTAGCACACCATTCCGCTGCTGTTCTCCGCTCACCTATCGAACCCGCTATGCAGAGTCGCGTGATTGCATGACAGGATTTCCGTTATCCATCTCGGGAGGCGTTATCCCTATCATCTGAGCGCACGTTATGAGGCGAAGAGGGTACATCGCGGCGTGAAGTCACAGGGCTCGTCATCGCTCAGGGCCGTATGGAACAGGGAAATGTGATACGACACATCACAGCAACACTCGAGACTCGCTTGAGCGGTGGTGTATTATGGATAAAAAAGGGCGCGCCGTTGGCACGCCCTTGTTCGTTCGAGAAGGGCAATCAGGGGTGGGCGGGCGTGGCCGCCGATGTAGATGTTGCCGGCATGGCGTGAGCGGCTGAAGCATCACTTGCTGGCTTCGCCTCACCGGTCGGTGCCGCTTTCATCGACTTCTCCTGTCCGGCCTGATAGGGCGTATAGACGCCGTTGAGGCTCTTCAAGAAGGCGACGATGTCATCGACATCTTTCTGGGGCAGCGTGACACCGACCTGGTATTTCAGCATCAGTTTCACCGCCTCATCCAGCGTCTTCACGTCGCCGCGATGGAAGTAGGGGGCAGTCAGCTCTACGTTACGCAGTGTCGGTACCTTCTGGCGCAGACGATCACGCAGATCCTGAGTCACGTTCATGCGACCGATATCGGCGCTGGTCAGCTTACCAAACGGATAATCGGCCATGAGACCGAGCGGCTCATAGGACTCACCGCCCATGGATACACCGGCGTGGCAGGTCGCACAACGGTTATCCTTGAACAGCTGATAGCCATGCTTCTGTTGCGCGGTGAGCGCACTCGCATCACCCCGTAAATAACGGTCAAACGGTGCGTTCGGCGTAATCAGGGTCCGTTCAAACTCGGCGATCGCATTGGTGATAGTCTTACCACTGAAACCTTGCGGATACACCTTGAGGAACGCTTGCTTGAAGGCCTGATCCTTATCGAGTTTCGCGATAATCTCATCCCATGACTTCGATGACATCTCGATCGGGTTCAACGGCGGGCCACCCGCTTGATCCTGTAGCGTTGCCGCACGGCCATCCCAGAACTGGGCGATGTTGAATGCCGCGTTAAACACCGTTGGCGCATTGATCGGCCCGACTTGATCGTCGACCCCTAGCGAGGTCTTGCGGCCGTCGACCCCACCTGCGGACAACTGGTGGCAGTGGGCACAAGCGATGGAGTCATCGCCAGAGAGACGCGGATCGTGATACAGGCGGAAGCCCAATGCAGCTTTTTCGGCATCGACCGCTAGCGATTGAGGGATCGGCTGAATCGGCTCATTACGCATCGCTGGCGCCATATCTGTTGTCGTGTAGTATTTCTCACGCTGATCCTTGATCCATTTCAGCAGAGTCTCACGATCGGCCTCAGACATTCGACCCGCCCAGTGCATCATGGTATAGCGGGTCGGCGGCATGGTTTGGTTTTCGATAACCCATTCCAGCTTATTCAGGTCGGTCAGTGTCGGCGGTTGACCACTAGAGGTCTTCCACGGAGAAGGCTTCAACAGACTTTCCCGCAACGGGATCAAGTTGAACGCCTTATATCCTTGGTACATGTCATATTCCATCAACTGCTTCACGCCGGGAACTTTAGCGTAGAACGGCAGGTTCGAGGATGGTGTATGGCAGTAGTCGCAACCCTTTTCGCTCAGGATGCCCAGGACCTGTGCGTTAAGAGGAGAACTTGCCGGTTCACTCGGCAACGTATTGCGCGCTTTATCGTGATTGTAGACATAACCGACCAACCCTAAGTAACAGGCAATACCGGCAATAACTATCCCGCCTGCCCATTTCGTTATTTTTTTCATTGTGACAAAACTCCTTTTGAGAGTACGAATACGGCTGCGGCTGCAACCGATAAATGCCGGCGAACCGACGCGCCCATAGTGCCGGGGCGAAGCGCCGCGATAATTGATAAGTGTCAACGATAGCGCTAGGCATCACCTATCATTTGGATAGGGTGCGGCGATTAACAAAGGGTTTACAGAATCTAATTTCGCTATCATGGTAAATCTATGACAATATCCTGTGTTTTATCTTGGTATATTCCTCTTTGTAATATATCGTTTCGGATGCTGTCACGAGGCGCCAGAGCGAGATCTGGTTAACCTACTATATATACAAGATTTTATTGCCTCGCACCATGAGGTCTCAACACTTGCGCCAGGTGTTGACATTATCGGTAGTAAGTTTTGATAACCTATGAGCATAATAAACAAGGTGAAAGTTACTTCGTTGCTCATCAGCGCCTGGGGAAATTTTGTTAAATATCCATATGATGGATACCTCAATTCTCACACTAGCTGTGATTCAATCGAATAATTAAAGAAAGGAAAAGCAGATACGCAATATCTATTAACCTCACCATCTTTATTCGGAATAGGGGGGAGGAAATTGGACAAGAGAGAATTGAACAGGTGAGGAAAGGTGTGCTGGATTGCAGGACATACATCCAAGCAATCCAGCATGACTTCATCTGCGGCGCAAGAGGAAGCCGTTATTTCACTTACAGGTGGGCATTAAACCATGCTAACTGTTCGCTAATGGCACGCTGAAAATGCATCCCGTCGTACATATCGTAATGGCGCGCCCCATCCGCGATATACAGACGCTTGTTAGTCGCTCCCAGCGCCATGAATAGATCGATACCTTGCTGTGGCGGATTCACCGTATCTTGTTCCGCCACGACCACCAGCGCAGGGCATTTTACCTGTGCCGCAAAACGAGCCGGCTGGTAGCGTAGGGTCTCCAATACCGTCAAGAAAGGGATTTTGATATCCATCTGTGGATAGCGTAAGCGATATTCGGCAAAGAAGGCCTTAGATTCCTCATCGCTTAATACTCGCGTGACAGCGACCATCATCTCTTTACCGCTAGTATGTTTTTTCTCCTCCATACGTAGCAGTGAAGCGATAAAGGTACTTTTCTCTTCCGCGCTCATATGCCCCGTCACCATCGACTCACCGTCGGCAAAAGCTAATTGGCTAACGACACATTTCACTCGATTATCATCGGCGGCGGCGGCAAAGACGTGGCAACCGCCTAATGAGGAGCCCCACAGTCCAATGCGCTCGGCATCGATGGCCGGTTGTGTCGTAGCCCAATCGATGACGCTAATAATATCAGCGATCTGTAACGCGGGAACCAGGCGACCCCGCTCGCCGGCACTGGCGCCAAAGCCTCGATAATCAAAGGTCAATGCCGAGAAACCCGCTTGAGCGAAAGCCTCCGCAAACGCCGGTAACAAGGCCTGCTGAATACCACAGAAACCGTGGCACAATATAATCACTGGCGAAATTGCTTCTTCTGCAGGGTGATACCAAGATAGCGCGATCCCATTCGGTAAGGTGTGCGTTGATATTTGCATAACAAGGAGAGATCCATTTTTTATTGGACTGCCACTATCCATTAAATTCAGATATATATTCAAGAAAAATCAAAGTGACATAATGATGCTGTTTAGCCTTTGTTAAGACTTGAAGTAAAAAATAGACGTAACGTGAATGCACCATTACCTCTAAAGAGGTAATGGTGAAGTGGTTCGCTTATATTTATGTCATAACCGATACCAATACAGCAATCCTCTATACTTATCAGAAATGATATTGGTATTGTCGAGTCGACCTCGCTTCAGCACTAAGCCGCGCTCATGCCTCAGAGAAAGGGGGCGGGATAGCGTAAAAATGGATATAGATTAGCCTGAATTCTAATACGGTAAATTAAGTTATTATTACCTATCTGACCCGTTATCCTGGTTCTGCAATTGCGCGTTGGTACCGGGTCAGCCAGGACGTATGGCAAGGAGCGCCGTCGTATCTGGCGTCAGTCGCAGGTTAGTGGCAGGCGTAATGCGCGTACCTTGGTCATCAACATGCGGCGACGCACCCTCGACCCCGTCTCCTCACATGAAGTCTCTCTTTCCAGCGCTCAGGACTCTCACTACCTGGCGCACAAGGGGCATCCACGCCGCCATCGTCCAGCACGTTAGGTAGCCCATTCACACTGCACGCCAGGGAAAAGAGTAGCCCAATAAGGCCGTATTGCCGAGATGACGATACGGTCAAGACGCATGGAATGCGGGCGAGACCTTACCGCACAGTAAATAACGATGTTGATCCAGGAGATAAATCATGTCCTCAGCCTAACGATTAATCATGGTTTGTACACAGCGCTCAATCAGTTACCGCTATTTATCGGCAACTGAAGGCACTTTACGCCATTCACACAGAGGCGACGAAGAATATTTCCGTTGTGTCGATAGAACTGGACGCGGAGCTCATCACAAAAATTATCCGGCTAGAGAAACGACGGCGCATTCAGTTTTGTCGCTTCTTATGCGCGGCCATGGAATATTCATCATGCATCAAGAATACAGATTCAAACGCAGCATATTACTCCTCGCAATACTATTATCCTGTGGCTATGCTAGCGCGGCGCCGCTCTCGGTGGAGCAGCGTCTAGAGTCATTGGAGAAGGCATTACAGGAAAGTAAACAAGAATTACAGGCGACACAACAACAATTACAAGAGTATCAACACCCAGCCACGCCCTCATCGACACCAGCAACCCAGCCACTCAGCGAGGAGGGCGAGAGCATTCCTCAGGACGAAAGTGGCTCTCTCCCTCCCGGCGCAGGAAAAGAGGATATGGGGTTGATCTATACCGGCTACTTCCGTAGTGGCTGGGCAACATCGCGGCGAGGGGTCGCCGAATCTTACGCCGTTGGCTCATTGGGGCGTCTCGGTAACGAGT
The DNA here is from genome assembly GCF_044540725.1 of Edwardsiella sp. A.80236. NCBI lineage: Bacteria > Pseudomonadati > Pseudomonadota > Gammaproteobacteria > Enterobacterales > Hafniaceae > Edwardsiella > Edwardsiella sp. A.80236. The sequence goes on from NZ_JBIUCY010000003.1 coordinate 90,635, forward strand.
ATGGTGCCTGGTTCGATCTACGCTTAGACAAACCGGTGTACTCCCGTGAGGGTAAAACGGTCAATGCGGTGGTGCAATTAGATGGTAACGTGAACAACGACTATGCCTCCGGTTGGTTCAATACCTTCGAAGATAACCGATTACAGTTTTCCAATCTCTTTGTTAATACGACCGGCTTTATTCCTTTTCTCCCCGAAGCAACCTTCTGGGTAGGAAAGAATAGTTTGCCTTTCTATGAAATCCAGATGTTGGACTGGAAGACCAACTGGGCATTATCGGCAGGGGGGTTCGGCCTCGAGAATGTAAACTTGGGGCCCGGCCTGCTGGATCTGTCCCTGGTGCGGCAAGATCTCAAACTCTATACCCGGGATTATGCATCGGACACCCACGTTAATACCAATGCCATCGAACTACATTACCGGAACCTACCGTTATGGGACGGAGCCACGTTAGAATTGGCGGGGCGTTATGATATGGCTAATCGCAGTAGCAAAGCGAAATCTGATGACTACTTTTCGATGAAAAACGCCTATCTTGCCTCCATCATTCTACGCCAGGAGTTCGCTGGCGGCGGCTTCAACGAATTTGTGCTTCAGAGTGCGAATAACTCTGTCGCCAGCGGCTTCATGAGTATTTCGAGCTCCAACCCACATTATGGTAACTGGGAGTACTATGGTGGTGAACATACTAACGGCAGTGCGGTTCGCTTAATCTCTCAAGGTGAAGCCTATCTCTGTCCAGAAATTATCGTTGCGAACGCCTTGGTTTATGCTCACGGTAGTGATCTCTATAGCTATGAGACCCGTATGGCTCATAGCGACTTCGATGCGATCAGAGCAGTGATCCGCCCAGCCTATATTTGGAACACCTTCAACCAGACTGGGATTGAGTTGGGGTGGTTTACCCAAAAGAATCGAGCCGACCAACGAGACTACCGTGAAGAGGGATATAAGGTGACGTTATTCCATGCTTTTAAGGTCGATACCAGCATGCTGCGCTCACGCCCAGAGATCCGTTTCTATAGCACCTATCTGAAGACGCAGCGAAACGAGATCACGCAGTTTGCCTTCGACGACGATAAGCTTGACCAGTTAAGCTTTGGCGTACAAGCGGAGATCTGGTGGTAATCGGTCGTATCGGCGTGTGAGGGCGTGGTGCCGTATTGATGCCCGATTATGTCACGACGAACAGGGTGATGTGGGTGGCGCTAGCAGTGCGCCTTCAATGGGTTAGCGTAGAAACTAAGGCGCGGCGTTTCCCACATAGCGTGCTAGTATGTTCCCAGTAGCGTTTGTCGTGATATGGGGCTTATGAGTACGGATACACAGGCAATTCACCCCAAGCGGGTCTTGGTGCTAGTAGCATGTATGCTGGCGACGTTTATGGCGGCCATTGAGGTGACCATCGTCTCCACGGCCATGCCGACTATCATTGCAGATCTCGGCGGTTTCTCTCTGCTGGGGTGGGTCTTTGCCGCTTATTTATTAACACAGGCCATCTCGATCCCCATCTATGGCCGGCTAGCCGATCTGCATGGCCGCAAGCGGATGTTTTACATCGGGGCAACGCTATTTTTGCTGGGCTCCGTACTCTGTGGCTTCGCTCAGAACATGCTATGGCTGATCCTCTTCCGTGCCTTACAGGGAGCCGGCGCCGGCGCTATCACCCCTATCGCAGTCACCATTATCGCCGACGTCTATAGCCCCCTGGAGCGACCGCGCATCCAAGGTTACCTTTCCAGTGTATGGGGGATATCGGCGATCGTCGGGCCGCTCTTGGGGGCTTTCATCGTCCAACATTTTCACTGGTCATTAGTCTTCTGGATCAACTTGCCCATCGGTTGTAGTGCCATGTATCTATTGTGGCGCTATTTCCCGGAACAACTGCACCCACGGCGCCATGTGTTGGATCTCGCCGGCACCGCTTGGTTAGCTATCGGCGTTAGCGCACTACTGCTCGCATTATTGCAGGCCGAACTCCTTGGCCGTTGGCTCATCGTATTGCTGGCGATCGCGGTGATAAGTGGCCTGTTGCTCTGGCGCCAAGAGCAACGCGCGGCGGAGCCATTATTTCCTGCGGCACTCTGGCGCGATCGCATTATGGTGGCTGGCAATATCGGTGGATTAATCGTCGGCGCCTCGATGATGGGGGTCGCCGCGTTCTTACCGACCTATGTTCAGGGCGTAATGGGACATTCGGCCCTAGAGGCGGGGATGACGCTGGCATTGATGTCGATCGGCTGGCCAATCGCCAGTACCCTGAGTGGCCATCTGATGCTACGCACCTCTTATCGCACGACGGCGTTAATCGGTAGCATGCTGTTAATCATCGGTAGCCTATGTCTACTGTGGCAAACTCCGCAAGGCAGCCTATGGTGGGGGAGGATCTCGGCCTTCATCATCGGTGCCGCGATGGGGATGACCAACACGACCTTTCTGGTTTCCGTGCAGAATAGTGCCCCGCAGGCGATGCGTGGGATCGCGACAGCCTGTACCGTATTTACTCGCATGTTGGGGTCGGCGTTAGGGACGGCGATCCTCGGGGCAACTCTCAACCTTAACTTAGCCTGGCGCCTGCCAGAGGTTAGCGATCCGGTACAACAGTTGATGGCGCATCGCCTACAGCATAATGATGATGTCTCCCAGCTACTCATGCCGGTCGCCAGCTCATTACATGCGGTATTCATCGCGGCCGCGCTGATCGCCTGGTTAGCGTTGTTAGCAGCCTGGTTGATCCCCGCAGGCGCTGGTTTACGGGAGCGCATCGAGGTAGTCGATGAGAAAAAATAGTCGCCGGGTTGTCGCCCGGCGTCACACTTACTGGCTATCCTGCGGCGCGTGATTGCCGCTATAGGCGCCGGGCTCTGCGCCATCGGTACGAAGATAGATGATCTTCTGCGTATCATTGCCACAGTGACCAACGACTTGCCCCCCGGCTTGTTGCGCCTGATCGTTAGGCACGATCTCCAGGGTAAAGGCGTCGGCCGGGACACCATTCGCTAGAATCTTCTGCTGAATTTCTTCCTGGATGCTCTCACAGGTGACCAGCGCCGCAGCCTGAGCGAACCAGGGTGTCAGCAGTAGGAGGGAGACTAAAAGGGACTTACGCATAGGTTACCTATCGTGACGTTAGATTAGGGGGTTAATGGGCGACCGCTCTGGCGATCTAAACAGCGCCGCGTATTCGCCTCCCAGTAGGCGTTCACATTGAGGCTACTTTCGCAGCGCTCTCGCTGATCGACAGCGCGATCAGCCTTATCGAACTCCTTTTCCACATGGTTATTCACCTTATGGCGCAGCGTACGGGTATTATCCCATTGCTCGCGTTGCTCACGCGCCTGCTCCTTGGTCAGGGAATTATCTTGGCCGCCGCTAGAGCCAAATACGCAGGTACTACCAGCCTCACAATTGGCCGCCAGCGCGTTTCCTTGCCAGGCAAAGTTAGCAAGCAGCAGCACCATGGGGAGGGCGGCGCGGCGTAGATATCGTTTCTCTCTCTTCACAGTGTTATCCTCAACAAAAATGCCACTCTTCAGATGATACAGAGTGCAATAGGTTCACTCTGCCACGATTTTCCTTTCGCCGCTATAGCCGTTCCCCCCATAAAAAGTTAACTTACTCGCTACGATATATGGCAAGCGGCGAGAAAGATTGGGATACCGGCATCATTTCGATGGTGTTGATATTGACGTGAGCGGGCAATGTGGCCACCCAGTAAACAGCCTCGGCAATATCCTGTGCCGTCAGCGCATGGCTGTTCTTATAGGTATTGACGACACGTTGCTCATCGCCCTTAAAACGCACATTGGAAAACTCCGTGCCTTCGACTAGACCGGGTTCAATGTCGCTGACCCGCACTTGGGTACCATGCAGATCGGCGCGTAACCCTAGGCTAAACTGACGCACAAACGCCTTCGTCGCACCATATACGTTACCGCCAGCGTAAGGCCAGCTTCCGGCGGTGGAGCCAATATTAATGATATGGCCCGTGTTGCGTGCCACCATGTCAGGTAGTAGGGCGCGCGTCATGTTCACCACACCTTTTACGTTGGTATCGATCATGGTATCCCAATCCTCGATATCGGCCTGATGCGCCGGCTCCAACCCCAAAGCCAGTCCGGCATTATTCACCAATAGATCGATAGTACGCTGCGCCGGTGTTAGCTGCTCAAGCGCATTGCGGATCGCCGCACGGTTACGCACATCGAGAGGTAAAATCGTCAAGGCATCGCCTAACTCATCGCGCAATGCCTGCAAACGCTCGACTCGCCGACCTGTAGCGATAACACGGTGGCCATGGTGGATAAACTTACGGGCGATAGCGGCGCCGAACCCAGCGCTCGCACCGGTAATAAACACGTTCATACTCACTCCCTCGCATTGAAACCTGCTGGCATCATGCCAGATTTATCCTAGGATGTAACCATGATAATAATTCAATCCATATCAAACCGCATCAGCGGATAGGCGGGTGAAAATAAGTTGGGCAGACTAGCAAGCCATATAAAATAGATATACTATAAAAAACAGCTGATATCCTACTGCCTATATTAAAGGCTATGTAAAAATACATACAAGTTCAACCAATACGACAAATGGTGTGATTGTTCTCATCGAAACCCATAATCAACGCTGACATGACAAAAGGATTGTTGGTTTATCTTTATTCTCTGTTTTGATAGTTTCGACTTGTCTAATTCTATTGACACCGAAATGACTGGGTATTATTACAAGCCGCACCTATATATTATTACGCAATGCACGTTGCGAACACGCCTGTAAGAAATAGTATAGTGCTTAACGATAGGCGCTCTAGTCTACGGAGCGCCATCCTTTTAGTGGGCCACCGCTGAGATATCAGCCAACTGACGCAGTAGGTGGGTGATATCGACCCGATCAATCTGCTCGGGTTGCAGATAATGACGTGCATACTCCAGGTAAGTGCCGCTCTGTACGAATAGACGAAAGAGATCGGCATCGATATGCTGCCGTCGAACCATATCACTCATAATGGCAAGCGTCTGTGATAGCGTCTTTGCCGGTTTATAGGGTCGATCGCTGGCGGTGAGCGCCTCGAAAATATCGGCGATCACCATGATACGCGCGGGCAAAGACATTTGCGCCTGAGTCAAACCCCGCGGGTAGCCAGAGCCATCAATATGCTCATGATGACTCCCGGCGATCTCAGGAACCTGACGGAGATGGCGAGGGAAGGTGAGCTGTTCCAACATTAAGATGGTTTGAATGATGTGCTCGTTGATCTTAAAACGCTCTTCGTTATTCAACGTTCCTTGGCATATCGTTAAGTTATGTAACTCGCCACGGTGATACTGATGTTCAGACATCGTCATATTAAAGCCATGCGACGCAGCCCGCTTCGTAGCACCATTCGCTGATGAGGTGTGAGGTAATATATGTTCCGGGCGATCGGCTAAGAGGGGCTCGACAACCGGAAGCGGCATCTCCGGTGTTTTTTGTTTCCGCTGCATCTCCTCATGAGAAATACCGATCCGATCGGAGAGGGTACGAGTCCAGGTCCGTTGCGCAATACGCTGTATACGGGCGATATCATCAGGCTTAAGCGTTGTATCACCGAGATTGCAGTGGGCAATAAAAGTAAACTCCTCATCGAGCTTCGCCTTTAATTCGTCGCGTACCTGAGCTAATGCTACCACATCACCGCCAGTGGCCGCCCCCTGCCAATAGGCGAGATCGGCATCTCGCTTTAACAGTTCGAAACGCAGACGGATCTCATGAATACGATCATGGAGTGTCTCTAATTTCGTTGCCTTCTCCATCACATAATCCGGCGTGGTTATCTTGCCGCAGTCATGTAACCAAGCGGCAATGCGCAATGCCTCCCATTCATCCTCATTCAGGGAAAAGTTGGCGAATGGCCCGCGCTGTTGTTCACAAGCTGCCTGGGCTAACATTTTTGCCAAAATCGGGACGCGTTGGCAGTGCTCGCCCGTATGTGGACTCTTCGCATCGATAGCACCGGCGATCATGCGAATAAAATCCTCAAGTAAGCGCTTTTGCTCATTCAACAAGTGCTGAGTATTCAACGCGACAGCGGCACTCCCCGCTAAGGCTTGAGCGAAAGCAAGCATACGGGGTGACACGGGGAATTGCTGCGGATCGATGAACAGTAACAATAGACCAAGGCGTTCCTGTTCCGCATTGCTCAACGGCAGGACCAACAAAGTGAGGGGAGCGATGACCGGGGGAAACGCCGGAAAGGCGGCGGCGAACTCCACCGGGGTGATAAGCTGGTGATGGATATTCTGCTGGAGAGCCTGCTGTAATCGCACCATTCCTGTTGCAGAAACCCAGGTACGCTGCGGCGTCTCAATGCTCGACGTCGTTGCCTGCCAACGGGACTGCACCGGATATAGCGTTCCCGTCTCCTCTAATAGGATTAACCCACCACAGGCATGAGTTTGTTGGGTCATCTCCGCCAATATTCGCGCCAAGAGCGTCTGTTGATGACGCTCAGCGACCAGCGCCTGAGAAATCGTCATAAAGTGATTAATACTGTCCTTCATCTGAGCGAATGCCTTGGCCAGACGATGGATCTCGATGATATTACTCTTGATGGTAACAGGCTCATCAAAACGAAACGCTTCGATCTTACCTACCTCCTCAAGCAAAAGATTCAATGGTTTAGAGGCTCTATGCGCCAACCAGAGTGCACCAACCAATCCCAATAGCAGGATCAAGATCGAGATGCGCAAAATACGGCCGACATCCTCTTTGACATTAGCCATCAACTCATTGTCGGGTGAGGCCATCAGCAGGCGCAATACCTCACCACCGGGTATGCTAAACTTCACAACCATCCCTTGCCACGCTCGGCCATCAGCCTGGTGTAGCGGTATCATTTGTAACGCGGGTTTATCATCGAGCGAGATCAGTGGTGCTAACGGGGAGTGCTGCATCTGAGCTAGCCGGGGCGGGGCAACATCATACGTCATATCCATCGTAGGCAGATCGACATCACTGGCCAGAAGTTGCCCCTGTGCATTCAATAATGCCAGGTGGCTATTGGGTGTGACACGAGCCGCTTGTAGCAAACGCTCCAGCCCGTCGATCTGAATATCGCTACCGACCACGCCCGGGGCATACATCATGCGTGTGGCAACCGTGATCCCCAAAAGCCCGCCGCTCGCAAAACGATAAGGCGAGGTACTCGAAAGCTTGCCAGCCTGCTGCGCCAGTTGATACCAATTACGCAGACGAGGATCAAAGCGATAAGCTTCGACGCTGCGTTGCTGCAAGAGCATAAGATCCGCGTTATAGAACAGATAATCGCCAGACATCTTACCCGCCGAATTAGCGCTTTGACTCTGTACGATCCAGGCCGTATCTGGTGGCGGATCAAACTGACGAATGATTTCAGCCGAAGGAGTATAGCGGCGCACCAGAAAGAAACTGCCGTTATCGTAGCCAGTGTATAGCGCGGTTAACTTCGGACTATTGCGTAACGCCGTGATATAAAAAGTGAGATGCGTCAGGCGCTGCGTCAACGTGTCATCCGCACGATTAATCCGCTGATTCGCCAATAGCTCAACTAATAGGGCACCGCTATGGTAGGCTTGCTCCATTTCATTAGCCGTTTCAAGCGCCACATTTCGATAGTGATTATCGGTCGTACTCAATAATAGACGGGTGCTGGCATGATATTGGTACCACAAGATCAGTGCAGAAAAGACTACCAGTAACCCGATAAATAGTGAGGCGATATGCAGATAAAAGGGAATGGTACGCGATGGCTTCATGGCAGGCTATTCATCGGTTCTGGATCGATAACCTAAGAATAGCACCCGGCGCTAAACGTGCCGGGTCTATTAGCCTGCGATAGCGTTAGTTACCGCTTAACGGCACGATCAACGTATCAATGTTAATCGTGTCGATAGTGTTTTTGGCAACGGAGAGGAAAGAAACAAATTTCTGGGCGAAAGCACTGTTATGATGGCCGAGAATTATCAAATCGATCTTTTTCTGCTGAATAAAATCCTGTAAAGAGGAGGAAAAGTCGTTACTGATAATAATGGCGATCTCTGGACACGCGGCGCCGCGTGACTGTTGCAAGTGATTTGCCTGCTCCTCTAACTGTTTGAAATACAAAGATTGGTTGCCATTTTCGCCCGGCTCGATATCCAGCACCACGTGAACTGGATGAACCTGGGCATGCAGGCTCGTCGCCAACGCCCCCCCCTTGTCCAATAACTGCTCATCCGCCTGTGATGCCGTTTTCAGGTCAAGTAGTATCATTATATTGCTATACATAATCGTTTCTCCTATTGGCCCTACTATTCAAATTTAGCCGTATCATCTTGAATTCGGTAACACAAAATAACTGTTTGATGTATGAATAATAGTCATAACCTCCGCAGCCACTACCTAAGTAACGATAACGCATGCAATAATTATCAGATGCGGCTGCAGACTATTTAGCGATGGCGTATGCTGAAAGGTGACGAAAAGGTTCACATCCTCTGAACCTATGCTTTTCTTATTCTGTGATGGAGCATCATAATGAATGTCACTCCCCATACACCTAAGGATATGCGCTCATCAACAGAAGCGCGTCCTGACTCCTGCACCACAATCCTGATTGGTAGTGCGGCGACACGCGATGGCTCACGCATTATCGCGCGTACAGAGGACCACGATCCGCTACTCTCCAAAGTATTACTTAAACATCCGGCCCGAACTCAGCAGCAGTCACACTTCCAGGCTAACGAGAATGCATTTCGCTGCCCGTTACCGGCGCTAGCGCAGGCCTATAGCGTCTTCGCGAATGGTAAGATCGGTAAAAGCGCCGAGCAAATGACGTGGGGAGCAGCAGGGTTTAATCAGTCTGGTGTCGGGATGACGGCCACCGAGACTATCTTTGCCAACCCACAGATATTGGCTTGCGATCCCTATCTACCGACCAGCGGTATCACCGAAGATAGCATCACCGACGTCGTCCTACCGTACGTCACTTCGGCGCGAGAAGGTGCCGCGCGTCTGGGAGAACTGATCGAAACCTATGGTGCCGGTGAAGGATTCGGCGTGGCCTTTATTGACCGCGATGAGATCTGGTATCTGGAGACGGGTAGTGCCCATCAGTGGCTAGCGACCCGTCTGCCGGAGAGTCGCTATTTTGTCACCGGTAATCAGGGGAGGTTACGTGCCTATGATCCCGATGATCAGGAAAACTATATGGCTTCAGCGACGCTGATCACCTTTGCTCAACAACAGGGTTTCTACGATGCCGAGCGCGATGGTGCCTTCGACTTTGAGCGAGTCTATACCCGCCACGATGACCCGCACGATCATTACTACAACTATCCGCGTGTGTTCGCCTTACAGCAATTATATACTCCCGATACGGCACGCGACCTGCAACGCCCCCATGACTTTGCGGTATTCGAGCAGCCACAAGCGCCCTTGGATGTGGAGGCGGTGAAGCAGGGGTTGAGAAATAGTTATCAGAATTTAGGCCGGCAACCCTATGCGGAAACACCAGACTATACTTGGCGGCCAATCTCACTATTCCGTACCCAGCAATCGCATATTTTACAATCACGTAGCGGGTTACCGGCCGAGTTGGCCGACGTCGAGTATATCTCCTACGGCATGCCCAGTCTCTCCGTCTATATCCCTTGCTATCCCCAAGCCATCGATGATTTTCCTTTAGCGTACCGCACCGTCACCGATGGTACGGCTGAGGATATTTCAGCTCAGTGGCAGTTCCGTAAATTACAAACCTTGGCGATGCAAAACTATACACGCTATGCGCCGCAGGTGCAGCAGCGCTACCAGCAATTAGAGATTCACTTTGAAGTATTACGCCAGGAGATGGAGCGAGAATATTTATCCATCTACCGATCAGATAGCCTCAAGGCACGTCTCTTGATACAACAATTCTGTGCTCAGGCATGCGCCGAGGCATTAACGGTTACACAGGAATTAACTAATCAACTGTTCACCCAGTTGGCACAGGACGTGAATAGCAAGTACCTATTTTCCGGCGCCTAACCATCGATGGCGCACCGTGCTTTTGCTGCCTCTTTATGCAGGCAAGAGGGGTGAGTGGAAATAGATAAGTGACGTTGTCACTTTTGGCTTGGTCAGGGTGCCGCTTAACGCGGCACCGAACGCTACCGAAAAGAGCATAGCTCAGTGAGTCATCTGCTAACGTCGTCGATTGAGCGGTGGTGATGCCTTTATATCCTGCATCTTAACGTCTTAACTTTGGTCCAACTTACTGATGATCCTCATCACCGATCGGTGCATGCTTCTCGAACAAGATGGTACTGTCGGTAAACCGTTAAATCACGATAAAAGACGTCCGAGGGTTGGTTGATCCTGACGCTCTTGGTGAGTAGGAATCGCTAATCAGCCTCGCTCAACTAGGAAATCAATACCGGGAATAGGCTATCCAGAGACCTAATCCCTCAAGTATCGCTCAAACTAGCATCAATACCGCCCGCAAGCAGTCTGCTTTTTACGCACATTTGCGTGTGTTAGGTGAAATCTCGCGGGTAATCCCTCGCATAAAATCTCAGATTTCACCTAGCGTTACCAATAATAGAGTAGGGGAAACAGCAGCTGCGACGCTACTTTAGTCCGCTTATCGCCAGGTAATTTTCTGCCTCGCTATTGCTAAAATTTGGCCACGGAACAGCGAGAAAAAGTCATGAGTGAAAGCGATCCGTGATAGTGCAAAGAAAGCGGCGATCGCCAGATTGTCAGAGGCCATCTTTACCTGCGGCTTTATTTCCAGCGGCGGTGACCATCGCATTGATGCATAAAGACGATCTCTACACATGGTGTTGGGCGGTGTCGATGTTCTAATCGACTCACGCACTAACCGTATTAGACAATCACCGAGATGATATCCACTAGTCGCGATCCCGCTAGAGCACGGGTTCGCGCTGTATTCTCGACGAGTAATGCATAGTATGAGCATCCTCTCTTGGAGCAAGGGTGGGGGAAAGTACGGTTAACATTACCAATATATGGTGCCGCCAGATAGAGAATCTGGCCCCAGAGTAGAGAAGCGGCCAGGGTTCCTAATGGCCAGCATCAATTTAACATAATATACATTATGCGAACTTGAGCGTGGGTGGATGTGAGGATAAGAGAAACGGCTCAACCAGTCGCAGTCGATGCCAGCACCAATAGCCGATAAGGAGATCGGGTATCACTACAGGACTGCAGCGATATCCAGGCATATGATAGCCATGCGATCAGTTTGGTGATGGCCAGCATGGTTGGCCTAGCCCATAAGCATCGGGTTATACACGATCTATGGTGCCTTACCTTTAGCCGATTGTGGTTGAGTAACGTTATGCCATACGCGTACCACATTAGTTCAAGTTCAATGTCGACTCGGACTTCCTTAGCTATGGCCCGCGATGATAAGCGTGTTACACACCAACGCCAACTCATTCTTCCTACTTCTCCTATACTGCATGCGCACATGTTATCGCCGGTATCGATCCGCTGATCTGTTTTACCTGACGGTTGCTCGCTATCGGCATCGATCTTGTTGTCCGGCCTTCACTTCAACTAACGCTATCGGCAGCATGAAACATCCTGCCTCGCCATAGTGAAATGGCCAAATAACGTCTTATAATCCCGCGGCTACACCTTTCCGACCAGTTTGGTATCGCGAGGCCGATACGGATACCGTTTATCCCCCTGCTCCATCGGTAACGCTAGGTGAAATCTGAGATTTTATGCGATGGATTACCCGCGAGATTTTACCTAGCGCAGCCTGTTTTGTGCAAAAAAAAGCCGTCAAACTCACAATATTGGCGGCTATTTAATACAACTTGTTGTCTATTTATCCAATCAGCGGTTGGCGACGGCCTCAGGTTGCAGCGCCGGATACCATCCCCAGCCGGGATCCATATTGTTTTGCCAGGTTGACGGCCAGTTCGGGCCGATACCATAATCCCACTCTGCAACCGGCGGCAAGGTTTCATCGACTCGCCATACTTGTATCCCCTTGATATTTAGGGTAACAAAGGTATAAGGCGTCGCACCAACCTTACCTTGCTCACTACCACTCAGTGTACCCAATACCGTGACTAAGTGATGACGATAATTGACCGGATCGAGAAAATGATCGCTACGGGCGATGACACGCCCTTGATATCCTTGACCTAACTCCGGCCTAGCCGCGCTATTGAGCGGTAATATGGCAATTTCGAGTAACGTCTGTTTAGGCTGATTGATCACATTGATAACTTGCCCGCCCAAACGGACCTGCTGACCGTTATACAGGTTAGGTGCCATGCGTATCTGGCTGAAGTTTTTCTGTAAAATTGGGCTATTATTCCCCTGAATACTTGCGGGGACAGAGGCGCAACCGCCTAATACGAATGGGGCGCAAGCTAACACAGCCCATAGAGAATATTTCAATTTCATCGTGCTCTCCCGTAATAGATTGCATGATCTTGCCTAGCAACGGTAAATTGGCACCGAATAATTATGGCGCTGGTAGTAAGTATAGCGACTATTCGTCAAGGGGAATTAGGAAGGAATAGCAGGAGTAGTGGGATTATATAAATAATATGAATATATTGTGTAAACTGCGGAGAACAGAATGGTAGGATACTGTGCTCCGCAGTTGGGGACATTACATCTGGAACTGACCTACCGCATCGGCCAACTCACCCGCCTGCCCTTGTAAGGCGGAAGACGCGGCCGTCGATTGTTCAACTAAAGCGGCATTCTGCTGCACCATGGTATCTAACTGGATCACCGCACGGTTGATCTCACTGATACCACGATTCTGCTCTTGTGCCGCATTCGTGATCTCTCCCATAATGGCGCTAACCATACCGACGCTATTCACGATCTCGGTCATGGTTTCACCACTTTGGCGAACTTGATGCGAGCCCGAAGCGACACTGCTAACGGTCGAGTCGATCAACACTTTAATCTCTTTAGCTGCCTGGGCACTACGTTGCGCCAAGGTTCTGACCTCCCCAGCTACCACGGCGAAACCGCGCCCCTGCTCGCCGGCGCGTGCCGCCTCGACTGCCGCATTCAACGCCAGAATATTAGTCTGGAAAGCAATACCATCGATCACTCCGGTAATATCGCCAATTTTGGCCGAGGCCACCTCAATCGAAGACATGGTTGAAATGACTTGGCTGATCATCGCCCCACCCCGTTCGGCAACTTGAGCGGCGGAACCGACGGCTTCATTGGCCTGCTGTGCCGAGGCCGCCGATTGCGCTACCGTTGCGGAGATCTGTTCCAACGCTGCGGAAGTTTGTTGCAGACTGGCGGCTGCGGACTCGGTGCGACTTGAGAGATCCTCGTTACCGGCCGCGATCTCCCGCGCGGCGATGCGTACCGATTCGCTGGTGCTATGGATGGATGTCATCACACCGGCCAGTTTATCGACAAACTGATTGAAGGCTCGTGCGATCTGCGATACCTCATCGTTCCCTTCTATCGTCAGCCGCTTACTCAGATCGGCATTATTCCCAGCACCAATATTTTCCATCGCCAGACGGATATGATATAGCGGGCGTAAAGCACGAGTGGTAACCCAGCCGATAACCAGCGTCGAAATGACGATTAACACCAATAAGGCGATCATCGAAGCGAGTAATAAGGAACGCATACCCGCTGTCGCTTCAGCTTTATCCATCGCGACCACCGTAAACCAATGCGTTCCGGCAACGGGCATCGCCAGCAGTAACATATCACGGCCAGAAAGCGTCGCGTCTACCGGCTGGCTCGTGGTCAATAACTGGCTCAGACTGAGATGCGGCGCGATCTCGGACAGTGGCGTCAGCGTCAATTGCTCATCGGGATGAGCAATAATGGTACCATCGTCATTAAGCAGCATGCCGAAACTTTTCGGTGTCGGATGGATCGAACGCACGTTGGCGATGACCTTATCCATGTGGACATCCCCCTCCACGACACCGTCGACCGCACCGGCTTTTGCCTGTCCGGGCGCGGCAAAGGTCACGACTAAAGTATGGGTATTCGCATCCATATAGGGGGCCGTCACGATCGGCCTCCCCGCCTTACGCGCATTATTAAACCAGGCGCGGGTCGTGGGATCGAATCCGGCAGGGACACTGCTGGGATCAGAGGAGAGTTCGACCTTATTGGCATAACCAATATCGACACTGATAAATCCGCCGGCATTGGCGATCTGCTTTAAGAGTGGTCGCGGATCGCTGTCACTCACATGGGGTGTCAAGGAAGCGATTAATGCACGTTGGTTCTCTACCCATTGCTGAACTGTCGCAGTATGGCTCGCGGTCAATGAGCTGAGTGTATGTTGTATCGCCTCGTTATTGGCATCATTAGCAATCCGATAATTAATTAATGTATTAACGCAAAGGGATACCACAACAATGATACCCGTCGTGGCGAGAATACGTGCCCGAATAGAATCGAACATGAGAAACCTGCCTGTGTAGTCAGTAAGATAAATCTTAATAATGTTGTCTTATAACTAACGGCGCTACGGGCATAAACTTGAGTGGTTGATCCCCAGAGAATGGTTTCAATGTGTTACTTAGTGTGTGTCGGCGGGGAGTATCATTGCCAAGATAAACAAGTCAGCGTGGCGCAACCACGCTGACAGGAGAGACTAACTGGCCAGACGCGCGGTTCGACGGCACAGTAGACGATACTCAGAAGGAGAAACACGATATTGATTCTTAAATATCTGGCAGAAGGTACTCTGGCTGGGATAACCAAGTGAATGGCTAATCTCCTTAATACGCATATCCGTCTCTTCCAACTGCTGTAACGAACGTTTAAGTCGCTCCTGACGGATGTAGTTGGCTAATGTCATGCCTGTCGCTAATTCAAACTCACGTAGAAAATAAGAGCGGGAATAACCAGAAATAGCGACTACATCGGCACTCTTAATTCCCAAATGGACATGACTAGCGATCCATACTTTAATGGTTGAAAAACTTTTTAAAATAAACTTGTCTCTAACCATGACATTATCCCCTACTACTTAAGCGTGGCGCAATGAAAGCTCAAAAATAACGGTTTCTGCCTGACAAGAAAAAGTAAAGTGAGCATCTAAAACGAACTCTCCTTCTTTTTCATTAATCTGATGGGTAATCACACAGGGATACTCGGCCTGAGCGACACCTTGAGCCTTACTGGTTAAGCGCGCCAGCTGTTTTTCCGCTTCATCGCGTGTCGCATAGGCTTGGGTGATGACAGTCGTGCAATTGTCGTTATCCAGCACGGAGCCAATATCGATTGCACACCCTTTATTACTGCATTTATCGACGACGTCTTTCATCACATTACCCTCATTAATTATCAACTGTGTCTAGAGTAAAACAAATTAATAATTAATAAAAACGATTAATAATAATATATACAACCAGTTTTACAGGTTATGAAAACCAAAAGGCCCGTACGCAACGGGCCTCCACAGAATGACAATGGGACAAGGTTATACCGACTTCAGATGCACATTGCCGACATAGGTATCTTCGTGCCAATGCATGCGTTCGGCGACCTGGGCACCAGGATTTAACGTCACCCCACGCAACACTCGCTGTTTAAAGTTATTGTAACCAGCGCGATCGATCAGGTGCCCCATGTGTAGGTAAACCGGAGTACCGTCTAACATCTCACGTTCGAACTCAAAAATGTTGCGAATGACCGCCTGAATTACATCCTCGGTGACCCAGTTGAGGAACACTTTACCGACGCGTGGCGTCTTCTTACTGGTACGCCCCCCCAGACGCACCTGATACAGTTGATCGGGTTGCCGTTGCCAAGCCAGCGTTGGACAAGCCAACACACACTCGCCACAACCGATGCATAGGCTCTCCTGTTTGCTGGCCTTACCATTATGTAATGACAGGCAGTCGACGGCATGATGCTTACAGGCACGCACACAGGCGCCACAGCCGATACAACGCTCAGGCGTAAACTTAATGCGCGCAATCCCCAAGACACCCAAGTCGGCCATAGTGGCCTTGGCGCAGTCGTTGGGGCAACCCGCCAACACCACCTTCAAGTGATAGCGACTCGGGTAGACCAGTTTCTCCAGACGCTGCGCCATGCCGGTGGTATCCGTGTTTGCCTTCTGGCAGATACGGTTACCCTGGCAAGCGACGATATTACGTCCGCCGATGGCCTGGTAGCCCGCTTTCGGATCCTCCACCTCGATGCCGCAAGTCTCAATTTCTATCTCGCGGATGAAGGGTTCTAGCGCGGCGTTGACCTTATCCATATCCTCATAACGGATCCCTGGCATCGCTAACTTCTGGCGGGTCGTCAGATGGATCAGACCATTACCGTACTGCTCGGCGATCTGTTGGGCGACGCTCAACAGGCGCGCTGGCAGGATACCGCCGGGTATCCGCACGCTGACCATGGCTTCGGAGCGAACCTTAGAGAAGCGGTATTCATTTAGCGCTCGGGCGCGGTAGATATCGACATCGATACTCATTGTTGGCTCCTTTAATCGACCATGGTGCGCGCGTCGGCATAGTTAAATACCGGCCCATCCACACAGATATAGACATCCCCCATGCGGCAATGGCCGCACTTCCCGACCGAGCAAGCCATGCGCCGCTCATAGTCGACCCAGATTTGCTCATCGCGCAGGCCGTTGTCCTGTAACAACGCCACCGTCGCACGGATCATCACCGGTGGCCCAACCACGATGGCTTGGACCTCTTCCGGCGCACTAAAATCGAGGTATGGCAGATGGTCGGTCACTCGCCCTAAGTGGTAGTACTCGGCGACCGGCTCACCCTCATCCAAGGTTAGGCAGAGATTGTGCTGACCCCGCCAGAAATCCAGCTCACGCTTATACAGCACACTCTGCGGATTCTTGTAACCGAGGATCATATCCAGGCTTTTCACCTGATCGGGATGCTCACAAAAATGGCGCAGTAGTCCTTTTACCGGCGCGACACCGGTTCCCCCGGCTACCACCACCAGGCGTTTACCATGGAACTTTGTCAGATCGTAACCATTGCCATAGGCGCCACGCAGCCACACCCGATCGCCAACCTGCAAGGCGAATAGCGCATCGGTCACCGTCCCAACCCGACGGATCAGCAGATCGACCCAACCATCGCCGTAGTCAGAGACTGAAATCGGTGCCTCACCGACACGTGGCAATGACACCTCGACAAATTGGCCATAATGTACCGGGAAATCACAGGCGACACGGAAGTTCCACTCCAGATCGGTGTGTTTCTCAATATCCAGGATCGGATAGGCCGCCGGCAGCAGGACTTGATGACGTTTCTCACAGTTACCGTTACACATTATTTCTGCTCCTCCTGCAGTACGCGGGCGACCTCAGCACTCATCTTGTTAATAATATTTGAGAATTTAATGTACTGAGGGCAACGATCATCGCAGCGGCCACAGCCGACACACATATGCTCGCCCTCTTTGGCTCTGGCGCGATAGTCATTCACCTTATGTAGCGCGCGGAAGCGGAGTCGCTCGCTGACCTTATTACGGAAGTGATGGCCACCGGCCATATCGGTAAATCCCTCGACCATGCAACTGGCCCATTGGCGACGGCGCTCACCGCGCTGTGGATTCTCGGCATAGGCGACATCGAAGATGCTATAGCAGGTACAGGTTGGGCAACCGGTGGTGCAGCGGCCACAGCCGATGCAACGGTGTTGATAGTCATTCCACAATGGACTGTCCTGTAGGATCTGACGTACCCGTTTCGGGTCGTCACAGACCTGGTCGGGAGTGACGACCTTCTCTGGGTTCTCGCTGACGAAGCCGGCATGGTAATCGCATGCCTGCCCCAAGTCAGCAAAGGCCTCTTGCAACGCAGGATCGGTGATTTCGACATTCACCCCCTGCTCATCGAAACGTAACGCGGCACTGTAGTTATCGGTACGGTTCGTCCCCATCGAGACACAGAAACAGTTTTCGAAGCTGCTCGCGCACTCCATCAAGACAAACTTGATGCTATCGCGGATCAAGGCATAGCTATAGTCGGCATTATTCCCATTCTTTAGATACATATAGTCGAGGCGACTCATCGCGTTAATGTCACAGGCGCGAGCTAAGATCAAACGCGGACGACGGTCAACCTCGGCAATTTGGATGACATCATGATCGAAGTGGAACAACGTCTCGGTGATCGGGGAGATCACCGTACTGGGAGCCATATGGGATTTTTCCTGCCAGACGATATCTCGCCAGCGGCTTACCTCTTGGTAAACGATATTATCGGTATCGGAAAAACGTCCGCCGCGGTACTCCGCCACCGGCGCATAGACTCGGTAGTGACGGCGTAGGCGCGCCAGTGCCGCATCAGCATCGGCCTCAGACAAACGAAGTGACATAATGACTTCTCCACGTTAATTGTATGGATATTCTATACCTGAATATATAACGCCCTGTCGGCCACGACTTACGCGAAATGTATGTTGATGATAATCTCAAAATAGGTAAATAAAATTTACCTTTTTAAAACAGGTGATTGCGAGAATATCGATGGTAGGCACTGCCAGATGAGAAGTCAGAAATATAAGCTAGATCAGGTTTTTGGCGGGAGAGAACCTCCCGCCATGGCTGAGGAGTTGAGATGGATGGGCGTAAGCGCGTTATTTTCTTCTATTCGGTAAAGTTTTCAGCAGATCATCCGGTGTAATGCTCGCCACGATACTCCCCGGTAGCGCCATCTTGAGGACATGAGGTTTGATCTTCCCAATGACCTGCATTTCACACTGCTTGCAATCGAATTTCAGGGTTAGGACCTCATCTTGATGCACCAATTGCATCGGTGAGGCGCGCCCCTTCACCCCCTGGATACCGCGTGCCTGTTTCGGGCAGAGATTAAAGGCGAAGCGCAGGCAGTGCTTGGTGATCATCACCGGTACCTCGCCCTTCTCGGCATGCGCCTCATAGGCAGCCTCGATCAACGTCACCCCGTGCTGCTGGTAAAACTCGCGCGCCAGGTGGTTATAGACGTTGTCCAGATAAGTCAGGTGTGTCTGCGGATACAACACCGGCGGCATCAGCGCGGGTTTGCGTCGTGGACGATTATCTTGGCCCGCACGCAACGCATCCAGCCGCTCAATCGCCTCACGACGCAGCTGGTTCAGTTGGCTATTCGGAACAAAATAGGGCTGCGCGAGATCGATCGTAACCGTACGTGCCTGGTACAAGGTTTGTCCAAGCTTACTTAAACCATCGCGTAACCCCTGCTCCGCCCGCTCCGCCTGGCGTGCGGGTTCGAATGGCCCAGCCAATGACTGCGTCGCGCTGACGCCATCCTCGCTGGTGACCGTAAGTTGCAACTGCTGCGCCGTCCCACTCAGATGCAGATCGAGCGCTAGCCGACGTTCGCTGGAGGTTTTCAGGAGCGCCTGTTGCCAATCATGATCCAGGTTACGGTTCAGGGGATGCGGCAGGCGCAGCTTCGCCAACTCAGCCGGCATCTCGTTAGGCCAGACACGGTAACGCCCTGCGCCGCGCGCCTCTACCGTATTCGCGCGTAGGCCGACGATCTCCCGTTTAACCAATACGTTTAAGCCATCACCATTATGCAATTCGACGTTCACGGCAACATCCAGGTGCGTTGCCGCAACGGCCGTGAGTTCACCGATTGGCACACCGATAAACTTCGGCGAGTCGAAGGCACCGATGTCGATCTGCCGCTCACGCACGAAGTAGTCGGTATTGCCGCGGTGGAAGGTCTTATCGGGTGATGGGGTGAAGAAATGGTGGGTCCGTCCCAGTGAGGCACGACTCAACTCAGGACGCTGCTCCAGGAGGGCATCTAACTGCTGGCGATAATATGCCGTGATATTCTTCACATAGCTCATATCCTTATAACGCCCCTCGATCTTGAAGGAGCGTACGCCAGCCTCGATCAGCGCCGCCAAGTTATGGCTCTGATCATTGTCCTTAAGCGACAGCAGATGTTTCTCATAGGCAACGACCCGCCCCTGTTCATCCTTCAGGGTATAGGGCAGACGACAAGCCTGAGAACAATCGCCACGGTTAGCGCTGCGCCCAGTCTGGGCATGAGAGATATAGCACTGGCCCGAGTAAGCCACACATAGCGCACCATGAATAAAGAACTCGATGTTGGCATCGATATTGTCACGGATATCGGCGATCTGCGTCAGGCTTAATTCACGCGCCAGCACGATCTGGGAGAACCCCACCTGGGAGAGAAAGCGGGCCTTCTCGACGGTGCGAATGTCACACTGGGTACTGGCGTGGAGATCGATCGGCGGGATATCCATCTGTAGGATCCCCATATCCTGCACGATCAGCGCATCGACACCAGCATCATAGAGTTGGTGGATCAGTCGCCGAGCCGGCTCCAGCTCGTTGTCATGCAGGATGGTATTCAAGGTGACGAAGACTTTCGCCCCATAGCGGTGAGCGAAGCTGGTCAATCCGGCGATGTCGCTCAGCGAGTTGCCGGCATTATGGCGCGCGCCAAAGCTCGGCCCGCCGATGTAAACCGCGTCGGCGCCGTGCAGGATGGCCTCGCGGCCGATGGCCGCCTCGCGGGCGGGACTGAGGAGTTCAAGCTTGTTCGTGGGTTGGCGCATGCAGTTACCGTGGTTAGTGTGTAAAACGGCGCTATTGTAGTCGCGTCAGGGGGAGTTACAAGGCTGGCCACACGAATTTCTCGCCATTGATGCCTGGTGGCCTCAGCGGTACGCGAAGTCGGCGACTATTCGCTCATCGACCCGACGTGTTATCATAATTAAATTACCTTTTTATACCGTATTCACGGTTTGCGTGATTTTGTATGATTTTATTCGGGGCTAAGCTGTAACTTTTAATTTCCGCGCTGATCGTTGCCTCACGGCTAAGCCGCATCTACTCTACCCTAACGCTTATTTTTACCCCTTATCATTAGCCTGAAATAACATCACATCAACAGGAAAAATCATAGCCCTAACATAATTAATGTCGCTAATCATATTCCAGTGACAATGTCACTAATCAATAATGTGCGATGCATCACAGCTTATACACGAATTGTGCCTTAATTCGCATCTCACCATCTGGATCAACAATAGGGTTTATTATCCCACATAAAAGATGTTAAAATTGACCGATATCAATATTATTTAGGCAACACCTATGATTCCGGAAAAACGTGTCATTCGTCGAATCCAGTCTGGTGGTTGTGCGATCCACTGTCAGGATTGCAGCATCAGCCAGCTGTGTATCCCGTTTACGCTTAATGAGCATGAGCTGGACCAGCTTGATAACATCATTGAGCGGAAAAAGCCGATTCAAAAGGGCCAGGCGCTGTTTAAGGCGGGGGATGAGCTGAAATCGCTGTATGCGATCCGTTCCGGAACCATTAAGAGCTATACCATCACCGAACAGGGCGACGAGCAGATCACCGCATTCCACCTCGCGGGCGACCTCGTGGGGTTCGACGCCATCGGGGCACAGATGCATCCCAGCTTCGCCCAGGCATTGGAAACCTCGATGGTGTGCGAGATCCCCTTCGAGACGCTGGATGATCTGTCTGGCAAGATGCCTAGCCTACGTCAGCAGATGATGCGCCTGATGAGCGGTGAGATTAAAGGCGATCAGGATATGATCTTACTGTTGTCGAAGAAGAACGCCGAAGAGCGTCTGGCCGCCTTCATCTATAACCTCTCCCGTCGCTTTGCCCAGCGCGGCTTCTCGCCACGTGAGTTCCGGTTGACCATGACACGCGGCGATATCGGTAATTATCTTGGCCTCACCGTCGAGACCATCAGTCGCCTGCTTGGCCGTTTCCAGAAAAGCGATATTCTGAGCGTGAAAGGTAAATACATTACAATTCAGGATATTGATGCTTTAGCCCAATTAGCGGGTAACCCACGCACTCCCTGTGAGTAAATCGTGATAAGCGGTTAACAAGAAACGGCGCATGCGCCGTTTTTTTTATCGGCGCAGCCCCCTCGCCCTGCTTCACGATTATATTTTGCAATTTGTCGCCCAGTAGCATTTTCCTTACCTATTCTATTGTATGGTGAGCTATGAGTTTATCGTATAAATATGGCTATCACGGTGAAGTAAGGAGAAGGTATATGGCCGACTATCAGAAAATACTGGTGGCTATCGATCCGAACCAGGATGACCAACCGGCGCTCCGCCGCGCGGTATACCTGGTGCAGCGTAACGGCGGCCAGATTTTGGCATTTCTCCCCATCTATGATCTGTCCTATGAAATGACCACGCTGTTATCGCCGAGCGAGCGCATTACCATGCGCCAAGGGGTGATAACGCAACGGACAGCCTGGATCCGTGAGCAGTGCCACTACTATCTGGAGGCGGGGGTCGCCATCGAGATTAAGGTCATCTGGCATAACCGCCCCTATGAGGCCATCATCCAAGAGGTGATCCAAGGCGGCCATGACCTATTACTGAAGATGACCCACCAACATGATCGCCTTGAGTCGGTGATCTTCACCCCGACCGACTGGCATCTGCTGCGCAAGTGCCCTTGCCCTGTCTGGATGGTCAAGGATCAGCCCTGGCCGGAGAATGGCGCGGCGCTGGTGGCGGTGAACCTCTCCAGTGAAGAGCCCTATCACGATCCGCTGAATGTGAAACTGATCCGCGAATCGTTAGATCTGGCGAAAGGCGTCGGTCATAGCGACATCCATCTGGTCGCCGCCTACCCCGTCACACCGGTCAATGTCTCTATCGAGATACCTGACTTCGATCCACGCGTATACAACGAAGCCATTCGCGGCCAGCATCTGGTCGCGATGAAGGCGCTCCGGCAGAAGTTCGCCATCCCGGAAAGCCACACTCATGTCGAACATGGTCTACCTGAAGAGGTGATCCCCGACGTGGCGCGGCGTCTCAATGCCGGGGTAGTCGTCCTCGGCACCCTGGGGCGTACCGGTATCTCGGCGGCGTTTATTGGCAATACCGCTGAACATGTGATCGATCACCTCACGTGTGATCTGCTAGCGATAAAACCCGACGGCTACCAGTCGCCACTCGCTGGCACTGCACAGATCGATGACGACGCAGACGATTAATCAGTCCGGCGCGCATAAAATAAAAAAAGCGCCCGGTTGGGCGCTGGATATCACGAGCAGGCCCGGCATCATGCCGGGCCGCCCATCACGCTTATAATGCGCGTAGAATCGCCTCGACGCTATCCTTGGCATCGCCGAACAGCATCTGAGTATTCTCTTTAAAGAACAACGGGTTCTGAACCCCGGCATAACCGGTATTCATTGAGCGCTTGAACACGATGACGTTTTGCGCCTTCCACACCTCCAATACCGGCATCCCCGCGATCGGACTACGGGGATCCTCCATCGCCGCCGGGTTGACCGTGTCGTTAGCACCGATAACCAGCACCGTATCCGTATCGGCGAAATCATCGTTAATCTCGTCCATCTCCAGCACCACGTCATAAGGCACCTTGGCCTCGGCCAGCAGCACGTTCATATGGCCAGGCAGTCGCCCCGCGACCGGGTGGATACCGAAACGCACCTTCACACCACGATCGCGCAGCTTCTGGGTGATCTCGGCTACCGGATACTGAGCCTGAGCGACGGCCATACCATAGCCCGGGGTGATGATGACCGACGAGGAGTTCTTCAGCATCTCGGCCACCTCTTCGGCGCTCGCCTCACGGTATTCGCCCATCTCACCTTCATCGCCCGTCGACGAACCATCGGTCCCGAAACCACCGGCGATTACGCTGATGAAGGAGCGATTCATCGCCTTACACATGATGTAAGAGAGGATGGCACCGGAAGAACCGACCAACGCACCGGTGACGATCAGCAGATCGTTGCTCAGCATAAAGCCGGCGGCCGCCGCGGCCCAACCCGAATAGGAGTTCAACATCGACACCACGACCGGCATGTCGGCACCGCCGATGGAGGCCACCAAGTGCCAGCCGAAGGCCAGTGCGATCACGGTCATCAGCAACAAGGCAACGACCTGCGCGCCGGTAGATCCGGTGTTCACAAACCACAATAGCAACAGGAATGAGACGACCAACGCCGCCAGATTCAACTTGTGGCGATGAGGCAGCATCAACGGCTTGGACGAAATGATACCGCGTAGTTTACCAAACGCGACGATCGACCCGGTAAAGGTCACGGCACCGATGAAGACACCGAGGAAAACCTCCACCAGATGGATGTTCTCCAGCACCTGCGCCATACTGCCCGGCTCATGCTCGATATAGCTATTGTAACCTACCAGGACGGCGGCCAAACCGACGAAGCTATGCAGCACGGCAACCAGCTCCGGCATCTCGGTCATTTCAACCTTGCGCGCCAGATAGATACCGATAGCCCCCCCGATCACCATCGCCACGATGATCCAACCGATGTTTGCGGCGTCAGGGCCACAGATGGTCGCGATCAGGGCGATGGCCATACCGACCATACCGAAGGTGTTACCCTGCTTCGATGTCTCATGCTTGGACAAGCCAGCCAGACTAAAAATAAACAGGATGGCGGCAACAATGTATGCTGCGGTTACTAATCCTCCAGACATTTGTTACCTCCTTCAGTTCTTGCGAAACATTTTCAGCATGCGCTGGGTGACGGTGAAACCACCGAAGATGTTGATACTGGCGATCAACACCGCAATAAAGGCAAAGAAGGTGATCCAACCGCCATGCCCAATCTGCAACAGCGCACCGACCACGATGATGCCAGAGATTGCATTCGTGACCGACATCAGCGGTGTATGCAACGCATGGCTCACATTCCACACCACGTAGTACCCCACCACGCAGGAGAGCGCGAAGACGGTAAAGTGGGAGAGAAACTCACTCGGCGCCACGCTGGCCATCCAGCCAAACAACACGATGGCCAAGGCGATCAGCAGATACTTCCGCCACGGTGAGGTCGGTTTGGCGGCCACGGCAGCGACAGGTTCGACTTTCGCCGCCTGTGGTTGCGCGGAGACCTTAATCGCTGGTGCCGGCCAGGTAATCTCCCCGTCCTGCGTCACGGTTACCCCGCGGATGATGACATCCTCGAAGTCCACGTGTAGCGTCCCATCCTTCTCTTTACACAATAGCTTGAGCAAGTTAACCAGGTTGGTGGCATACAGCTGGGAAGACTGTGTAGGCAAGCGGCTAGGCAAATCGGTATAACCGATGATCTTAACGCCATTCTCCGTGGTCACGACGTGGTCGGCCTGCGTCAGCTCGCAGTTACCACCGGTCTGTGCCGCCAGATCGACGATGACACTCCCCGGTTTCATGGTGGCGACCATCTCTTTGGTGATCAAACGCGGTGCTGGCTTGCCCGGAATCAACGCCGTGGTGACGATGATATCGACCTCTTGTGCCTGGGCGGCGAACAGTGCCATCTCCGCCTTGATGAAAGCCTCAGACATCACCTTGGCATAGCCATCGCCACTGCCCGCCTCCTCTTCGAAATCCAGTTCGAGGAACTCGGCGCCCATACTCTGCACCTGCTCCTTCACTTCTGGACGAGTATCGAAGGCGCGCACAATCGCCCCCAGGCTTCCGGCGGCACCGATGGCGGCCAACCCGGCAACACCGGCCCCAATCACCATCACTTTCGCCGGCGGGACTTTACCCGCTGCCGTGATCTGCCCGGTAAAGAAACGGCCAAACTCATGCGCCGCCTCCACGATAGCTCGGTAACCGGCGATATTGGCCATTGAGCTCAGGGCATCCATCGACTGAGCGCGCGAAATACGCGGCACCGAATCCATCGCCATCACCGTCACCTGACGCTGTGCGAGCTTATCGAGCAACGGCTGATTCTGCGCCGGCCAGATAAAGCTGATCAACGTCGCACCGGCCTTCATGCGCGCAATCTCGTCATCCTCCGGCGCATTGACCTTGAGGATCACATCACTCTGCCACACCTCATCCAACGTAACCACTTCGGCGCCAGCCTGTTGATAGGCTGCATCCTCAAAGCTGGCCAGCTTGCCGGCCCCGCTCTCGATAGCCACCGTGAAACCCAGTTTAAGCAGTTGTTCGACCGTCTTCGGCGTCGCTGCTACGCGGGCTTCATTGGCCAACCGCTCTTTTGGTACACCAATACGCATAATCGTCCCTTTTCACCTGTCAATAAGATGAGCGTCATCCATAATCTGCGATGACCTTGTATGCTGTTAGCGAAGATTGCTGAATAGCTTGTTATAAACTACTGAAAACAGATGCGCCGATCCACTATTGTTCATCACGCTTGACAGTAAAATTATAAAATCTGCCTATTTGTCATAGTAATGCTGGCTAGCATCTGATTTCTGGACATTTATTGCACCGTTTCCAGCCTAAAAACACACACTAAAGCGTGTAATGGGCATCGGCGGGGTGGCGAGGCTGGATCAATGGATGTTAGAGGAGGCCGATCGTGTTGCCGCCAAGTTCGCTTGATGCACGCCGAGGCGAACAGGCCCCCAAAGCATTTATCGTATAAAATCCTGAGGCAAGGCAGGCAATTACATGTAATAATCGAGCGCATTATTGTGTGTCGTCATTGTTAAGCGCGGCAAGGTTTGGCAAAAGTGGGATGCCTCGGTGTGCGCTTCTGCCGCTAACCAATATAACTGAATAAGGCGTAAAGGATTTTTTGATATGAAGCTGAAAACCACCCTCATTGCGTCGGCCCTCCTCTCCGCGGCGGCATGCTCTGCCCAGGCGGCCCAGGAGCTCTCGCCCGAGAAAGCCGCGGAGCTAAAGCCTTTCGAGCGTATCACCATCACCGGCCGCTTCAATATGCTGAGTGAGGCGGCCGATGCCGTCTCCCGTCGTGCCGATCAATTAGGCGCCGCCTATTTTTATATTCAGGATACTAATGCCAGCAACGGCGGTGGTAACTGGCGTGTCGTCGCCGATATCTATAAGAAAGATGCGCCGAGTGTCGATAACGCGCAAACCTACCGGACGTTCTTCGGCGTCAAGGAGCTCCCCAAGCAGGAAGCCGTCCGCTTACAGCCTTTCGATACGGTCACGGTCAATGGCTTCTTCAATAGCCAGCCGGAGGTGAATGACGCGATAGCCCGGGCTGCGAAGAAGAAAGATGCCGCTGCCTTCTATATTGTCCGTCAGATCGATACCAACAATGGTGGGAATCAGAGCGTCACCGCCTATGTCTTTAAGGCTGATGCGCCTAAGCGCCAGGTACAGAGCCCCAACGCCATTCCCGCAGACTCTGACGCGGGGCGCGCGGCGCTCGCCGCCGGGGGTGCCGCGGCCGCCAATGTCGAGATCCCGGGCGTCGCGACCTCTTCCAGCATGAGCCATAGCGTCGGTCAATTCTGGCAGACGCAATCCTCCACCGCAAATCGTTACACTGTCACGCTCCCCGACGGTAAGCAGATCCAGGAACTGAATAACGCCACCGCCGCACAGATGGTTCCCTTCGACTCCATCACCTTCAGCGGTCGTTTTAACAGCATGACCGACATGTCGATAGAGACGGCAAAACGGGCGGCAGCCAAAGGGGCGAAGTATTACCACATCACGCGCCAGTGGCAGAATCAGAGCGGCGGTAACCTGACCGTTAGCGCCGATCTGTTTAAATAAACCACACTTGCTGCTATTGACGGCCCTACGGGGCCGTTTTCCCATGATAAACCTCGTATCACCGGCTATTTTTGAATAATTTTTTACTCAAATTGCATAGTCTTCCATTGCGCCCTCGGCGCACACTCCGTACAATCGGCGCCACTTTTACCACGCTCCGCGATGGACTTCGGTAATCGTCAGTTTTTACATCATAGCAATGTAAAATATGGGTTAATTTATCTATCTGTTGGATTTCGCCTTGGAAAAAAAACTCGGACTTACCGCTCTGACGGCGCTGGTTCTGAGCTCCATGCTCGGTGCCGGTGTATTCAGCCTGCCGCAAAATATGGCGGAGGTGGCAAGCCCCGCAGCCTTGTTGATCGGCTGGGCCATTACCGGCGTCGGCATTCTCTTATTAGCGCTCGCCATGCTGCTGTTGACCCGTCTGCGTCCCGATCTGGATGGTGGCATCTTCACCTATGCCAAAGAGGGGTTCGGTGAGCTGGTCGGTTTCTGCTCGGCATGGGGCTACTGGCTGTGCGCGGTAATCGCTAACGTCTCTTATCTGGTGATCGTTTTCGCCGCCTTGAGTTTCTTTACCGACTCGGCACAGCAGACGATTTTCGGTGATGGCAACACCTGGCAGGCGGTACTGGGTGAGTCGATCCTATTATGGGTCGTGCATTTCATGGTGCTGCGGGGCGTGAAGACGGCCGCCGGTATCAATCTGGTGGCGACCCTGGCCAAACTGTTGCCGCTGGGCCTCTTCGCCATCCTCGCCGCCATTGCCTTCCGCCTAGACACCTTTACGATCGACTTCACTGGCGTGAAGATGGGGGTGCCGGTTTGGGAGCAGGTAAAAGACACCATGCTGTTCACCTTGTGGGTGTTCATCGGGGTCGAGGGCGCGGTCGTGGTTTCCGCGCGTGCCCGCCATAAACGCGATGTCGGACGCGCCACCATGTTGGCGGTCGTCTCCGCGCTGGTGGTTTACCTGCTGATCACCCTGCTTTCTCTGGGTGTGGTGCCGCGTGCCGAGTTGGCCGAGATGCGTAATCCCTCGATGGCCGGGCTGATGGTGAAGATGATTGGTCCAGTCGGTGAACTCTTGATCGCGGCGGGTCTGATTGTCTCCGTCTGCGGAGCCTACCTGAGTTGGACCATCATGGCGGCGGAGGTTCCATTCCTCGCCTCACAGCATGGTGCATTTCCCAAGATCTTCGCCCGCCAGAATGCCAAAGAGGCGCCCGCCTCATCGCTCTGGCTGACCAATGGGGCGGTCCAAATCACCCTGATCCTCATCTGGGCGACCGGTGCCAACTACAACAATCTGCTGACCATCGCCTCAGAGATGATCTTGGTACCCTACTTCCTGGTTGGCGCGTTCTTGTATAAGGTGGCGCGGCAGCGTGGCGACCGTTGGATCACCCTGGCGGCACTCGGCGCCTGCGCCTACGGCTTATGGCTGTTGTATGCCTCTGGCCTGACGCATCTACTGATGTCGGTGCTGCTATACGCTCCGGGCCTGCTGGTCTTTATGTACGCCCGTCGGGCATTGACAGATCGTCAACGCATGAGTCTGCTAGAGCGAGGGGGGATCTGCCTGTTGCTCTTGGCGACCCTACCCGCCGGGTGGTTTATCCTGCATTAAGACATGCGCGCCCCAAGGGGCGCCATCCCACAATGCAAAAAGGTGGCCTAGCCACCTTTTCTTTTTAGTTATTTCACTACGACGGGCCAGCCCGCGATGCCTGACGCTTACTCGAGCGCGATCAAGAGGCGCTCACCATGCAGCTCGATACGGACTGGAATGGTGGACTGGGCGGCGATGGCGTGCAACTGAGACTCTTCCAGTGCATAGGGTAGCTGAATCTCTATCTCCGGCAAGCCCTGATGATTCACCAGCTCGATCAGACGCAGAATGTTGGTCTCATCGCTCACTTGGGTCGACAGTACCTGAAGCGCCAACTGACCAAGGCGTGAACTATGGCTGATGCGCTCGGTGGCCCCGCTATCGCGAGTCACCATACCAAACAGCGGCATCACGCCACAAATGGCATCAACGAAGCGCCAACGCTTATTACAAGATGCAGATAAAAAATGGGTATAGTCAAAACAGACCCGTTCGTGTTTTCCGACAGACTGATGAAGATCAGACATATTCCAGACTCCTAATCGCATCACGCTGGCGCTGAGTACATCCATGAATAGCGCATAGCATTTTATTTCTACGCTACCGGGCTATTATTCCAACTCACTGGTGAGAGTTCAATATAAAAGTTGTGGCTTTTAGGCTGCTAGGGATTAAACATACAAATAGCCTATGATACTCGTATCAACAGGTTAACTTCAGACCCAGTTTATTAGCAGCGAGTTAACATAAGCTGCACAACAAAAAATAAACAACACTTTGATTTAAAGAGATAAAACTTAATAGATATGGCGTATTTCAACGATAGGGAAAAACGTATTTAAAAAGATAACGACATATTAACCATGAGGTGGTTATCTTTATTTACATAATTACCTCTAGTGTTACGCACTGTTTTACCGCAAGCTATTCCAATCGTCGTCAATAATGGTGACGAAGATCACGCTCCATCTCGCACTCCCGTTATCAGGTGCACTATTGCACTATTTTGGTATTATCCTATATTTATTTACATCGAATTAACGCCATAGATATCGCCATGCAGCAAATGGCATAATATTTACGCATTACACATCCATATTGTTAACAGGAAAAGATAGAGATGGACAATCAACCGAGCGCACCGGTTCTCATCACCGGCGGTGCCCGTCGTGTCGGGCTAGCACTCACGTTAGCACTACGCGCCCGGGCGATTCCGGTCATCGTTGCCTACCGCAGCGAATACCCTGCCCTGACTCAGTTACGTCAGGCGGGAGTACAGTGTCTAGCAAGCGACTTTTCAACCACCGCGGGGATCTATGACTTCGCTCGGCGGGTACAGCAGGCCACGCCACAGCTGCGGGCGGTGATCCATAACGCGAGCGCCTGGCAGGCGGAGTCGAGTAGCGTCCCCCCCGAGCAGACGCTGAGCGCCATGTTGCAAATTCATGTCTATACCCCTTACCTCCTTAACCAGTTGCTTGAGCCACAACTACGCGGCCAAGGCGAGGCCGGGGCCGATATCATCCATATCACCGACTATGTGGTCGAGCGCGGGAGTGACGGCCATATCGCGTATGCGGCCAGTAAGGCGGCGCTGGATAATATGACCCGCTCTTTTGCTCGCAAGTTAGCGCCAGAGGTCAAAGTCAACGCCATCGCCCCCGCCTTGATCCTGTTCAACCCTGAGGATGATGAGACCTATCGACACAAGGCGCTAGACAAATCATTGATGAAAATTGCCGCAGGCGAACAAGAAATTGTCAACGCCATTGACTTCCTGTTGAATAGTCGTTTCATTACCGGTCGTACCATAGGGGTCGACGGTGGCCGCCCCCTGCGCTAACCAGGCTAAGAGACGATGAACAGAATTGTATTTGTTGAAGACGATCCCGATGTTGGTCAACTGATTGCGGCCTATCTGGGTAAACATGACATTGATGTCACATTAGAGCCACGCGGTGATACCGCCTTGGAGACCATCACCCGACTGAAACCCGACCTGGCCTTGCTCGACATTATGCTGCCGGGAAAGGATGGTATGAGCTTATGCCGCGACCTGCGCCCGCTCTATAACGGGCCTATCGTGCTACTCACCTCACTCGATAGCGACATGAACCATATTCTCTCGCTGGAAATGGGTGCTAACGACTATATCCTCAAGACTACCCCGCCGGCGGTGCTGCTGGCGCGGTTACGTCTACACCTGCGTCAACATGCAACGCCGCAGCCTGAGGCGAGCCATGCGCCTTCACCCTCGGCTCGCCTCAATCCGCTTACGATCGGCCAGCTATACATCGACCCGGTGAACCGGGCGGTACGCCTCGCTGCCGATGAGGTGCATCTCTCCACGTCTGATTTTGATCTGCTCTGGGAGCTGGCCACCCACGCGGGTACCATCATGGATCGCGATGCCCTGCTGCAAAACCTGCGCGGCGTTAGCTATGACGGGCTGGATCGCAGCATCGATGTCGCCATCTCACGCTTACGGCGTAAGCTCCACGACACCGGCCCGGAACCCTTGCGCATCAAGACCGTTCGCAATAAGGGATATCTCTTCGCGCCCCACGCCTGGGAGTAACGCGATGCGCAAATTATTCATCCAGTTCTATCTATTGCTGTTTGTCTGCTTCTTGGTGATGGCCATGTTGGTGGGCCTGGTCTACAAGGTCACCGCCGAGCGAGCCGGCCGCCAGTCGATGGATGATCTGATGAAAAGCTCGTTATACCTGATCCGCAGCCAGTTACGCGAGATTCCGCCGCGTGACTGGAACAAGACCATCAATAAACTGGACTGGAATCTCTCCTTTCAGTTTCATATCGAGCCACTCGGCAAGCGCCAGCTCTCAGCGAATCAGGAGCGCAAGCTCCGCGATGGCGAGATCGTCGCGCTGGACGACGAGTACACCTTTTTACAGCGTATTCCACGCAGTCACTACGTGTTGGCAGTTGGCCCCATTCCCTACCTGTTCTTCTTGCATGAGATGCGCCTATTCGATTTCGCCCTGATGCTACTCATCGGCCTATCGTTAGCGTTACCGGTCTTTCTCTGGATGCGTCCCCACTGGCAAGATTTACTCAAACTGGAAAATGCCGCTCAACGCCTTGGCGAGGGGCATCTCGAAGAGCGTACCCATTTCGATAGCACCTCGAGCCTGCATCGCCTAGGGGTCGCCTTCAACCGCATGGCGGATAATATCAATACTCTGATCGCCAGTAAGAAACAGCTCATCGACGGCATCGCCCATGAGCTGCGCACACCCTTGGTGCGTTTACGTTATCGCCTGGCGATGAGTGATAGTCTCAGCGTCGAGGAGCAAACCGCGATTAACCGCGACATTGGTCAGTTAGAAGGCTTGATCGACGAGCTATTGACCTATGCCCGGCTCGATCGCCCTCAAGTCAGCACCCACCTTGAGGCGCTCGATCTGCCGCTCTGGCTGGATGAAAAGGTCGCAGAGTTACGCCAGATGCATCCGCAGCAAGCAATCATTTTGGATATACCGCATCGTGGCGACTTTGGCGCCATTGATGTGCGCCTGTTGGAACGCTTGTTAGATAATCTGATTAACAACGCCTTACGTTACAATCAGGATAAACTACGCATTGGACTGTGGCTCGACGGTGATCAGGCTTGCCTACAGGTCGAGGACGATGGCCCGGGGATTCCGGCCTCCGAGCGAGATCGGGTCTTTGAACCCTTTGTCCGCCTCGACCCCAGCCGTGATCGAGCCACCGGCGGTTGTGGATTAGGATTAGCCATCGTTGCCAGCATCGTTCAGGCCTATCAGGGTCAAATCACCATCAGCAGCTCCTCGCTCGGTGGCGCCAGTTTCCTGTTCACCTGGCCACGTCACGCCGCCGCCCTACCATCAGCGCCGTTACCCTCGGCCTGATCTCGACTAATCGATTAGACGGCTCGCGACACGAGCCGTGGAGGTCCTATCATGACAAATGCCTATCAGCATCTGGAACATACCTTTCAACGCCTGGCTCGTTTCGGCCATCTCTCCGCGATCACGGGCTGGGATATGCAGACCAACATGCCTGCCGGCGGGAGCGTCGCGCGATCTGAGGCGCTGACCGAACTCAGCCTACTGATGCATCAAATCTTGAGCGATGCACAGACTGGTCAATGGTTGCAACGCGCGGAGCAAGAGAGTCTCAGCGAGGAGCAGAGCGCTAACCTGGCCGAGATGCAACGTCGCTACCAACAGGCCAGCCTACTCCCCGCCGCGCTGGTCGAAGAGAAATCCCTGGCGGGTATGCGCTGTGAACACGCCTGGCGCACGCAGCGCCAGCAGAATGACTGGCAAGGTTTCATGGAAAACTTCCGTCCGGTCGTTCGTCTAAGCCGTGAAGAGGCACGCATCCGTGCCGAACACGCGGGCGTCAGCCGCTACGATGCCCTGCTGGATTTGTATGAACCTGGCATGAATAGCGCCCGTCTCGATAGCCTCTTCGGCGATATCAAGGGCTGGCTCCCCGCGTTACTGCAACGTGTCGTGGAACGGCAGCGGCGCCAGCCTGCACATCAGCCACGTGGCCCCTTCGCCACCGAGGCGCAGCGGCGACTCGGGTTGCGCGTCATGGAGCGCTTGGGCTTCGACTTCCAGCATGGTCGTCTGGATATCAGCGCGCATCCCTTCTGCGGCGGGGTTCCACAGGATGTCCGCATCACAACCCGTTACGACAACGACGATTTCCTCAGCGCCTTGTTGGGGATCGTGCATGAGACCGGCCATGCTCGCTATGAGCAGAATCTCCCTACACAGTGGGCTGGGCAGCCCATTGGGGAGGCGCGATCTACCGCCATCCATGAATCACAAAGTTTGTTCTTTGAGATGCAAATCGCCCGTAGCCATGGATTCCTGAACTTCCTGCGCCCCTGGGTCATCGAAGCCTTTGGCGACGATCCCGCCTTTAGTGCCGACAATTTTGTTCGCCTCAATCAATCCGTCGCACCTGGCTACATCCGCGTCGATGCCGATGAAGTGAGCTACCCGGCCCACGTCATCCTACGCTATGAGATCGAACGCGCTCTGATCGAAGGCGATATCGAGGTGGAGGACATTCCCGCGCTGTGGGATGAGAAGATGCGCCAGTCATTGGGGTTAAGTACCGCAGGGAATGATCGCGATGGTTGCATGCAGGATATTCACTGGACGGATGGCTCCTTCGGCTACTTCCCGACCTATACCCTCGGCGCCATGTACGCCGCCCAATTGTATGCCGCCGCTGAGCGAGCGATTCCCGATCTATCCGCCCAGGTGGCGGCCGGTATGCTGGCGCCGGTCAGCGACTGGCTGCGTGAGCATGTCTGGCGCCATGGTTCACGCTGGGATACCGACACCCTGATCCGTAACGCCTGTGGGGAGCCGCTGAACCCAGATTACCTGCGGCGCCATCTGGAGCAACGCTATCTTGGCTCCCCGCAGGAAACAGAGGAGTGTTTACGATAAGGCATGTGTGCACCTTCCGCGCCGCGGGAGGGCATGGACGATGATCGTCTGTCTCAATAGCCTAGAAAATCATGACGCGATCCCGCTCTCGACGTTATTAGCGACGTAGCGCGGGATCTCGGAGTCTGTTAGGCATAAACAGCGTGTGCGCAATGCGCCGCCAGTCCATTCTATTCGCTGGCGACTCCGTTTTTTCTGCATCAGAGGGGCCGTTATGACGTCACGCTTTATCAACGGAGCCTCGCCAAGCACCGCGCCTCACGCCAGGGAGTTACGCCCCTTGTCGGTTGAGGTTGGTTGTGGCTGAAAGCGCCGGGATAACGTTGCAACAGCAGCTCGAACGGCATGAACGAGGCTTTATCAGCCGGGCTCCCCCCACCTGACCCGCGAGGTTTGATGAAAATAAGAAGGTTTAGACATGGGGATGAAATGGCGTTATTCCGCGTCTTTTTCTCTTCTGTACATACCATTGCATCACGCTACTACACTCGTGAACAAATCGCAGCCTGGGCTCCCGCCGATATCGACCCAGAACAATGGGCCCGCCATATGAGGGAGCTGCGCCCCTTTATCGTTGAGATAAATGGCGAAATCGCTGGATACGCCGATCTTCAGCCCAATGGATACATAGACCATTTCTTTGTCTCGGGAGCCTGCTCCGGCCAAGGCGTCGGGACATTACTGATGAATCGCCTGCATGAAGAGGCCATCCGACTCGGCGTGAGTGCGCTTACGTCAAATGTCAGCCAGGCTGCCGAACGGTTCTTTATGCGACATGGTTTTCATGTGGTGGAGAGGGGGTTCCCTGTCTGCCGGGGCGTGAGGTTACAGCAGGCCATAATGAGAAAAAATCTTACAAGACAATAAAATAACACATCAACATTATCTCCTGTATGCCTAACCTGCACGCTGAGCCCGCACTCTGTCCTAATGGCGCCTAGGCGCCGCTCCTGTGGAGATAAAACGGAAAAGCCGCGGGCGCCTTTCCGGCTGAGAGACGCCGAATGACCTCTACCACTTATGCCCATGGCCAGCGCCTGCCGATAAAGTCTACATGCAGCGTAGGTGTAACTTTGCGGTATAGCGCCAGGCAAATTATCGCCAACCTGTCACACTTTTACGGCGTATCAAAGAAGCGTAAGGAGTTAGGGATGAAAAAACAGATAGTCGCGGTCGTTGTCGGGGTGCTGCTGACGGCCGGTGCCGCACAGGCGCAAAGTGAACCGCAGGGATACCAGTTGCAGCAGGTGCTGATCATGAGCCGGCACAATCTACGAGCCCCGCTGGCCAATAACGGGAGCGTGCTGGAGCAATCAACCGCCAAAGCCTGGCCGCAGTGGGATGTCCCAGGCGGACAGCTCACCACCAAAGGCGGCGTGCTCGAGGTGTACATGGGACACTATGTGCGTGAATGGCTGGTGCAACAAGGGCTTATCAGCAGCGGCGAATGTCCTGCCCCCGATGCGGTATATGCCTACGCCAACAGCCTGCAGCGCACCGTCGCTACTGCGCAGTTCTTCATTACCGGCGCGTTTCCGGGGTGCGATATCGTGGTGCATCACCAGGATAAGATGGGCACCATGGATCCCACGTTTAATCCGGTGATTACGGATGCCTCTCCGGCGTTTCGCGAACAGGCGCTGAAGGCGATGGAGAGTGAGCGGCAAAAAATGCAGCTGGGCGATAGCTACAGGCTGCTGGCGAAGATCGTAGACTATCAAGACTCCCCGGCATGCAAAGAGAAGCACCTGTGTTCGCTGGCGGACGGAAAGGATCATTTTAGCGCCAACCTGGGGCAGGAGCCGAGCGTCTCCGGGCCGCTGAAGATCGGTAATTCGCTGGTCGATGCATTTACCCTGCAGTATTACCAAGGTTTTCCGGCGGATCAGGTCGCATGGGGCGAGATCAACACCGACGCGCAGTGGCGGCGCTTGTCGCAGCTGAAAAACGGCTATCAAGACAGCCTGTTTACCTCCCCGGCGGTAGCGCGTAACGTCGCCAAGCCGCTGGTAAAATACCTGGATAAGGCACTGGTGACCGACGCGGCGAAAGCGCCGAAAATAACCCTACTGGTGGGACATGATTCGAACATCGCCTCGCTGCTGACGGCGCTGGATTTCAAACCCTACCGGCTGCATGACCAGTATGAACGTACGCCCATCGGCGGAAAAATCGTATTCCAGCGCTGGCGAGATACGGCAAAAAACCGAGAGATGATGAAGATTGAGTACCTGTATCAAAGCACCCGCCAGCTACGCGATGCCGCCCCCCTGACGCTGGCGTCACCGCCGCAGCGGGTGACACTTGCACTCAGCGGCTGTCCGGTAGATGCCAACGGCTTCTGTCCGGTCGAACAATTTAATGCGGTGCTGAATCACGCAGCGCAGTAATCTTACGCCGGTACGGCCCGGGAAAGACACCCTGCGCCCTCCCCGGGCCTGCTACACGCATAAAGAGCGATCTCCCTTCCCCTTATCAGTATCAGAGCTCAGTCAGGCGGCCGTCAAAGAGCCCCCTTGCCCGGAGGTGTGCCATAGGCCCCCCTTCTTACCTGAAGAGTGGCGGTAACTTTTCGTTGGCGTATGGGTTTCAGGAGAGGGAGAAAACATGATCATATGTATGTTGTAACTAATTAACGTAAATGTAGGCGACACGCTCTCGTTATGTCGCGGCGTCGCTCTCGCCCCAGCCCGTGACTAGCCGCTAACCAGCGATAAGGCGAGCGATTTCCTGGCGCGAGCCAATTGGTGGAACGATCTGCGCAAGCCCGCTCTACTACGCCGCGAAAATCATCAGGGACATTTACATTACGCCGTTTTTTTGTTCTGCTCTTTCTGCTCGCTATCGCGACCGCACTCGGTCATCACACTACTCTCGCCCCTAGTGCCGGTGACCTCACGTATTGCGCGAGCTAACAGATATCACAACGCGGGTATGCAGGCACGCCTCGCTCTCTGCTCGACGGAATCGCCAGCACCCAGGCCTCCGAGCGAGGAGCCGATAACGCGTATCACGGCGCTATCCTGCCGCTCGCGCCCCTTCCCCCGCCATTGGAGCTAGGACGATGAGAATAGTCGAGAGTGAAATCCGTGACGTCATTTGTGGGAAAAACGTTACCATCATTAAACCGGCCAATATTTATGAATGCGAGCTTGGCGATGGCGTCTTTGTCGGCCCCTTTGTCGAAATACAGCAAGGGTGCGTGATCGGTAACGCGAGTCGCATCCAGTCACATACCTTTATCTGCCAAAACGTCACGCTGGGGCAGCGCTGCTTTATTGGCCATAATGTGACCTTCGCCAACGATCTGTTTCGCAGCGGCACGCCCGATCCGTCGGCGAAAAGCTGGCTGAGGATCGCCCTCGCCGAGGCTGTCGTCGTCGGTAGCGGAGCCACCATCCTATCGCCCTACATTTGTAGCGGCTCGGTCATTGGCGCCGGGGCGGTGGTCGTTAAACCCATCGAGATAACCGGTATTTATGCCGGAAATCCCGCCAGGTTGATCAGGCGACTGTAAGCCCCGTCGCCCGGCATGGCGTGGACGCGGCGATAAGAGGATACCCGTGATGAGGGAAAGGGCCATGGTTGCCTGACGACGTACAAAGGGTTACATGCCGAAACCATTCTGCCACAGTCGTCATCCCGGTAATCTTCTACCATAATATCATCGCCAGCCCGCACCATCAGGGTATCGCTATGTTTCGTCACTATCGCTTCGAACTGCTGCTATTGTTGCTGATCCTATGCGGTCTCATCGCAGCCAGTTTTTATCTGTAGCAAAGACACGGGCCGACATGGCAGGCAACTTATTGACTATACTGTTGATTGTGACAGATGACATATGGATTTGATTATGCGCTTCCCCGCTCTATTGAGTCTCACGCTGTTATTGACCCCTTGGCTGCCAACCACTGCGCAAGCGGATGATGGCCTTACCCCGGCGCAACAACGCCAACTCTTCTTCGGTTATGATGATCGTAGCCAAGTCAACGATGTCACAGCCTGGCCTTGGCAGGCCATCGGTCAGGTGGAGACGGCCAGCGGCAACTTATGTACCGCCACGCTGATCGCCCCTCGTTGGGCGTTGACCGCCGGTCACTGCCTACTGGCGCCGCCGGGGAAGATCGATCGTGCCGTAGCGCTGCGCTTCATCGCCAACGATGGGAAGTGGCGCTATCAGACACACCAACTGCGTACCCGGGTCAATCCCCAGTTGCAGAATAAACTCAAGGCGGACGGCGATGGCTGGATCGTCCCGCCGGCGGCCGCGCCGCAGGATTATGGTCTGGTCGAAATCACCGGCGGCCCGCTGCCTGACATCCGCCCACTGCCGGTCTGGCAAGGCACGGCACCGGCGTTGAGCGCCGCACTGAAGGCGCAGCGACGTCAGGTGACCCAGGCCGGTTATCCGCAGGACCATCTGGACGGTCTCTACCGCCATCAGGACTGTCTGATCACCGGCTGGGCCCAGAGTGGCGTCTTGAGCCATCGTTGCGATACCCTACCGGGCGATAGCGGTTCACCGTTGTTGATGCGAAACGATAAGGGATGGACGTTAGTCGCCATTCAAAGCTCGGCGCCCGCGCCGGAAAACCGAGCCTTGGCCGACAACCATGCGGTGGCGGTCACCGCCCTACAAGGCGGGCTGCAACGCCTGATGCAATAACAGGGCGAAGGGAGCGACGCCGGCGCCATGCCGCTCCCGACATGTTTACCCCTGCTCCAACGCCTCCATCGCCTGCTGAATACGCTTATCGGAGACCGGATAGGGCGTGCCCAGTTGCTGGGCAAAGTAGCTGACGCGCAGCTCCTCGATCATCCAACGGATCGCCTGCACCTCGGGCGCCTGGCGTCGCACGGCAGGCAGACGCTGGATCCACTGTTGCCAGGCCTGCTGTACCTGCTCGACACGCAGCATCTGCGCCCGATCGCGATGCGGATCGACGCCTAACTTCTCCAGACGCCGCTCGATGGCATGCAGATAGCGCTCCACATCCGCCAGACGTTCGGCGCCGGTCGCGGTGACGAAGCCCCGGTAAATCAATCCCCCCATCTGTGCTTTGATATCGGAGAGCGCCAAGGCCATCGTCATATCGACCCGCCCCTTCAGCCGCTTATTGATGCCGTTGGCGCAGGTCAGGATACGCTCGACCTGGGCGGCGATGGTCACCACCGTCTCATTGAGCTCGGCGCGCACCTGCTCGTGCAGCGCGGCGAAGGCCGACGCCTGCCAAACGGCGCCGCCATGACGGGCTATCAACGCATCCACACCGCACGCGATGCAGTCATCGATCAACTCCAACACCTTGCCATAGGGGTTGAAGTACAGGCCGAGCTTAGCCTTGTTGGGCAGCTTCTCGTGCAAGTATTTCACCGGTGAGGGAATGTTTAACAGCAGCAAGCGGCGCAAGCCGGCGCCCATCGTCTGCTGTTGCTCCTGCTCGGTTTCGAACAGCTTGATCGCCACGCTGTCCTTGTCGTCCACCAGCGCCGGATAGGCCTTGATAGCGTAGTTACCACGCTTCTGCTCGTAACACTGCGGCAGCTCACCGAAACTCCACAGATGTAACCCCTGCTGCTCCAGTCCGTCATCGGCCACGGCGGAGAGGGTCTGTTGTAATCGATCCTTGAGACGCAGCTTCAACGCCTCCAGTGACTTGCCCTCGGCCAACGGGCGGTTACGCTCATCGACCACCCGGAAGGTGACGCTGAGGTGATCCGCGACCTGCGCCAATTGCCAATCATCGCGTGACACTGTCACTCCCGTCATGCGACGCAGCTCGCGTTCCAACGACTCCAGCAACGGCAGCGCTAACGGCGTGGCTCGAGCCAGGAAGGCCTCGGCGTAGTTCGGTGCCGGCACAAAATTACGCCGCAGCGGCTTGGGCAACGACTTAATCAGCGCGATCACCCGCTCGCGACGGATACCCGGGATCTGCCAATCGAAGCCGTGATCCTCGATCTGATTAAGGATCGCCAAAGGGATATGTACCGTCACCCCATCGGCGTCGGCTCCCGGCTCAAACTGATAGGAGAGACGCAGACGGAAGTTGCCCTGCTGCCAGACGTTGGGATAGTCCTGTGCACTGATGCGCGTGGCCCCCTCCTTGATCAGCATCGACTTCTCGAAGTTGAGCAGCTCGGGTTGAGCGGCGCCCGCCTTCTTCCACCAGCTATCGAAATGGCGTGTCGATACCACCTCTTGGCCGATGCGTTGATCGTAGAAGGCGAACAGCGTCTCATCATCTACCAGAATATCGCGCCGCCGCGACTTATGCTCTAGCTCCTCAACCTCGCTGCGCAGACGTTGGTTGGCGCGCAGGAAGGCGTATTTAGCCTGCCACTCCCCTTGCACCAAGGCATGACGAATAAAGAGCTCGCGACACAACAGCGGATCGATACGCCCGTAATTGACGCGTCGCTCATTGACGATCGGCAAACCATAGAGGGTGACCTTCTCGCTGGCCATCACCGCGCCCTGGCTCTTCTCCCAATGCGGGTCACTGTAGCTGCGTTTGATCAGATGCTGGGCCAATGGCTCGATCCATTCTGGATCGATGCGCGCCGCCACGCGTCCCCACAAGCGCGAGGTCTCAACTAACTCCGCCACCATGGTCCATTTGGGCGGCTTCTTAAACAGGGCCGAGCCGGGGAAGATGGCGAAACGTGCGTTACGCGCCCCGGTAAACTCCTGCTTCTCGACATCCTTCTGGCCGATATGGGACAACAGCCCGCTCAGCAGCGCGCAATGTAACGCGCGATAATCGGCCGGGGCGCTATTGATATGAAAACCGAGTGACTTCACCACCTGACGCAACTGGGTATAGATATCCTGCCACTCGCGCACCCGCAGATAATTGAGAAACTCACTCTTGCACAGACGGCGTAGCTGATTACTGGAGAGCGCCTGTTGCTGCTCGCGCAGATAGTCCCACAAATTGACTAGCGCCAGGAAATCACTCTCCTTGTCCTGGAAGCGTCGATGTTTCTCATCCGCGGCCTGAGGACGATCGGCGGGACGCTCACGCGGATCCTGGATCGACAAACCGGCGGCAATCACCATCACCTCACGTAAGGCGCCGTTACGTTCCCCTTCGATCACCATGCGTGCCAAGCGCGGATCGATGGGCAGCTTGGCCAGTTGACGTCCCAAGGCGGTCAATTGCTGATGACCACGCTGATTCAACGTCACCGCGCCCAACTCTTCCAGCAAGCGAACCCCGTCCTGGATATTGCGCTTATCCGGTGCCTCGACGAAGGGAAAGGCGGCGATATCCCCCAGTCCCAACGCCGTCATCTGCAAGATCACCGAGGCCAGATTGGTACGCAAGATCTCCGGATCGGTAAAGGCGGGACGAGACAGGAAATCTTGCTCATCATACAGACGGATGCAGATACCGTCGGAGACACGTCCACACCGCCCCTTACGTTGATTGGCGGAGGCCTGAGAGATCGGCTCAATCGGCAGGCGTTGTACCTTCGTTCGATAGCTATAACGGCTAATTCGTGCGGTACCGGGATCGATAACGTATTTAATTCCTGGCACCGTCAGCGAGGTCTCTGCCACGTTAGTCGCCAGCACGATGCGCCGTCCGCTATGGGAGTGAAACACACGGTTCTGTTCGGCGGCGGAGAGGCGGGCATATAGCGGTAGCACCTCGGTATGCGGCAGCGCCAGGCGTGTCAGGGCATCGGCAGTATCACGGATCTCCCGTTCACCGCTCATAAAGATCAGAATATCCCCCGGTGTCTCGTGACCCAATTCGTCGACCGCGTCGATGATCGCCTGCGTCTGATCCCGCTCACCGTCGCCATCGGCAATCGGCCGGTAGCGCACCTCGACCGGGTAGGTACGCCCGGAGACCTCGATGATGGGAGCCTGATTGAAGTGGCGAGAGAAACGCTGCGGATCGATGGTCGCCGAGGTGATGATCACCTTCAGGTCTGGACGCTTCGGCAATAGCTGGCGTAGATAGCCCAGGATGAAGTCGATATTGAGGCTACGTTCGTGCGCCTCGTCGATGATCAACGTGTCATATTGCATCAACATGCGATCTTGCTGGATCTCCGCCAGCAGAATACCGTCGGTCATCAACTTAACCAGGGTATTCTCGCCCACCTGATCGCTAAAGCGCACCTTGTAGCCAACGCATCCTCCCAGCGGGGTCTCAAGCTCATGAGCGATACGCTCGGCGACCGAACGCGCGGCCAGACGACGTGGCTGACTGTGGCCAATCATCCCGCGCACGCCACGTCCTAACTCGAGGCACATCTTGGGTAGCTGGGTGGTCTTACCCGAACCGGTCTCCCCGGCGACGATCACCACCTGATGGTCTCGGATCGCCGCCAATAACGCATCACGTTTCTGACTGACGGGAAGCCCTGGCGGATAACTAATCGTCGGACAGGCGGCACGTCGATTGGCGGTCACCTGACGCGCCTGAGCGATATCACCGGCCAACGTCTCGGCGATCGCCTGCACGGCGGCGGGCTGAGTCATCTTCTTGGCGCCCTGGATACGGCGCAGTAAACGCTGACGATCGCGCAGCATGACATCATCAAGCTGGTCGACCAGCGCAGCAAGTGGGGATTTCACGATCAGAATTCCTTGGATTGGAAAGGTGCCGATAGGCAAACAGGCGCCGACGCGGCAGTTAATATCCGGGTATGTGACTATCTTACCACAGCACGGCGTCGCATCGGAGTGTGACGCCGCGCGCAATTTCCCTCTCCAACACGCGTCGTCGCGCCGAAAAAGCAACGCCATCGAGGGTCGGGTCGGTTTTCCCCCGCCCAAACACACCGTCGCTTACCCGCGCGCGGACGTCTCCCCCTGCTCTCACACCTCGGGACAGCGAAGCGCACCCGACGAGGACACGCCGCACGCGCTTAGGGCTTAGGGCTTAGGGCTTAGGGCTTAGGGCTTACGCAGCCACAATCCATTGATCCCTTGGACGTACTCCCCACGCGGGGCGCGTGCGACCAACTTCTCACCGGCCAGACGCGCCACACTCTCACGACTGACGCCATTGCTCTGCGCCAGAGCCTGGTAGCTCTGCGCTCGGCCCTGATTAACCCGCGCCACCAGCGCCAAGGTCTCGGCATCCTGACTACGCGCCGCCAGGTAACCGCTTAACGTCTCCCCCACACGTCCACTGGCACGCGCCTCATCCAGCGTCAAGGCCCAGGCCGGTGACGCCAGGCTCAGTGCCAACAGTATGCCCAGCAATCCTGTAAGATAACGATTCACGCGTCCCCCTTAGAATAGGCCGGGTTTAGACTTCAACAGGGCTTCCACCTCTTTATCCAAGGTGATGTGAATATCATGTTCGATCTTCACATTCATATTGATGGTGATCGGCTGGGTCGGTGCCGCCACTTCGATACGTGGCGTACACCCCGTCACCAGTAGCGCCAGCATTAACGCTGGCCCCATCATCATGGCGTTACTCATGCTGACTCCTCGTAATATGGGCCAAGCGGGACTCCAGCCAGGCCTGTAAGTTATCGCCGAAGCGTAGACTGCGCCACAACTGAAATACATTCTCTTGTTGGCGGTAGTTGAGTGCGATGACGCGTCGGTCATCCTTCATCCGGTTGATGCCATACAGGGTGGCATCCAGCGTCAGTTCGCCCAGATTGCTCAAATCGATGCGGGCATGAGAGCGCCCCACCTCCAAATAGCGCAACCAATCCAAGGCGGCCCCGCCCGCCAAATTATTCCCCTCCACGGCATCCACCATGTCCTTGTCCAGTCGTAGGGTGATCGGTCGTGTATTGGCGAACCAACCATTGTGGATGATCCATTGCGGATTGTGCAGATAGAGGGGCAACGCCCCATCTACCCGTCCCGACAGGGCAAACTGCTTCACCTTCAGCGCCGTGATCAGTTCACTCAAC
Source organism: Edwardsiella sp. A.80236 (assembly GCF_044540725.1). Lineage (NCBI taxonomy): Bacteria > Pseudomonadati > Pseudomonadota > Gammaproteobacteria > Enterobacterales > Hafniaceae > Edwardsiella > Edwardsiella sp. A.80236. Next base: position 135,134 of record NZ_JBIUCY010000003.1, read on the forward strand.
TCGATAGCGTGCAGGCGCAATACCGCCGCCTGGTGTTGGGGAAGACGCAGGGAGGATAAGGCCACCTCACCGCCAAACAGGCCGGCACTCACCCCTGACACCGTTAAGGGATAGGCCTCGCTATAGGGATAGTAACCCTGTAGATCCGCCTGGATCTGTTGCAAATCGAATTGATTGACCAGACGATCGATGCGCAGAGACACCGGCCCATGGGGGCCAAGCTGCCAACGACTATCGTGTAGACGGTAAGGCAAGATCAAATCCAGCCCTTCGACTCTCCCCTCCTTCAGCCATAGCCCCACTCGCTGTGCCTGGAGATGTCCCCCGGCGATAAAACCTTGCCCACGGGCCGCGGAGAAGGCCGCTTGAGCGTGGAAACGTCCGGCATGGAGTTGCATCCCTAACGCCGGCGCCAGTAACGGCTGGAAGACACGCATCGGTTGACTTTCCCACCAGGCCTGGCCACGCAAACGGGAACCATCCCAACGCCCGGCGAGGCGGATCGGGCCGATGGCACCGGCACGCAGATCACCACGCAACTGCATCGACTGAGGCGCGCTGCCGACAGCCACGACACGCAATTGTGGCGTGGGCAGGTAGCCGCCATTCTTGAAGTCGACCCGCCGAGCCGCGAGATCGAAGCCGGCGCTGAAGGCGGCATGCTGGGCCGAACGCTGCCAGATCAGCGGCTGACTCAACGTCAGGCGCGGTTGCGTCACACGGGCCAAGCCATAGGCCAGACGATCGAAACCGGCAGAGAGGTGATCGACGCGTAACTCATCATTCAGCCAACCGCCCTGACCGCTGACATCCCAACGTGCCCGTAATGGCGGCATGCGCCCCTTGCCCCAATAGCGCCAACGCCAACTGCCGCTGTCGGGGCGAAAGGCCACGGCCTGGCCATCGAGATGCAGTTGTCCCTCCCCCCAGTAACGGTGAGTGACGCGTAGAATCGCCTGGAGACGCCCACTGATCCCGGCACGATTGAGCTGAACCCCCGCCAGGGGCCAACGCGCCTCCCTGATCGTCGTCTGCGCATCCGTCCGCCCCCAGAAACGCAATAAGGCTCCGGGTAAGAAGCGTAGCGTGGGATCGTCTGGCGTCCCCGTCACCTCGGCCGAGAGCGCGGCGGCGAAAGACAATGCCTGCTGATTGACTCGCCCATCCAGGCGCAAAGGGAAAGCCCCCGGTTGGAGATCCAAGCGTCCTGGCCCAAGCTGCATCACCAGATTCGCCTTACCCTGCTCTCCCTGACTCAACATATTCAAGCGTGCCTGCAAGGTGGCATGGCGCCATCCCTGCCGCCACTCCTCTAACGTGAGGTTAATCGCCCCGTGGAGTGGTTGCGGGCCATAGGGCCAAAACCAAGCGCCGTCACGAATACGCAACCGATCCTGCTGCTGTTGCCAGGGGAGATCGAGTAATGGCCGCGTGCTGCCATCACGCGTGAGCCATGCCCGCCCCCCTTGCGCCTGCCAACGCAGACGTAACTGCAACGGGTCGGGCGTGCCGGCCAGACGAAACTGCGCCTGTAATGCCCCGCCAGGCGGGGTACTGGCCAGATCCAGGCCCAAGGTTATCTGCCCTTGGAGTTGCAGATCTTGATCCAGTTGCGGCAGCTTCAGTAACAGGCGCCGTACGCTCAATGCCTGGCGCTCCAACGCCACATCCAGTTGCAACTGTTCGCCATTCAGGCCTAGGCGTTGACGACCATTCTGATTATGCAGCTGTAGCGTGCCGCCATAGTGCTGCCAGGGGAGCAATGTCAATCGATCGATGGTGAGGTTCAACGGCGGCAACGCCTGTTGCAGGGCACTCAGCGTGGGCAAGCTGCCGCCGCCCGTCCCGGCACTGAAACAGCGGCTATCCAGCGCCAACGTCGCCGCCTGTAACTGCCAATGCGCCTGGCGATAACGCAATGCCGCCTGGCGCAACGTCAGTAGCGGGCATCCCGCCTGGCGATATTCCAGCTGCGGCAGGCGCAACGCGCCCTGGGACCAATAGGGACGCTCGGGCAGACGCAACGCCGCCCCGGCGGGCAGCCACGGTCGCAGTAGTGGCGGGAGCCAATAGGGCAGCGCCCACCACGCCGCGACGCCGCCGCCCAACACGAGTGCCGCCGTCAGCGCGCCGATACGCCACACTCTCCTCATACCGCCCCCGTTCCACCGCACGCTATCGCCTCATCATAGTGATCAGTTTAGCTAAATGACGGCGGGACAATAGCGGATTAATCTATTGCCATTCAATGCACTGAGAGGAAAAAATGATTTACATCACACCCCGGCGTCACTTTTGTCGACCATGGCGATTTTTGCTATGATGATCACAATTTAAGTTGGAGACATCGTATGAAACTCGCTATCTACAGCACTAAACAATACGACCGAAAATACATTGAGCTGGTGAATAAACAGTTTGGTTTTGAACTGGAGTTTTTTGACTTTTTACTGCGTCCCCAGACGGTCAAAACGGCCCAAGGGTTCGATGCGGTGTGCATCTTCGTTAACGACGACGCCGGACGTGAGGTGCTGGAGCAGCTAGCGGCCATGGGCATCCGCATCGTCGCGCTGCGCTGCGCCGGATTTAACAACGTCGATCTGGCCGCGGCCAAAGAGCTCGGGATCGCCGTCGTCCGCGTCCCGGCCTACTCGCCAGAGGCCGTCGCCGAACACACCGTCGGCATGATGCTAGCCCTCAACCGCCGCATCCATCGCGCCTACCAACGGACACGCGACGCCAACTTCTCTCTCGAAGGGTTGATCGGTTTTAACATGCATAACCGTACCGCCGGGGTGATTGGGACCGGCAAGATCGGCATCGCTACCATGCGTATCCTCAAAGGATTCGGCATGCACATCCTCGCCTTCGATCCCTACCCCAACCCGCAGGCGCTGGAGCTTGGGGCGGAGTATGTCGATCTGAAGACGCTGTATGCCCGCTCCGATGTGATCACCTTGCACTGCCCGCTGACGCCGGAAAACCACCACCTCCTGAATCAAGAGGCCTTCGCCCAGATGAAGGATGGGGTGATGATCATCAACACCAGCCGTGGGGCTTTGATCGACTCGAGTGCCGCCATCGACGCGCTGAAGCAACAGAAGATCGGGGCGCTGGGGATGGACGTGTATGAGAACGAGCGCGATCTGTTCTTCGAAGACAAATCTAACGACGTGATCCAGGACGATGTGTTCCGCCGCCTGTCGGCCTGCCATAACGTGCTGTTCACCGGTCATCAGGCTTTCCTCACCGAGGAGGCCTTGACCAGCATCTCGCTGACCACGTTGCAAAATATTGACGATCTGATCCAGCACCGTCACTGCCCTAACCTGCTTACCGCCGAATAGCCTGCGCGCATCCCACAAAAAAACCCGCCGAGGCGGGTTTTTTTTACTCCTTATCGACAGAGCGACCGTTTACGCCAGCGCCTCCTCCGTATACTGCTGGCGATAATAGGCCAGACGCTCATTGAACAACGCGCGTTGCTGCGCCGTCATATTACCCTGCACATCGCGGGCGCTGATGTTACGCCCCTGAAACTCCATCATTGCAATACTACTGGCCAGAAAGTCCATGGTATTTGTGCTAAACGCCGCGTTAGGTGGCTCGGATACCATCACCATTTCGCACACTCCTTTTTCTGTATTGATACACACGCCAATTGCCATCACCGCCACACAGCGCCATGGGGCACCCGTAAGCGGCGTGTCTCACGCGCCAGCCTGAAGACGCGACGAGACGCGGGTCGGTCAACGCCGCCCGCACGATGCTCCCTACTCCCTTACTCCGACGTCACTTCCGCCGCCGACGCCAGCATGACATCACACTGTGGCATACTGAATCTCCCCAACCACGCCGACGTACGATGATACGTCCCCGTGTTGGCGGGTGACGCATCTTAGACTTAAGTGTAGCGTTAAATGGAAAACGTGCCGGGAAAAGCAAAGAGAAATCGGCGTCGCGATGCGGCGATACCGAGATGGAGAAAAGAAATGATGCGCATCCTATTACTACTGGGCATGAGTGCCCTACTGGTCGGTTGTCGCCTGGCGCCAACGGCGGCCCAACTCCAACACCATCACTACGTCTTACAGGCTATCGATGAGCAACCGATCGCCGGCGACGCACAACGCATGACGCCCGATCTGGAGTTTGGCCAAGGGATGTGGCTCAGCGCCACACTCTGCGGCCAGATGAGTGGCCAGGCGACGCTACACGCGGGTCAGTTACGCGTCGCCGATCTGCAGGAGCAACCCACCCCCTGTGCCGATCCCCGCTGGCAGATGGCACAATCCCGCTTAGCGGCGCTGTTACGCCAAGGGGGGACGCTGCGCTGGCGCCAAGCCCCCTATAGTCTGGAATTAATCGATCGTCACGGCCACCGTTTCCGCTATCACCTACGCGATTGGTTATAGCGACCGAGCGAGGCCCCTCAATTGGGGCAGTTGCCGCTGATCACCCCGCGTTCGCTACAGCGTTTGCCATCCGGTAACTGGCACTGAACCAGTGCGCTGCCATCGAGCTGATGCGCCAAGGCTATCTCGCCCCCCACCAGCGCGCACCCCTCACTCAACGCCGCGCTGGCGGCGATACGCGGCGATGCCTTCGCCGTCTGCTCTGCCGCCTCATCGGCGCACCCCGTCAGCGCCAACGCCAGCAATGCCGCTCCGAACACCCCACCTCTCATCGATTGACTCCTCCCGACCTGTCTGATTGCGCGTTACCGTCTGATACTATCGCGCCCGCTGCGCGAGGCGGCAAACGCCTCAAGATTTGTTAACATAGACAGTTAACTGAACTCTGCTCGGGGTTGTACGCCGAATGGGGCAGGAAAACAAGCAGGTCACAAACAACTGAGGTAGGTATGGTCAGCGACTTATTGCTGCGCGTCGCCCTGGCAGGACTCTTGGGCGGATTAATCGGCATCGAACGCCAACTCCGCGCCAAGGAGGCAGGACTACGCACCCACATTCTGGTCGGTATCGGCAGCGCGCTATTTATGATCGTCTCGAAGTATGGCTTCGCCGATATTCTCGCGCTCAACCATGTCGGACTTGACCCTAGCCGTATCGCGGCTCAAGTGGTCTCCGGCATGGGTTTCCTCGGCGCCGGCACCATCATCATCCAGAAGCAGGCCGTCAAAGGGCTGACCACCGCCGCCGGGATGTGGGTCACCGCCGCCATCGGGCTGGTTATCGGCAGCGGGCTGTATGAGATCGGGATCTACGGCACCCTGATGACCCTGATCGTCTTGGAGCTCTTCCGTCAACTGAGCAACCGCCTGATGGGGCAACACCACCGCCTGAGCGTGCAATTACCCCCCGACAGGGTGAGCGCCCTGTTACTGGCCCTGCAACAGCAGCATCTCACGCCTGAGCGCCTCTCGCTGCGCCAAGCGCCGGACGCCACACTGTGCGAGGTTCGTCTCGAACTCACCCTACGGCCAAAGCAACCGATCAGCGAACTGTATCAGCAACTTCAGGCCTTACCAGGGATACAGATCATCGAGATACGTTAAGCGCACGCGCCCCTGGGCGGCCTCTCTTCCCCCGCCCAGGTGATGACAGAATGTAATTTAGTGTGCCGAGGTGTGGGAAAAGAGATTAATGACCGCGACGCCGGCAATGATCAACGCCATGCCCAACAGCGCGGCCCAATCGAGCGTCTGCTGATACAACCAGTAGGCGGCTAACGATACCAGCACGATGCCCATACCGGACCAGATGGCATAGGCCACCCCCAGAGGAATCGTCTTGACTACCTGAGAAAGTCCCCAAAAAGCAATGCCATAGCCAGCAACGACCAGTAAACTTGGCCCCAGCTTGGTGAATCCCTCGGTCGCCTTGAGGGCCGTGGTCGCGATCACTTCGGCGCCGATCGCCATCGCCAGATAGACATATCCGTTCATTTATTCATCCTTTGAATATATATAGCCGGCGCAATTCTAGCCGCCTCCCGCAGCGACGACAATCCACACGCCGACACATTCGTTCATTCCCTCCGCCGACAACTATTTGCCATAAAACTGATAAGAGGCTGAAATCGCGTTTGCTAGAATTTCGTTAATAACAAAATCACACTGTGAGCCAAAGGTAACCTTAATGATCACCATTGATGGTAACAGCGCAGTGGCATCCGTGGCCTACCGGCTGAGCGAAGTCATTGCTATCTATCCGATTACCCCCAGTTCCAGCATGGCTGAGCAAGCCTCCGCCTGGTCGGCGGATGGGCGTCACAACCTATGGGGCGATATCCCGCGCGTGGTAGAGATGCAGTCGGAGGGAGGCGCCATCGCCGCCGTACACGGCGCGCTACAGAGCGGCACACTGGCCACCAGCTTTACCTCCTCGCAGGGATTGCTGCTGATGATCCCCACCCTGTATAAGCTGGCGGGGGAGCTGACGCCCTTCGTCCTCCATGTCGCCGCCCGCACCGTCGCCACGCATGCGCTCTCCATCTTTGGCGATCACTCCGATGTGATGGCAGTGCGCCAGACCGGTTGCGCCATGCTATGCGCCGCCAGTGTGCAAGAGGCGCAAGACTTCGCCCTGATCGCCCACATCGCCTCGCTGAACAGCCGGCTGCCGTTTATCCATTTCTTCGACGGCTTCCGCACCTCACACGAGATCAACAAGATCGTGCCGCTGGCGGATGAGACGCTGCGTGACCTGCTGCCGCAGGCGGCCATCGAGGCCCACCGCGCCCGCGCCCTTACCCCCGACCATCCGGTGATCCGCGGTACTTCGGCCAACCCCGACACCTATTTCCAGGCGCGCGAGGCGGCCAACCCCTGGTATGACGCCGCCTATGACCATGTCGCCGCGGCGATGGATGCCTTTGCCGAACACAGTGGACGGCGTTATCAGCCCTTCGAATACTACGGTCATCCCCAAGCGACCCGGGTGATCATCGTCATGGGCTCGGCCTGTGGCACCTGCTGCGAGCTGTGCGATATGCTACTGGCACGCGGTGAACGGGTCGGGGTGCTCAAGGTCCGTCTCTATCGTCCCTTCTCCGCGCGCCATCTGCTCGCCGCGCTGCCCAACAGTGTCGAACGCATCGCCGTGCTCGATCGTACCAAGGAGCCGGGCGCGTTAGGCGAGCCGCTCTATCTGGATATCATTGCCGCGCTGGCGCAAGCCGTCAGCCAGGGGGAACGCGCCTCGCTACCGCGGGTGATCGGCGGACGTTACGGCCTCTCCTCCAAGGAGTTCGGGCCCGACTGTGCCCTGGCGGTCTTCGACGAGTTGGCCGCTCCCGAACCGAAAGCGCGTTTTACCGTCGGCATCAACGACGATGTCAGCCAACTCTCCCTGACGCGCCAGGCGGACGTTCGTCCGGTCACCAATCGTCTGGAGGCCCTGTTCTATGGTCTGGGCAGCGATGGCACCGTCTCGGCGGCCAAGAATAACATCAAGATCATCGGCAACAGCACGCCGCTCTATGCCCAAGGCTACTTCGTCTATGATTCCAAGAAGGCGGGCGGCCTGACCGTCTCCCATCTGCGGGTACGAGAAACGCCTATCCACTCCGCCTACCTCGTGGATCAGGCCGACTTTATTGGCTGCCATCAATGGCAGTTTATCGAACGTTATCAGATGGTCGAGCGGCTGCGCCCCGGCGGGATCTTCTTACTCAACACCCCCTATTCCGCCAGCGAGATCTGGGCGCAATTGCCGCAAGAGGTACAAGCACTGCTGAATGCGCGCCGCGCGCGTTTCTACATCATCAATGCCGCCCGCATCGCGCGCGAGTGTCAACTCGGCGCCCGTATCAATACCGTGATGCAGATGGCCTTCCTCCATCTCAGCGCGCTGATCCCCGAGGGCGGCGCGTTGCCGTTGCTGCAAGACGCCATCGCGCGTAGCTACGCCAGCAAGGGACAAGAGATCGTCGAGCGCAACTGGCAGTCGCTGACCATGGCACAAGAGGCCCTGCATGCCATACCGTTACGCCCGGTCGATCCCACCAGCCCGCGCCGGCCACCGATCGTCTCCGATCAGGCCCCGGATTTCGTCAAGACGGTGACGGCGACCATGCTGGCCGGCCTCGGCGACACCCTGCCTGTCTCGGCCTTCCCGCCGGACGGCACCTGGCCCGTGGGTACCACGCGCTGGGAGAAACGCAATATCGCCGACGCGATTCCCATCTGGCAGCCCACACTCTGCACCCAGTGCAACCATTGTGTCGCCGCCTGCCCACACGCGGCGATCCGCGCCAAGGTGGTCGATCCGGCCGCGTTAACCGACGCCCCCGATACCCTCGCCAGCCTGGAAGTCAGATCGCGTGATATGCGTGGCCAACGCTATGTGCTACAGGTCGCCCCGGAGGATTGCACCGGCTGTAACCTGTGTGTCACGGTCTGCCCAGCCGCCGATCGCCAAGATCCCAGCATCAAAGCGATCAACATGCAGCCACGCCTGGCGCATCTGGCGACCGAGCGCGCTAACTATGATGCCTTCCTCGCCCTACCGGAGATCGATCGCCGTCGTCTGGAGCGCATCGACATCCGCACTTCACAGCTGATTTCGCCCCTGTTCGAGTACTCGGGCGCCTGTTCCGGCTGTGGCGAGACGCCATACATCAAGTTGCTGACACAGTTGTTCGGCGATCGCATGTTGATCGCCAACGCCACCGGCTGCTCCTCCATCTACGGCGGCAACCTGCCCACGACGCCTTACACCACCGATACCCATGGGCGCGGACCGGCCTGGGCCAACTCGTTGTTCGAGGATAACGCCGAATTTGGTCTCGGTTTCCGTCTGAGCACCAGCCAACACCGCCAACGGGCACTGCGCCTACTCGACGGGTTAGGTGATCGTCTGCCTGAGACATTGACGCACGCCTTGGCTCAGCCGGAGGCAGATATCGACACACGGCGTCAACAGGTCGCGGCCCTGCGTGATGCCCTCGCCGAGATCGATACGGCGCAGGCTCGTGAGTTGGCGCGCGACGCCGATGCGTTGGTAGAGAAATCCATTTGGCTGATCGGCGGCGATGGCTGGGCTTATGACATCGGTTTCGGCGGCTTGGATCACGTACTCAGCCTGACGGAAAACGTCAACGTGCTGGTACTCGATACCCAGTGTTACTCCAATACCGGTGGACAGCAGTCGAAGGCGACGCCATTGGCGGCAGTCACCAAGTTTGGTGAGCATGGTAAACGCAAGGCCCGCAAGGATCTCGGCATTAGCATGATGATGTACGGACATGTCTATGTGGCACAGATTTCGCTGGGCGCCCAGCTCAACCAAACCGTCAAGGCGTTGCAGGAGGCGGAGGCCTACCCTGGGCCATCGCTGATTATCGCCTATAGCCCCTGCGAGGAGCATGGCTACGATCTGGCCGACAGCCACGAGCAGATGAAGCGACTCACCGCCAATGGTTTCTGGCCCTTGTACCGCTTCGATCCGCGACGTCCCGCCAGCGGTAAGGCCGCCCTGGCCCTCGACTCGCGTCCGCCGAGCGGTGATCTGGCTCAGACCCTGCTGGCTGAGCAGCGCTTCCGCCGCCTGAATAGCCAAGATCCGCAACAGGCGCAGGCGTTGTACCTTGAGGCGGCCGAGAACTTACGCCAACGTTTCGCCTTCCTCAGCCGTCTAGCCAGCCAAAACGACGATAACTCTGCTGAATGACCCATGGCGCTATCCTACGGGGTAGCGCCATTTTACCTCTTGGCTACATTTCTCGCGGCGATTATCACTTTGTACACAATAAAAACTCATTCTGTGTCACTGTGATAATCGTGATACAACAAAAAAAAGCTTCACAACAAATTAATTTGCATGCTTCTCTTGATGCAACGCATCATTTCCCCATTTTTAGCGATTTTTTAATCAGTTCATAACAAAAACTGTGATACATTGCGCAGCCGTCAGGTTTCCTTACCTTTAATAAGGATTTCCCCTACATTTGTGCACGCGATGTGCATATATCCCAAACATGTTTTCTCCTTTTCGTCTTTGGGTGAGGTCGTTATGAATCGTTTTGTCATCGCCGATGCTAACAACTGCATCGGTTGTCGTAGCTGTGAGATCGCCTGCGTAATGGCCCACAATCACGGCGAGCATGTTCTCACTGCGGCGCAGTTCCAGCCGCGCATCCACGTCATCAAACGCGAAAACCGCAGCACGGCACTCCTCTGCCGCCACTGTGAAGATGCTCCCTGCGCCAGCGTATGTCCCAACGGCGCCATCGAGAAACGTAACGACAGCATCCAGGTCAAGCAAGAGAAGTGTATCGGTTGCAAAACCTGCGTCGTGGCTTGCCCATTCGGCGCCATCGAAGTGATCACCCAGGCCGATCCGCGCAGCAACCATCCCGACAGCGTGCGCGCCAATGCTCATAAGTGCGATCTGTGTGACGAGGTGGCCGAATCGCCCTCCTGTGTCGCCGCCTGCCCGAGTAATGCCCTGCAACTGATCGATGAGGCCTTGCTCAACCAGCTACGCCAACAACGCCAATTGCGGGCCGTATTTAACGAACAGGCCGGGCGCCTGTTCAATGGCAGCGCCAACGCCGATGCGCAGGCCATCAGCCTCGCCGCTCCCGGTACTGGCAGTAAGGTCGGCCAGTTGCGCCAGACGCCTCCGCGCCAAGATCCGGTGAAGATCGCGCTGGCGATCCGCAAAACGCAATTCGATGAGATCTACCCCACCTTCAGCCGCGAACAGGCGCAGGGGCAAAGCGAACGCTGCCTAGCCTGCGGCACCCACAGCGTCTGCGAGTGGACCTGCCCACTGCACAACCATATTCCGCACTGGATCCGCCTGGTTAAAGAGGGGCGTATCTTGGAGGCGGTAGAATTATCGCACCAGACCAACTGCCTACCGGAAGTCACCGGGCGTGTATGCCCGCAGGATCGCCTGTGTGAGGGGGCCTGTACCCTGGGTAAGGAGTATGGTGCCATGACCATCGGCAACATCGAGCGCTACATTAGCGATACCGCCTTCGCCCTCGGCTGGCGTCCCGATCTCTCCTATGTCAAACCGGTCGATCGCCGCGTGGCCATCGTCGGTGCCGGACCGGCCGGTCTGGCTTGCGCCGATGTGCTGGCGCGTAACGGCATCCAGGCGGTAGTCTTCGACCGCCACCCGGAGATCGGCGGCCTACTGACCTTCGGGATCCCGGCCTTCAAGCTGGATAAGCGCATCCTGGCGCGTCGGCGTGAGATCTTCAGCGCCATGGGCATCGAGTTCCGCCTGAATACCGAGGTGGGACGCGACGTGACCCTGGAGCAATTGTTGGCCGACTTCGACGCCGTATTTATCGGTGCCGGGACCTATACCTCGATGCAAGCCGGCATCGAAAACGAGCAGGCGCCAGGTGTCTATGACGCCCTGCCGTTCCTGATCGCCAACACCAAGCAAGTGATGGGGCTGGCGCACAGCGACGACTATCCGTACATCAGCATGGAAGGCAAACAGGTGGTGGTGCTGGGAGGCGGCGATACCGCGATGGATTGTGTGCGCACCTCGATTCGCCAAGGGGCTACCCGGGTGACCTGCGCCTATCGCCGCGACGAGGCCAACATGCCGGGCTCGAAGAAAGAGGTCAAGAATGCGCGTGAAGAGGGAGTGGAGTTTGAATTTAACGTCCAGCCGCTCTCCATCGCCATCGACGATCAGGGCAAGGTATGCGGCATTCATATGTTACGCACCGCGCTAGGTGAGCCGGACGCCGCCGGGCGCCGCCGTCCCAAGCCGATCCCGGGCTCCGAATTCCTGATGCCGGCGGACGCCGTCGTCATCGCCTTCGGTTTCACCCCCCATCCGATGCCGTGGCTGGAGGCGCAAGGCGTGAAGCTCGACCGCGCCGGGCGCATCATCGCCCGCGTGGATAGCGCCATCCCCTACCAGACCACAAACCCACGCATCTTCGCCGGTGGCGACGCGGTACGTGGCGCCGATCTGGTGGTCACCGCCATCGCCGAAGGGCGCCATGCCGCCGATGGTATGATGCGTTACTTCGGCGTCGAAGCGCAGCGTCCGCGTATTCGTCTGGAAGAGATCGCCTAAACGTGTCTCACCCCTGCCCGCCGCCCGGCGGGCAGGATCACATGCATCACCTGAGAGACGACGCCGCTATCTCAATCGGCGTGAGTCGGCCATCCTGTTGACATCGCCCCCACCGGGCCGCCATACCACTAACGCTAACGCCAGCAGCAGTAACGCCGCCAACACGGCCATTCCCCCTTCGGCATGCCGCAGATGGGTCTGCAACGCACCGAGCATCAGGAGTATCAACCCCCCGGCCGCCACTCGGCGCAGGGAGGGTAAGGGCAACAGCACGCCAATGGCCCCGGCGCACTCCGCCAGGCCGACCACATACATAAACCCGATGGCGTAACCCCAGCGCTCGAACGCCGCCACCTCAAACGGCAACGCCATCAGCTTGGCCACGCCAGAGAGCAGAAAAATTACCGCCAAGATCGCGCGCAACGCTCGCATCATTCGCTCCTCAATTTTGTATTGATTGATACAAAATAGAGTATGCCGCGCAAGAAAGCAAGTCACCGCTCACACGACGCCATGCCACCCATGACACCGCCAACCTGCCCCCATGATGGGGGAAGCGGCGCGACATCACGGCTCGCCAGGCGCGCAGGCACAATTCTTGCTGGCATTCGGCGCCGTAATCCGTACCATACACGCCACGCCGTCCTCGATGACTGCCCCTTATTCGCGCGACAGCGCCCGCCGCGCTGCCGTCACCCCTTTGTTTATGCCGGGTAACAGAAACGATGTCAGAGATGCAAGAGATCAGCAAAAAAGAGCAATACAACCTGAACAAGTTGCAGAAGCGCCTGCGCCGCTGCGTCGGTGAGGCGATCGCCGACTTCAATATGATCGAGGAAGGCGATCGCGTCATGGTTTGCCTGTCCGGCGGGAAAGACAGCTACACCATGCTGGAGATCCTGCGCAACCTGCAGCAGAGTGCTCCGGTCGACTTTACCCTGGTGGCGGTCAACCTCGACCAGAAACAACCCGGCTTCCCCGAAACCGTACTGCCCGCCTACCTCGACGCCCAAGGCATCGAATACCGCATCGTCGAGGAGGATACCTATGGCATCGTCAAGGAGAAGATCCCCGAGGGGAAAACCACCTGCTCCCTCTGCTCTCGCCTGCGCCGCGGCATCCTCTATCGCACCGCCACTGAGCTAAACTGTAATAAAATCGCCCTCGGCCACCATCGCGACGATATGCTGGAAACCCTGTTCCTCAACATGTTCTACGGCGGCAAGCTAAAGGGGATGCCCCCCAAATTGATGAGCGACGACGGCCAGCACATCGTCATTCGTCCGCTGGCTTACTGCCGCGAAAAAGATATCGAACGCTTCGCCAGTGCCAAGGCCTTCCCGATCATCCCCTGCAACCTGTGCGGCTCACAGCCTAACCTGCAACGTCAGGTGATCAAGGAGATGCTGCGTGACTGGGACAAGCGTTATCCCGGACGCATCGAAACCATGTTCCGCGCCATGCAGAACGTCGTGCCGTCGCATCTGGCCGACGGCGCATTGTTTGACTTCAAGAGCCTGCAACAGGGCGGCGAGGTGATCGATGGCGGCGACCTGGCCTTCGATCGTCAAAGCATCCCGCTGCAGCCCGTCGGCCTGAATGACGGTGACGAGCCGACGCAGGACGCCGCGTTGCGCCTGGATGTGGTGGAGGTGAAGTAAGCGGCCAGAGGGGCGTCACGGCGCCCTTCATCCCCATAGAGCGGGACGATAGGCAAAAAAAATGCCGGTGATCACCGGCATACGACGAATTAAATTGTGCTATGCAATAATTCAAAATTAGGAAGTAAGACAATATGGAGCGCAACGCCCATCGCTTGACGTTGCATTCACCTGCGAAATGAAGTCTGCCCTACCCATTATGAGTAAAGTTTGATATTGCTCAATTTCCTTTGCGCTTTTGCTCACCGGCCCCATGAAGTTTGACACGTCACAAAGATTGCCGGCCCGCGCCATTACAACCATTTACTGCGTTTTAACCATAAAGCAACGCAGGTTGCCAAAATCAGTAGCAATAAACAAAACAGCATAAAAGCCAGCGGCGACGCGTTACCGGGGATGCCGCCCAGATTGACGCCGAACAGCCCGGTTAAAAACGTCGCTGGCAGGAACAGCATCGCCAGTAACGACATGGTATAGGTGCGGCGATTAAGCGCATCCGCCACCAACGAGGCGATTTCATCGGCCAACAACGCAGTACGGGCGATACAACTGTCCAGATCTTCCAGTCCCCGCCCCAGGCGATCGGCGATATCCTGTAACCGGCGGCGATCATCATCCGTTAACCAGGGGAGCCGTTCGATCGCCAGCCGCGCCAAGACATCGCGTTGCGGCGCCAGGTAACGGCGCATCACGATCAACTGTTTACGCAACTGAGCCAACTCACCACGCGGCGGTAGTTGCTGATCCAGCAGGCTATCCTCCATGTCGATGATGCGATCGTGCAGGGTGTCGATGGCCTCGCTTACCTGATCCACCAGCGCATCGGCGATCGCCACCAGCAAACCGCTGGTATCATCGGCCCCTAAGTTCCCCAAGAGGTCGCCACGCACCGCCTCCAGCACCGCGCTCTGGCGCTGCCCCGAGGTTAACAACAAGGTTCCGGTCGCATAGATGCGGATCACCACCCAGTGCGACACCGCCGCCGGGCTGGCCAACTCGATACTGCGCAGAGTGAGCAGCGCCCCCTCCCCCTGACGTGTCATGCGGGGCCGTAGGCTCTCGCCCGATAGACTCTGGCGCAGCGTCTCCGGCACCAGCGGTGTCGCCGCCAACCAGTGACGGCTCTCGGCATCGTTGGCGTCGAGGTGTAGCCAGGCCGGATGTGATATGGCGAGCGGCGCCGCGACGGTCAACGGCAGACAGCCCCCCTCACCATTCAGTTGCAAGGCATACACCGCCCGCGTCAACGGCAAGGATGTCGCGTCGATCGGCTGGTTCTCTGTCATCTCGTCTCTCCCCGAGGTTTATCGCATAGCTACCGCTCAGCGTCGTCCATCCAGGAGTGCCGTGGTCAGGCGCGAGGTGCAGCACAGCCGCCCACGCTCGTCGCGGATCTCGATCTGCCACACCTGATGGCTGCGTCCCAGATGCAACGCTCGGCAGATGCCATGCACCACACCGCTGCGCACGGCGCGCAGATGGTTGGCGTTGATCTCCAACCCCACCACCTGCTGCTCCCCCTCACTGCACAGGTAACCGGCCAACGATCCCAACGTCTCCGCCAGCACCACCGAGGCACCGCCATGCAGCAGCCCGAAAGGCTGGCGAGTCCGCTCATCCACCGGCATGCTGCCCTCTAGGGTATCCTCCCCCATCCGGGTGATCGTGATCCCCAGATGGCCGACCATACAGGTCGCGCCCGCCTGATTAAGCTGTTCCAGTGTCAGCGTGCGTTTCCAAATCATGACTTATCTCCAGTAAGGCCTGAACCGGATGGCGTAACGCCACCCCCTGTTGGCGCAGCACCTGCCCGCGACAGGAATACCCCGTGGCCAAGCAGCGTTCCGCAGGCCGCTCCGCCAGCATCGGTTGCCAGGACAACGCATAGATGCCGCGCGATGCCGCCTGATTGGGCATCTCATGGCCATAGGTTCCCGCCATGCCGCAACATCCCACGCGAACCGATTCCAGACGCGCGCCGAGGCGCGCGAACACCTGCTGCCATTGGTTGATACTGACCGGCTCGGCGCAGCTTTCGGTACAGTGCGCGAACAGATACCAAGGTCTTGCCGACGTCGCCGACGCGGCGGGTGACGCCGGCAGGACCTGCGCCAACCACTCTTGGATCAGTTGGACGTGAAAATCGCCACGCTGTTCACCAAGAATAGTTTTATATTCATCGCGATAGCATAACACCATCGCCGGATCGACGCCTACTAGCGGTATTCCCAGGCGAGCGACCCGATTGAGAAACTCGGCCCCATGGCGTGCCGTACGCGCGAAGCGCTGCAGGAATCCCTTGATATGTTGCGCCTTGCCGTTCGGGACGAAGGGCAACAGTTGAGCCTGGAAGCCTAGGCGATCACACAGGCGGATCAACGCCTCGACCACCTGCGCATCGTAATAACTGGTGAATGGGTCCTGTACGATCAAGACCCGCCGCGCCCGCGCCGCCGCGTCCAATCCCTCCAGCGCTTCCAGCGACGTTATCAATGCCGGATGACCGGCCAAGGCCTGACGCAACGTCGGCGTCGAGAGCTGCGGCAAATCGGTCATGCCGATGGTTCGTTCGCTGAGACGTGCCGTTAACGGCTGACGTAGGAAGAAATTAAACAGGCGCGGGGCGCGCGCCAGCCAGGGGGTATAACTCTCCACATTCGCCACCAGATGGTCACGCAGCGGGCGCAGATAACGGCTATGGTAGAGTTGCAGGAAACGGGCGCGGAAGTCGGGCACATCGATCTTGATCGGGCACTGGCTAGAACACGCCTTACAGGCCAGACAACCGGCCATCGCCGCCTTCACCTCGTGCGAGAAGTCATACTCGCCGCGATGCGCTCGCCAACTGTGGCGCGTCCGGGCGATCAGTCCGCGCAACGAAGCCGTAGCGCCCAGCGCCGCCTCCAGGCGCAAGGGATCGACGCCTTGCTCCGCCAAGAGGCGTAACCATTCACGCACCAAGGCGGCACGCCCCTTGGGCGAGTGGATACGGTCGCCACTGAGTTTCATCGATGGGCACATCGGGCTGTACCGATCGAAATTGAAACAGAGTCCGTTACCATTACACTCCAGCGCGCCGCGATACGCGCTGCGCACCGCCAGCGGGATCTGGCGATCGAAGGTGCCACGTTTCACCGCATCCACCTGCTTCATCGGCGTATCACACGCCAACGGCGGGCAGATCTTACCGGGATTGAGGCGATTATCGGCATCGAACAGCGTCTTGATGCGGCGTAGCTCGTGATACAACGCCTCGCCGAAGAACGCCGGGCTGTATTGGGCACGGAATCCCTTACCATGCTCCCCCCACAACAGGCCGCCATACTTCGCCGTCAACGCCACGACCGCGTCGGAGATCTCGCCGACCAACGCTTCGTGTTGCGGATTACACATGTCTAACGCTGGCCGCACATGCAGGACCCCGGCGTCAACATGACCGAACATGCCATAACTGAGCTGATGGGCATCGAGCAGGGCACGAAACTCGGCGATATAGTCCGCCAGATGCTGTGGCGGCACACAGGTATCCTCGACGAAGGGAATCGGCTTGGCCGCGCCTTTGGCGTTGCCCAGTAAGCCGACCGCCTTCTTGCGCATGGCGTAGATACGCTCGATACTCTCGCCGTCGCGACAACATTGGTAGCCGATGACGCCCGCCTCGCCGGCGCTGGCCAACTCCTCAAGCTGCTGACAGAGCGCCGCCACACGCGCCTCGATCTGTGCCTCATCCTCACCGGCAAACTCGACGATATTCAACCCTTGCAACGGACGCGTCGGGCTGTCGTCGATCAGATCGCGTACCGCGTGCCAGATGATATCCTGGCGTGCCAGATCCAACACCCGCGAATCCACAGTCTCCACCGACAGGGCGCTGGCCTCCAACATCAGTGGCGCGTTACGCAACGCCGCATCGAAGCTGTCATACTTCACATTCACCAGGCGGCGAACACGCGGTAACCGCGTGATATGCAGACGCGCCTCGGTCACGAAGGCCAGCGTCCCCTCCGAACCGGCTAACAGGCGCGAGAGATCGAAGGTCTGGAGATCATCGCTCAATACATGACGGAGATCGTATCCCGTCAAGAAGCGATTGAGCGGCGGAAACTTTTCGACGATCGCCTCACGCTGGCCGAGGCAGGTCTCCAGCACCCCGCGATAGATCGCGCCGATGCGCCCCCCCTGCTGTGCCAGATGCTGCGCCAGGCGAGTCGGCATCGGGGCGCTGTCGAGGATCTCGCCCCCCAGCAACACGCTGCGCAGCCCTTGAATATGGTCAGAGGTTTTGCCATAGACACGCGAACCCTGCCCGCAGGCATCGGTGTTAATCATTCCCCCCAAGGTGGCACGGTTGCTGGTGGAGAGCTCGGGCGCAAAGAAGTAGCCATACGGTTTGAGACAGGCGTTCAACTGATCCTTGATCACCCCCGCCTCGACCCGTACCCATCCCTCCTGAGGATTGATCTCCAGAATGCGCTGCATATGACGCGACATGTCCACCACTACCCCAGCGTTCAACGCCTGACCATTGGTGCCGGTTCCACCGCCACGCGGCGTAAAATTGAGTGAACGAAACACCGTCTCCGCCGCGAGGCGCGCGATCAGCACCACATCGGCCGTCGAACGCGGGAACAGTAATGCGTCCGGTAATTGCTGGTAAATACTGTTGTCCGTCGCCATGCTCAAACGCGCCGCGTAGCACGTGTCGCATTCGCCGGTAAACCCCTGCTCGGTCAATTGCTGAATGAATGCCATCACCGTCGGGTCGAGGCCCGGCGGCTGAGAAAGCTGTGGGATCATGCGCGTGAATCCTGTCCATAGAGTAATACTGTGCAGGCATCGGCCCACACCCCGGCGCACGCCTTATCGTTTGATTCTCCGTGCGCTGCCCAATCCATCCTCCGCCCCGGCAGCAATAGCCCCGGCCTGGCTGCACGCCGCTCGTCATGAGGGGTTTCACCAATAGGCGAACATTCAAGCTATCATAAAAGCGGCAACGGTGAAATTTTCCTCGCCTCGGCCAGAACCACAGAAAGATCCGCGTGCGGGACTTGGGTTTTCTCTCTATTCTGCGCATCATAGGCATCGCGCACGGTACTGCGCACAATCTGGATGGAGTCTATGGATAAGCCACAAGCGAAGTATGATCTGGCCCGGATTATTTTCGGGTCACTGTTTATTGCCCTGCTGCTCATCTCCTGCCTGTGGGTGGTGCAGCCCTTTATTCTGGGCTTCACCTGGGCCAGCATGGTGGTCATCGCCACCTGGCCGGTCTTGGTGTGGCTACAACGCCACCTCTGGGGAAAGCGTTGGTTGGCCGTGTTATTGATGACGCTGTTACTGTTACTGCTGTTTGTCATTCCGATCGGGATGGTGATCGCCAGTCTGATCACGAATGCCGGGCCGATCCTCGACTGGGCGGCTAATGCGCGTAACTGGCAGATGCCGCAGCTAGAGTGGCTCCAGACGCTGCCGCTTGTCGGTGAAAAGCTGTATGCCAGTTGGCATGGGCTGATGAGTGAAGGCGCCTTAATGGCGAAGATCCAGCCCTACATCGGCCAAGCGATCACCTGGTTTGTCACCCAGGCCGCCCATGTCGGCGGTTTCTTCCTGCACTGTTCACTGATGCTGCTATTTAGCGCGCTGCTGTATAGCCGTGGCGAGAATGTCGCGCTGGGGATCCGCCACTTCGCCATCCGACTGGCTGCCGAACGCGGCGATGCGGCGGTGATCCTCGGTGGTCAGGCCATTCGCGCCGTAGCCTTAGGGGTAGTGGTAACGGCCTTGGCTCAGTCGCTGTTAGCGGGGATTGGTCTCGCCGTCAGCGGTATCCACTATGCGGTGTTATTGACCGTGGTCATGTTTGTCTGCTGCCTGGCGCAACTCGGGCCACTACTGGTGCTGTTACCGGCAGTCGGCTGGCTCTATTGGAGCGGCGATACCACCTGGGGGACATTATTGTTGGTATGGAGCGGCGTGGTTGGCACCATGGATAACGTCCTGCGCCCCGCCTTGATCCGTATGGGGGCCGATCTACCGATGCTCTTAGTGCTCTCCGGTGTTATCGGTGGCCTATTAGCCTTTGGTATGATCGGGTTGTTTATCGGACCGGTGGTATTAGCGGTCTCCTACCGCCTGGTTTCGGCCTGGGTCAACGAGGCCCCCCCACCAGTAAAAGACGCGCGGCAACTCAGCGACGAACTGGAAAAATTACGTTAATTCATCTGAACCATAATATCCGCCCAGAAATGGGCGGATATTTACCCATAGCCAAATGTGATTATTTAATAACGCCTCACCCTTAATCTGTACATATTGCTTTCCTATTCACTGACTATAAAGATTCTGACTTACTTATTTTTTATAAGTTAACTATCGTCATAGTAATAAATTAGATATATAATCCGCTGCGGTAACGTATCCCGGCGGTATAGACCAATAGCAGACCACAAGCCGCCCGTTCCCCCGAATCTCGAAATACGCCACGGCATGGTTGCCGCGCGCCGGATTTCGTCCCCTATTGCTGTGTGTAGTCTTTGCCCATCATCTCGGTGGGCTTTTTTTTACCTCATGCGACAAACCATCCGGCTTATTTTTGACCCAGAAACGGACAAAAAAAACGGCCGCCGAGCGACCGTCTCCATTTAATCTAATACGATTAGCTTATTCTTCGGCCAAATTAATCCAGGTCTGTACCACCGTATCGGGATTTAATGACAGGCTGTCGATTCCCTGCTCCATCAACCAGCGAGCGAAGTCCTGATGATCCGACGGCCCTTGGCCACAGATCCCCACATACTTACCCTGCGCCTTAGCGCTACGGATCGCCATCGCCAGCAACGCCTTCACCGCCGCATTGCGCTCATCGAATAGCTCGGACACCACGCCGGAGTCACGATCCAAGCCCAGCGTCAACTGCGTCATATCGTTCGAGCCGATCGAGAAACCGTCGAAATGTGCCAGGAAATCGTCGGCCAGCAAGGCGTTAGAGGGGATCTCACACATCATGATCACCTTCAGGCCGTTTTCCCCACGGCGTAACCCCTCGTGGGCCAGCTGCGCGACCACCGCCTGCGCCTGCTCCACCGTACGCACAAATGGAATCATCACTTCGACGTTGGTCAGCCCCATCTCGTTGCGTACCCGCTTAATCGCCGCACACTCCAATGCGAAACAGGGAGCAAAGCTCTCCGCCACGTAGCGCCCGGCGCCGCGGAAGCCCAACATCGGGTTCTCCTCGTGCGGCTCATAACGCTCACCGCCGATCAGATTGGCATACTCGTTGGATTTGAAGTCAGACAGGCGCACGATCACCCGCTTCGGCCAGAACGCCGCCGCCAGCGTCGCGATGCCCTCCGTCAGACGCCCTACATAGAACTCCACCGGATCATCGAATCCCTGCATCAGCTGGCGGATCTCCGCCTGTACCGCCGGCTCCTGACGATCGAACTCCAACAAGGCGCGCGGATGCACCCCGATCATGCGGTTAATGATAAACTCCAGGCGAGCCAAGCCAACCCCTTCATTCGGTAGGCGGGCAAAGTCGAAGGCGCGATCCGGATTCCCAACGTTCATCATGATCTTCAAGGGCAACGCCGGCATCTGATCGACCTGTGAACTCTGTATCTGGAAATCGAGGCATTCACGGTAAACGTATCCGGTGTCCCCTTCGGCACAGGAGACGGTGACCAGATCCCCCTCCTGCAAGCGCTCGGTAGCATCGCCGCAACCGACTACCGCCGGGATACCCAGTTCGCGGGCGATGATCGCCGCGTGACAGGTCCGTCCGCCGCGATTGGTGACGATCGCCGATGCCTTCTTCATAATCGGCTCCCAGTCGGGATCGGTCATGTCGGTGACCAACACATCGCCCGGTTCGATACGATGCATCTCGCTGATATCGGTGATCACCTTAACCGAACCGGCGCCGATACGGTGACCGATGGCTCGACCCTCCACCAGCACTTCGCCACGCCGGCTCAACTGATAACGCTCCATCACCTGCTCGTTCGCCCGCACCGTCTCCGGCCGCGCCTGTACGATATACAGCTTGCCACTGTGTCCATCCTTGGCCCATTCAATATCCATCGGCCGCCCATAATGCTGCTCGATCAGCAGGGCCTGACGCGCCAGCTGCTGCACCTCCTCATCGCTGAGGCTAAAACGCGCCGAGAGCGTCGCGGGCACCTCTTCGATACGTACCTGCTTGCCATGCTCCTGGCTGTCGGCATAGACCATGCGGATCTTCTTGGAACCCAGGGTACGGCGCACGATTGCCGGGCGCCCCGCCTGCAGCGTCGGCTTATGCACGTAGAACTCGTCGGGATTCACCGCCCCCTGTACCACCATCTCCCCCAAGCCGTAAGCCGAGGTAATGAAAACGACCTGATCGAAACCCGATTCGGTATCCAGCGTAAACATCACCCCAGAGGAGGCCAGATCGGAGCGCACCATCAACTGTACCCCGGCGGAAAGCGCCACGCCGCGGTGATCGTACCCCTGATGCACCCGGTAAGAGATGGCGCGATCGTTAAACAGTGAGGCGAAGACATGTTTCACCGCCGTCATCACCGCCTCAATACCCTGCACATTGAGGAAGGTCTCCTGCTGACCGGCAAAGGAGGCGTCGGGCATATCCTCTGCCGTCGCCGAAGAGCGTACGGCGAAGGAGGCGTGTGCATTATCGGCGGCGAGCGTCGTGTAAGCCTCACGGATCGCGTGCTCTAACGCCGACGGAAACGGGGTCTCCACCACCCAACGGCGGATCTGTGCGCCCGCGCGTGCCAGCGCATCGACATCGTCGATATCCGTCTGATCCAGCAGCGCGTAGATCCGCTGGTTAACGCCACTCTGCTCCAGAAAATCGTTAAACGCCTGAGCCGTCGTGGCGAAGCCATTCGGCACCGACACTCCCAGTTCAGACAAGTTGGTGATCATCTCCCCCAGGGAGGCGTTCTTACCGCCTACCCGATCGACATCGTGCATCCCGAGCTGGTTGTACCACACCACATGATGCAATTGCGCGCCATTACTAGACATCGAAGCAATCCTTTCTTTTTCAAAGCATGGGTTTCGGAAACATGACTCCGCCAAGGCGGTGTCGCCAGACTATCACACTGCACGCTCAGCCCAAGACAGGTGAATCGTTCCACCTGGCGCGGATTTTGACATTCTGCCAAATAGCGCACTTTTTTACTGATTCAAGCTGAAATCCGTCAGCTATTTTCGCCGATCGGCGCCCTTAGCTGACGCCGCTTGGTGCCGCCCCCCGAGAAACGATGAGATAAACAGGTGAATAATTTGAGGCAGCATATTGAAAGAAAAGACTTTCTTTGCCAGACCTTAATTAACTGTAGTCTTAAAAATTCATTCGTGCTATTTATCAGCAACCGGGTGGCAAGCCACCCGCCGCGCATTCTTTACCGCCAGCGACAGGAGCCGAGCATGAAGCGTAGCGTGTTCTATATTTCCGATGGAACGGCCATCACCGCCGAGGTGCTGGGGCACGCGGTGCTCTCGCAATTTGCCTTGGAGATCACGAGCTATACCCTCCCCTTTGTCGAAACCGAGGCGCGTGCCGAGGAGGTACGGCAACAGATCGACGCGATCTATCAAAATACCGGTGTGCGCCCCTTGGTGTTCTACTCCATCGTCTCACCGGCCGTACGCACCATCATCGAACGCAGCGAAGGGTTCTGCCAAGATATCGTCCGCGCCTTAGTCTCCCCACTGCAGCAGGAACTCGGCATTCAACCGGTGCATGTCGCCAACTTGACGCATGGCCTAACGGCCCACAATCTCAACCGTTACGATGCGCGTATCGCCGCCGTGGACTACACCCTGGCTCACGATGATGGCATCTCGCTACGCAATCTGGAGCGTGCCCAGGTGATCCTGCTGGGGGTATCGCGCTGTGGTAAGACCCCGACCAGCCTCTATCTGGCGATGCAGTTCGGTATCTTCGCCGCCAACTACCCCTTTACCGCCGACGATATGGATCACCTACAACTGCCGCCGGCGTTACGCGAACATGCCGGCAAGTTGTTCGGTCTGACGATTAATCCTGAACGCTTGGCCGCTATCCGTGAGGAGCGGCGAGAGAACAGTCGCTATGCCTCTTTGCGTCAGTGTCGTCTTGAGCTGGCCGAGGTCGAGGCGTTATACCGCAAGCAGCAGATCCACTACCTCAACACCACCAATCATTCGGTCGAAGAGATCGCCGCCAAGATCATCGACACCCTGGGCCTCAACCGCCGCATGTACTGACCGCCCGCCGCCCTGTGTGCAAGGCGAAAAAAGTGACCGATCGTGCGCTCGCTCACTCGTACTAGTAAGAAAGTACACCAACAGCTCACAAAAGCGGCGGCGCTCTATTGATTTGTCCGGCAATTGCTTTATCGTGATCTCCATCACTTCCCGGTACTCCTGCCGTTGAGAAGACCAGCTTTTTAGAGAACACCATGCACAAAACCGATGAACTGCGCACTGCACGCATCGACACGCTCGTTTCGCCTGCAGAACTGGCGCAGCAACTGCCTATCGATCCCTCGGTGGCGGAACACGTGACAACGTCACGAAAACGTATTGAACGCATCCTGCAAGGTGACGATCCCCGTTTGTTGGTGATCATCGGCCCTTGCTCCATTCATGATCCGGCGGCGGCGTTAGACTATGCCCAACGCCTGGCACCACTCTGCCAGCGTTACCGCGATCGGCTGGAGATCGTGATGCGCACCTACTTCGAGAAGCCTCGCACCGTCATCGGCTGGAAGGGGCTGATCTCCGATCCCGACCTCAACGGTGCCTGCCGCGTCAATCACGGTATCCGCCTGGCCCGTGAACTGCTGCTACGGGTGAACCAACTCGGGGTACCCACCGCCACCGAATTCCTGGATATGGTGACCGGGCAGTATATTGCCGATCTGATCAGTTGGGGGGCCATCGGCGCGCGCACCACCGAAAGCCAGATCCATCGCGAAATGGCCTCGGCACTCTCCTGCCCCGTCGGCTTCAAGAATGGCACCGATGGCAGCACCCGTATCGCCATCGATGCCATCCGCGCCGCCCGCGCGAGCCATATGTTCCTCTCTCCCGATAAAGCGGGGCGCATGACCATCTACCAGACCAGCGGTAATCCATTCGGCCACATCATCATGCGTGGCGGTAAGCAGCCCAACTATCATGCCGCCGATATTGCACAGACCTGCGATAGCCTGCGTCAGTTCGATCTACCGCCTTATCTGATCGTCGACGCCAGCCATGGCAACAGTCAGAAGCAGCACCGCCAACAGTTGGTGGTCGCCGAAGAGGTGGCACGCCAGATCCGCGCCGGTTCGCGTAATATTGTCGGCCTGATGGCCGAGAGTTTCATCACCGAGGGCGCGCAGAAGAACCTACCCGGTCAGCCATTGACCTACGGTCAATCCATCACCGATCCCTGCCTAGGTTGGGCGGAAAGCGAGCAACTACTGGCATTATTAGCCGACGCCGTCGCCAGCCGCCAGTAATCCCATAGCGGGACGTCTATCACGGCGTCCCGCGCCTTTCCTTGCCACGATCCCTCTCCTTACCAGACGATTTTTCGCTTTTTTCTTGACTCAGATCATGATTGATACGCATTGTCGTTGATCGAATGATAACTATTATCATTCAATGCCGCGCAATTCAGATCTTCACGGAGAGTTATCATGACGCTGGACATTACCCCCTATCTGGCCTCCCCCGACGGGATCCCCTTTCCCGATCGTTGGGCCACCATGCCATGGCGCCATCAACAGCCTCTGCCCGGCGAGCAGATCGCGTCGGGCTGGCAAAGGTTATGCCAGCAGCCCCTGCCAGCTAACAAACGTCTGCTGTATGTCCACATCCCATTCTGCGCCACGCGCTGCAACTTCTGTGGCTTCTACCAGAATCGCCTCGACGACGAGGCCATCGCCCGCTACTGCGACTACCTGCAACAGGAGATTGCCCTGGAGTGCGCCCAGCCGTTGCAACAGTCCGCCCCGATCCACGCCATCTACTTCGGCGGCGGGACGCCCAGTGCCCTCAGCGCCGAGCAACTGCGCCGCCTGATCGGCCAGTTGCGCAGCTCACTGCCCCTGGCCGCCGACTGCGAGATCACCGTCGAGGGACGTATTTTTAACTTCGACGCCGCGCGTATCGATGCCTGCCTGGAGGCCGGGGCGAATCGCTTCTCCATCGGCATCCAGACCTTCGATACCCGTTTGCGCCAACGCATGGGACGTCGCGCCGATCGCGATGAGGCGATCGCCTTCCTGCGCGATCTGGCCGAGCGCGATCGGGCCGCGGTGATCTGCGACCTGATGTTTGGCCTGCCAGGACAAACCGCCGCCAGCTGGCAAAACGATCTGGACATCGTCTCGGCGTTGCCGCTGGATGGCGTGGATCTGTACGCCCTCAACCTGCTGCCCTCGACCCCGCTGGCCAAGGCGGTCGACAGCGGTCGCAGCCAGATCGCCGACGCCGCACAGCGCCAGGCATTCTATCTGCACGCGCTGGAGCACTTGGCGCAGCGCGGGTGGCACCAGCTCAGCAACAGCCACTGGGCACGGACCACCCGCGAGCGCAACCTGTATAACCTGCTGATCAAACAGGGAGCAGACTGCCTGGCTTTCGGCAGCGGCGCCGGCGGCCACCTCAACGGCCAGTCCTATATGCTGCAACGCGATTTAACAAGCTATTACCGTTCGCTCGATGCGCGACGTAAGCCCTTGATGATGCTCAGTGCGCCCGCGCCTCAACACCATTGGCGACTGACGCTGCAAGGCGGTATCGAGACCGGTCGCCTAGACTTAACCACCCTGCTGGCCGATCCCGCCCCCTTGTTGCCGCTATTACAGCAGTGGCAACAGTGTGATCTGCTGCACCTCCAGCAACATTGCATCCTGCTGACCGCGCGCGGCCGTTTCTGGGCCAGTAACCTGTTACAGGCGCTACAACAGCTGATCGCTCAACTGCTCGGCGAGCCGTCAGCAATGGACGCGGCGAATGGCCGCACCACTCATCGTTCATCCCGACACGAGGCCCATCATCATGCATCCTGAAAACAACAGCCACTACGCCGAACTTGACGCCTTTCTCGCCACGGCCCCGACCATCACCGTAGAAGAGATCGCCCAGCGTTTCGCCCTATCCTGCCTGGCGGTGCTACGCCGCCTGCCTCAAGTCACCCTGTGCGACGGCGGCGCCTTCGATCAGGTCTGGCAGACCCTGACCGAGTGGGGCGACGTCACCACCCTGATCAACAATCGTGATCTGATCCTGGAGTTCCACGGCCCGCTACCCGCCGGTGCCCACCGCCACGGCTTCTTCAACTTGAAGGGAAGCGGCGGACTGAGCGGCCATATCCGCGCGGAGCGGTGCCACCACATCGCGCTGGTAGAACGCCCCTTCATGGGCATGGCGACGGCCAGCGTCTGGTTTCTCAATCCCGAGGGACAAGCCATGCTCAAAGTCTTCGTCGGGCGCGATGAACAACGCCGCCTGCGTGCGGAGCCGTTGGCTCAGTTCCGCGCCCTGGCACAACGCCTGGCCACGCAAGCGCGCGCAGAGGTGACACCATGACCCCCTGGATCCTCTTCGGCGCCGGGCAAGGCTGCGGCTTGGCGCTGGCGCAACGGGCGGCGGGCGAGCGCCCGCTGTATGCATTGGTACGACGCACAGAGCAGGCGCAGCGCCTGCGTGACCTCGGCGTCCAGGTTACCCTCGGCGACGCGCGCGACGAGGCACTGTTGGCGACGCTGTTCCGTCAAGCCGGTGCAAAGAGTGCCATCCTCTCCACCCTCGGCGGTGGCGGGTGCGACTACAGCGCACATCGGGCGATGATCGACCAGGGCGTCGCTCAGGGTATCCAACGGATGTTGCTCGTGACGTCGCTCGGTTGCGGCGATAGCTGGCCGTTACTCTCACCGGCGGCACGGGCCGCCTTCGGCCAGAGCGTGCGTGAGAAGAGCCTGGCAGAGAGTTGGCTACAGAGTAGCGGCATGCACTACTGCATCCTACGCCCCGGCGGCCTGTTGACGGGCGAGGCCAGCGGGCAGGCTCAGCTTTACGCCACGCCGCGCCACGGTCTGGTGCGTCGCGCCGATGTCGCCCAGTGGATGTACCACTTGATGGCACAGCCGCAAGCCTGGAACCAGATCCATACCCTGATCGATCCACACTTGCAGGCCACGGAACGCCACACCGCGTAAAAATTGCTTGCCGCCACCGGCGGCTTATACGATAATGATTATCATTAAGATAACGACTTAATTTGATCTTACGCGATTATGGAAAAAGTGAATCTCGATTCAGTGCGTAGCAAAACAACGCCAGAGCCGCTCTCAATGCCCGGAGCGATCATCGCCAGTCATCTCCTACTCGGTCGGGATGGCCGAGTGATCATCAGCCACCAGGGAGAGCATTACCAGTTGCGTCAGACGCGTTCAGGCAAGCTGATCCTGACCAAGTAGTTCCCGCACCATCGTGCACCTCGATTTTTTGCCAGCCACCCAGCCCACCCGATACGGTGCGGCAAGGCAGCCAGCATCCCAATGCCGTGATTACATTTGGAGTGTTGAGCCATGCCCCCACTTTCCCGCCCCGCCTTACGTCCGCTCACTCTGGCCATCGCCAGCATCCTACTGACGCCGATGGCGCTACAGGCGGCACCGAGCCACAACGATACGATGACGGTCGTCGCTACCGGTAACCAACGCGATAGCTTTAGCGCCCCGATGATGATCAGCGTCATCGATAGCCATGATCCGGTTGCCAGCAGCGCCGCCTCGGCGCCGGAGATGCTGCGGGCCGTGCCCGGCCTGACGCTGAGCGGGGTTGGCCGGAGCAATGGTCAAGACATCACCCTGCGGGGCTACGATAATCGAGGCATCTTGGTGCTGGTGGATGGTGTGCGTCAGGGCGTTGATAGCGGGCACCTAAACGGTACCTTCCTCGATCCGGCGTTAATCAAACGCGTCGAGGTGGTTCGCGGCCCCGGCGCCCTGCTGTATGGCAGCGGGGCCCTGGGGGGCGTCATCGCCTACCAGACGGTGGATGCCGCCGATCTGCTGGCGCCGGGGAAAACGAGCGGCTACCGCCTGTTCGCCAGCGGCGGCAGCCAGGATAGCAGCCTGGGTATGGGCGCCAGCGCCTACGCCAAGAGCGACACCCTGGATGGGCTGCTCTCCTTCAGCACCCGGCAACGGGGCGATCTGCGCCTCGGCGCGGGTCAGCGTGCCGCCAACCGTGAGGTGATCGGCGACCTGCTGGCCAAGGGCAGCTGGCAGATCGACGCGGCCCAGTCTCTGCGCGCCAGCCTCCGCTATTATGACAATGCGGCGCGTGAGCCGAAAAATCCGCAAGAGATCGCCCCCTCCGCCAACAACGTCATGACCGATCGCGACACGCGTCAGCGCGATATTCAACTGGAGTACCGTCTACGGCCGAGCGAACAGTCATGGTTGGATGCCACGCTGCGCCCCTACTACTCCGATGTCAACATCACGGCCAACCCCGAGGGGGAACACGATGAGCGCCGCACGCAACGAACCACCGGCCTGCGCCTAGAAAACCGCTCACGTCTGCTGAGTGACTCGTCTGCGGCCCATCTGCTGACCTACGGCGGCGAGACCTATCGCCAGAGCCAGAAACCCGGCGGCAACGCAGGCAGCTACCCGCAGGCCGACATCCGGTTCGCCTCCGGCTGGCTACAGGATGAGATCACCTTGCGCGATCTCCCCGTCAGCCTAGTCGCTGGCGCACGCTACGACAGCTATCGGGCGCATAACGACCAATATGGCGACATCAATGCCGATAAATGGTCATCGCGTGCCGCGTTGACCGTCACCCCCGCCGACTGGTTGATGCTGTTCGCCAGCTATGCCCAGGCGTTCCGCGCCCCGACCATCGGCGAAATGTACAACGATGCCATTCACTTCCGCATCGGCCCTTTCACCAACTACTGGCGCCCCAACCCCAATCTGCGCCCGGAGAGTAATGCCACCCAGGAGGCCGGATTCGGGTTGCGCTTCGATGATCTGGTGAGCGATGGTGACACGCTCCAGTTCAAGTCCAGCTACTTCGGTACCCGCGCCAAGGACTATATCGATACCGAGGTGGTTAACAACTTCCACACCTTCCAGTTCTACAGCACCTCGGTCAACGTCAGCGATGTCAAGCTGTGGGGCTGGGACATGAGTCTAGACTACCAGAGTGACGCCTTCAGCTGGCGCTCTGCCTATAACCACACCCGCGGCAAGAATAGCCGTACCGGTGAATGGATCGCCAACGGGACGCCGGACACGATCACCAACCGCCTAGACGTCCCGCTGGCTCATAGTGGCTTCTCCGTCGGTTGGATCGGGACCTTCGCCGCCCCATTCCATCACTATGGCCCACGCAGCCAGCCGCAGGCGGGCTACGGCGTCAACGATCTCTATCTCAGCTACCGTGGCGCGGCAACGGGTGGCACCTTTAGCGCCACGGCGGTACTCAGTAACGCGCTCGACAAGACCTATTACGCGCCGAACGGTGCGTTACAAGATGGGCGCGGCGCCCGTCTGCTGCTGAGCTACCAGTGGTAACCCAATAATAATCAGGGCCGTCGACACGGCCCACGTTCACCTGCACGCTAATCAACGAAGGAAGAGTCATCCCATGAGTCATGCCCTGTATACACGCTATCTGGAAGCCCGCCAACAACAGCCACAACGCTATGCACGCGATCTGGCGCAACACTTAGGCGTCAGCGAAGGCGAACTGACCCGAGCGCGCGTCGGCCACGATGCCCGCCGCCTCCAGGTCGATGCCGCTACCCTGCTCGAGGCCTGTGCGGCGCTGGGTGAAATTAAGGCCATCACGCGCAACGAATATGCCGTGCATGAACATCTGGGGCGTTACACCAATCTGAGTCTGAGTGAACACGGCGGCCTGATCCTTAACCCGCGTGAGCTAGACCTACGCCTGTTCCTGCAACATTGGCATAGCGTCTTCGCCCTGTGCGAACAGAGCGCGCGCGGTGAACGCCTCAGCCTGCAGTGTTTCGATCAATACGGCGACGCCGTACATAAGATCTATGCGACCGAACAGAGTGACATGGACGCGTGGCAGGCACTGGTCGAGCGTTTCGCCAGCCCGGAAAACCCCGCCTTCCCCAATGGCACAACGCCGCCACCCGCCGCCTCCGCAGCCATGCCCACCGTCGATAGCGCCGCGTTGGAGCGTGAATGGCGCGCAATGACGGATGTCCATCAGTTCTTCCCGCTACTCCGCCGCCACGGCGTCACCCGTCAGCAAGCCTTCGCCGCCGTCGCCGACGATCTGGCCTACCCGGTTGACAATGGCGCATTGCAGCAGATCCTGGAGCAAGCCCGGCACGATCAGAATGAGATCATGATCTTCGTCGGCAATCGCGGCTGTGTACAGATCTTCACCGGTCAGATCGCGCAGGTGACGACCCACCAGCAGTGGCTCAACGTGTTCAACCCACGCTTCATCCTGCATTTACAGGCGCCCGCCATCGCCAGCAGTTGGGTCACGCGTAAACCCACCCGCGACGGCATCGTCAGCAGCCTGGAGCTGTTTGCCGCCGACGGTAGCCAAATCGCCCAACTGTTCGGCCAGCGTACCGAAGGCAACGCCGAGCAACCGCGTTGGCGTGAGCAACTGGCGGCACTGGCAGCGCTGACGGAGGTACCGGCATGAGACCACGCCTCCGTCATGCCCTGTGTCTGCTGGCGCTGTTTAGCGTCGGCAGTCAGGCCGCCGAACGTCTAGTGACCATCGGTGGCGATGTAACCGAAATCGTCTTCGCGCTCGGCGCTGGCGATCAGGTGGTGGCGCGCGACAGTACCAGCACCCATCCCGCTGCCGTTAACGCCCTCCCCGATGTCGGCTACATGCGTCAGTTAAATGCCGAGGGGATCCTGGCGCTGAAACCGACACGGGTGTTAGCCAGCGATCAGGCGCAACCGGCTCTGGCGCTGAAGCAGATCCAAGAGGTCGGCGTGCCACTCACCCAGATCGACGGTGCCAACTCGTTAGACGCCGTCGAGGTCAAGATCCGCCAGCTGGCCGAGGCTCTCGGGCGCCAACGCGAAGGCCAGGCGCTGATCGCCGACTACCAGCGGCGTTTGGCGGCGGTGCCTCGCACACCGCTCGCCAGCCGCGTGTTGTTTATCCTGAGCCATAACGGCATGTCACCGATGGCAGCCGGGCAACAGACCGCCGCCGATGCCATCATTCGGGCCGCCGGGGCACAGAATGCCATGCAGGGCTTCAACCGTTACCGCCCATTGTCTCAGGAGGGGGTGATCGCCGCACAACCGGATCTGATCCTGCTGACGCGTGATGGTGCCGCCGCACTCGGCGGCAGCGAGCGGGTCTGGAACCTCCCCGGTTTGGCCCAGACGCCCGCCGCCCGTCACCGGCGCGTATTGGTCGTAGATGACATGGCGCTGCTCGGTTTCACCCTCGGCACACCGGATGCGCTGGCGGCGCTGCATCAGGCGGCCTCACAGGCGCAACACCCATGACGCATCGCTCGCCGCGCCGTACCTTGGCGCTCTTGTGTGCCCTGTTGCTGGTGACCTTGGCGCTCTCCGCGCACCTCGGCGCCCTGCGCCTATCCCCCGTCGCGCTGCTGCGCGACGGGGATGCCCTCCAGTGGCAGATCTGGCTCAATATCCGCCTACCGCGCATCCTGCTGGCGTTACTCATCGGCATGGCGCTGGCGGTCTCCGGCGCCATCATGCAGGGGCTATTCCGTAACCCGCTGGCCGATCCGGCGTTGCTGGGGATCAGTAGTGGCGCCGCGCTGAGCGTAGCCTTGACCATCGTTCTCCCCTTGGCGTTGACACCGCTGCTGGCGCTGTATGCGCAGATGCTGGCCGCTTTCACCGGTAGCCTGGTCATCTCGTTGCTGATCTATCTGCTCAGTCGCGGCGCATCAGTGACACTGTCACGCCTGTTGCTCGCGG
The DNA here is from genome assembly GCF_044540725.1 of Edwardsiella sp. A.80236. Classification (NCBI taxonomy): domain Bacteria; kingdom Pseudomonadati; phylum Pseudomonadota; class Gammaproteobacteria; order Enterobacterales; family Hafniaceae; genus Edwardsiella; species Edwardsiella sp. A.80236. The sequence goes on from NZ_JBIUCY010000003.1 coordinate 167,789, forward strand.
GGATCGCCATCAATGCGCTCTGCTTCGCCCTGGTCGGCGTCTTGAGCTACCTGAGCGACGATCAGCAACTGCGCCAATTCACCCTGTGGAGCATGGGCAGCTTGTCACGCGGTGAGTGGCATACCCTCGCCGCCTGCGCCCTGCTGATCTTGCCCGCTTGCCTCTACACCTTGACCCTCGCCCAGCGCCTCAACCTGCTGCAACTCGGCGACGAGGAGGCGCACTACCTCGGCCTCGATGTGGCGCGCACTAAACGCCTGCTACTGCTGCTCAGTGCGCTGTTGGTCGGGGCCGCCGTCGCCGTCAGCGGCGTCATCGGCTTCATCGGTCTGGTGGTGCCTCATCTGTTCCGTCTCCGCCTGGGTGCCGACCACCGCTGGTTGCTGCCCTGCTCGGCGCTCGGCGGAGCCTGCCTGTTGTTACTGGCCGATACCCTGGCGCGTACCTTGGCCGCGCCAGCGGAGATGCCGGTCGGCATGCTAACCAGTCTGCTCGGCGGCCCCTATTTTCTCTGGTTGATATTACGTTATCGGGAGATAACTCATGGCGCATGACCCAACCTTACGCGCAGAGCAGATCGTCTTGCGCGCGAACGGGCGCACCCTGATCGATCGGGTCTCGTTGAGCCTGGCCTGTGGCGAGCTGGTGGCGATCATCGGCCCCAACGGAGCCGGGAAGTCTACCCTAATGCGATTGTTGGCCGGTTATCTACACCCTGATGCGGGACGCTGCACCCTGCTGGGGCGCGATCTCGCCGACTGGCCCGCCCAGCAGTTGGCGCGCCGTCGGGCGGTGATGCGCCAGCATAGCGCGCTGGCCTTTCCCTTCAGTGTACGCGAGGTGATCGCCATGGGACGGGCGCCCTGTCCCACCGGGCATCATCCCCAGGCGCTGCAGCGGGTAATGCAGCAGAGCGGCTGCCTGCCGTTGGCCGACCGTGACTACCGCACCCTCTCCGGCGGTGAGCAGCAACGGGTGCAATTGGCACGCGCCCTGGCGCAGTTATGGCAACCCGATCCCCAGCCGCGCTGGCTGTTCCTCGACGAACCGACCTCGGCGCTCGATCTCTACCATCAGCAACAACTGTTGCGCCTGTTACACGGGATGACACGGCGTGAGCCGCTCGCGGTCTGTTGCATCCTGCACGATCTCAACTTAGCGGCGCTGTACGCCGACCGTATCCTACTGCTGCATCACGGTGAACTGGTCGCCAACGGCCCGCCGGAACAGGTATTGGACCCGGCGCTGCTCAGCCGTTGGTATCAGGCCGATCTCGTCGCTGGACGCCACCCCGAGAGTGGTGAGCCCCAGATCCATCTCCGCCGTTGAGGCTCTCTCCCGCGCCGGCCCGCCGGCGCCTCTCTCATTATGTTTCTTGATGGTTTTATATTGGCATCCTTAAGTGGGATCAGTAGACTGTGCGCGCATGGATTTTCCCCCTCCGCTGCGCGGCGCCGTCACACGGGAAGGGGGTCGACAACTGGTTACGGTGTGTTAGCACGCGTCAACAACAGGGAGTGATTTGAATAATGAGTGACACTAACGCGAATTCGGCCTGGCAAGTCGAGGAGATCGGTATCGATCGAGTTCCCGAAGCGGCCTGCCGCAGTACCCCCAGTGAGCTGTTTTGGGTCTGGTCGGCGGCGAACATCGGGATTCTCGGGGTCGTCTACGGCGCCATCATCGTCAGCTTCGGTCTCTCTTTCATCCAAGCCATTCTGGCCGCGCTACTCGGTGTATTGAGTTTCTGCCTGGTCGGTTACTTCAGCTTCGCCGGTAAGATCGGCCGTACCTCCACCCTGACCCTCTCCCGCGCCATCTTCGGTATCCGTGGCAACATCGCCCCCACGCTATTCAGTTGGATCAACCTGATGGGTTGGGAGGCGGTGAATATCATTACCGGCACCTTGACCCTGGCGGCCTTGCTACAAGCCTGTGGTCTACCGAGCGGCCATGGCCTGACCCTACTCTGTCTGGTCCTGTTCGCCGGGTTAGCGATCGCCGTCAGCCTCCTCGGTCAAGCCGCCGTGGTCGCTATTCAGCGTTGGTTTACTCGCATCTTCGGCAGCATGACGCTGATCGTGGTCGGCTATATCCTGTTTACCACCCCTTGGCAAACGGTATTGGCCATGCCCAGCGGTGACTGGTTAACCGCCTTCCTACCGGCCGTCTCGGTGATCGCCGCCGGGACCGGCATCAGTTGGGCCATCGCCGGGGCGGATTACAGCCGCTACCAGTCGGCCAAGAGCAAGAATAGCCATATCTTCGCCGCCGTCAGCGGTGGAGCCGCCCTGCCGCTCTGTCTATTAATGTTGGCCGGTATCCTGCTTTCTGCCCGACTGCCCGATCTGGCGGCGGCGGAAAACCCGATCGCCCTGATCGGCTCGGTGCTGCCGCCGTGGATGGCCATCCCCTATCTACTGGCCGCCACCGCCGGTATCGTGACCATCGCCGTCCTCAGCCTCTACTCCGCCAGCCTCAACCTGTTGACCATCGGGGTGCGCATTCGCCAAATCTGGGCGGTGACGCTCGATGCGCTGATCGTGTTGGGTATCGCGCTGTATATCTTGTTCGTCGCCGGCGACTTCATGGGGCCGTTCATCGCCTTCCTGCTATGCTGCGGCGTATTCCTCGCCGCCTGGGAGGCCATCTTCCTGGTGGATTACGTCTGCCTACGGCGCCATCAAGGCTATCAGGATAGTCAACTGTTCGATCTGCAAGGTCCCAACGCCGGCGTGCGCGTCGGCCCGTTGCTCTGTTGGCTGTTCGGTGCCCTGGGCGGCCTAATGGTGACGCGTACCGGCTTTATTGACGGCCCCCTGGCATACGGCGTCTTCGCCGACTCCAGCCTGGGACTGTTCGTCGCCTTCCTGATCAGCCTGGTGAGCTATAGCCTACTGGTCACGCTACGGGGGCGCGCATGACGGCCTTGATGACCCCTCGCCCGGTGTTAGTGATCGGCGGCGCCATCGGCGACCTGATCCTGACGCTGCCCCGTCTGCCGCTGCGTGGCGAAGATATCGCGGCCGAGGAAGGTGGGCGCGCCATCGGAGGTTGTGCCTTTAACGTGGCGCGCGCCCTGCGCCGCCTCGACTTACCGGTGATCAATGGCATGCCGGTCGGCAATGGCCCTTGGGGTGCCCTCGCCGAACAGGCGATGGCGGCCTTGGCACTACCGGTATTGCTGCGTGACTCCCAGCGAGACAACGGCTGGTGCCTGGCCTGTGTCGAGGCGGACGGCGAGCGTACCTTCATCAGCATCGCCGGCTGTGAGACCCATTGGTCTCACGAGCAACTGGCTCACATCCCCCTGCCGCCAGGGGCGTTGGTCTATCTGAGCGGTTATGAGCTGGCGGAGGCGCATTGCCAGGCGCTGCGTGACTGGCTATACCGCTTGCCCGCGCATTGCACTCTGCTGTTGGATCCGGGACCGCGGCTACCCGCCTTGCCCGCCGAACTCTGGGATCGGCTCCCCGCCGGCAGCGTGTTGACCCTGAATCGTGACGAGATCGCACAGCTGTGCGGAGAGGGTGATCCGGTCGCGGCGGCAGCCGACTTCGCCCGGCGTCATGCCATCCACCTCATCTGTCGTCTCGATGCCAACGGTGCCTGGTTGTGCAGCCCCGAGGGTGGACAGGGCCATCTGCCCGCCTATGCGGTGCAGGTGGCCGATACCATCGGCGCGGGCGACGCGCATTGCGGCGGCGTGCTGGCCGGTCTGGCGCTCGGCCTCACGTTACACCAGGCCGTCGATCTCGGTAACCGCGTCGCCGCCTATGTGGTCAGCCGTCCGGGCCCCGATGGCGCGCCGACGCGTGCGCAATTGCAGCACGCCTTCCCCCAGGCGGCCCCGCTGCTGTAACGTTACCCGGCGGCGCGCATTCCGCCGCCGCTATTCACCCTCGATGAGGTTGCACGTCGTTTGCGGCGCACGCTGAGCGATAAACGACCGGGTCGCCACGCGAAGAGAGTACGAGGCGTCTGCGCCTAGCGCCAACGGCGACACAACGCTGGGCGCACAGCGCGATCAGGATGCGTGAGAGGGCGAACGCGAAGCCGGTAGCACAACCGCTGGCTTCGCACCCTTGATGAGATGAGGTTACAGGCGGCGGGCCTGCCAGTAGACATTACGCCAGTAGACGTTATCCAGCGAGGAGCGCGTTACACCCTGTGAGGTAGAGGCGTGAATGAAGGTATCGTCGGTATCGTAGATCCCCACATGTAATCCATTCTCCCCCCGCCCCGTGCGGAAGAAGACCAGGTCGCCAGGCAGCAGATCGGCGCGCGCGACGCGGGTTCCTAATGCAGTTTGCTCCTGCGTGGTGCGCGGCAGCTGAATGGCAAAACGATCACGGAAGGTACGGTAAACAAAGCCGGAACAGTCGACGCCGTTGCGCTCCAAGCCGCCATAGCGATAAGGCGCACCATGCCACTGCTGCAATTGATCATTCAACTGCGCGACCACCATGATGGGATCGCCCAGTCGCGTGCTGGTTGGCGCGGTGCGGTGTTGGCTGCTACAGCCCGCGAGGAATAACGCGATGCCACACAATAATCCGTAGCGATATCTCGATGCCAGTCGACTCATCTCCCTAGAACCTCTGTGATGCCGCGATTGCCTCTGGACCGACGACGAGCCGGCAAATGGAATGAACAAGGCGTTTTCTGCTGCCGAATCAAGCGATACCGCGATGGCAGCCACCGCTAAATCATGACAAAAGCGGCGCGTCGGTCAAGCTTTTTTAACACGATTGATAGTAGAGCCAGTCGCGATCACCACCGCGCGCACGGGTAAAGGGGACACCGAACAAGTCACTCAACGCCGCCAACTGCATCACCGTCGAGGTCGGCCCCTGCGCCAATACCCGCCCCTGCCCGACCATCCACACCTCATCGGCATGAAACAAGGTGTGATTCAGATCATGGGCACTGGCAATCACCGTGATGCCATGGCCGCATAACTCGGCGAGTAGCCCATCCAACGCCGCCTGTTGGCGGATATCCAAGCCGCTCATCGGCTCATCCAATAGCAGCAAACGCGCAGAGGGATTGAGCGTCGGCCAGATCTGGAGCAGCACCGCCGCCAGGCGTACGCGCTGCCATTCTCCCCCGGAGAGCTGGCTCAAGGGCCGACTCAGCTTGTCCGTCAGACTCAGGCGTGCGCTCAACGACGCTAAGTGCTGATCCAACGCCGCCGCCGAGGCTCCTCGCGGGGCATACAATCCCAGGTAGGCGAAGACCGGCATCAACCCGGTCGGTAACTGCTGCTGTACCAGACAGGCGCGCCGCCGCGCCTGCTGAGCACTCGACATCGCTAACAGTGCTTGCCCCTCCAGCCACGCCTCCCCATGCCCCTCCAAGAGACCGGCTAGCCGTAGCAAGAGTGTACTCTTACCCGCCCCATTCGGGCCGATCAGATGTACCAGCCGCCCAGCGGCCAGTTCGGCATCGAAGGGCGCCAAACGCCCACTCACCGCCAGACGCTCGATACGCAACATCGGCTCAGCCATCGCGTCTCCCCGCCGTGCGACGCAGCAGCATCCAGATAAACAGCGGCGCGCCGATGGAGGCCGTCACCACCCCGATGGGTAGCTCGGCGGAGAATAACGCCACCCGCGCCACTACATCCGCCAACAACAGTACCGCCGCACCGGCCAAGGCGCAGGCGGGCAATAGCCTGCGATGCGCGGTGATCCCCCATAGGCGTAACATATGCGGCACCACCAGCCCGACAAAACCGATCACTCCGGCCAAGGCCACGCTCACCCCGACCAGCCAGCCGATGGCCAACACCAGCAGGCTACGCCAATAGGCCATCCCCAGGCCGAGCTGGCGCGCCGGCAGCTCCCCGAGCGCCAGCAGATCCAGCGTCGCACCGCAACGCAGTAACCACAACAATACCGGTAATAGCGCCGCCACCAACCAGCTCTGACGCCAATCGACACCGCTAAAGCCCCCCATCAGCCAGTAGAGCAACTGACGGAGATCCAGACTGCTGCTGAAATAGACCGCCCAGGTCATGACGGCGCTACAGGCGATACCCAGCGCCACACCGATCAGCAACAGACGCGCGTTATCGATCCGCCCGCGCCGCGCGAACAACAGTAACAACAGGGTCGCCCCCAAGGCACCGACGATGGCCAAGGCGCTCAATTGCCAGAGCGGCAACATGCTTGGCCCCAACAACACCGCGATCACCAAGGCGACACCAGCGCCATTAGAGACGCCCAGCAACCCCGGCTCCGCCAAGTGATTATCGAATAAGGCCTGCATCACCGCGCCGCTGACGGCCAGCGAGGCGCCGACCGCCATCACCGCCAAGATACGCGGCAGGCGCAGCTGGCCGACGAAGAGTTGCCCCTGGGCGGAGAACCAACGCGTCGGCCATAGCCAGACGTCGCCGGCGCTCAAGCCCAGCAGTAACGCACCGAGCAACAGCAACGCTAACCACAACAAACGTCGCCGATCATGACGCCGTTGGCGGCGCAGCAGCGTGCTGAGATGGGAGGGGTCGTCAGACGGGAGCATCATCGTCATAGGGTTCGACAAAGATCCCCTGGTCGCCGCCGATCTCGTTAAAGAACCAAATCCCATTCGGGTAGTCCTCCAGCGCGATCAGATACATGGTTCCCTCACTAAAGGGTTCCAACGCCAGAATACGCCCAATGCGGCGCGGCCCCCCATCCGTCTTTACGCTAACTTTGTCGTTAACTTGCATGGTTAATGCCTCTGTGTGCGCCGCGCAAACGGCTGAATGTCGCAAGAAAAAGGCCACCTAAAGGCGGCCTTTTGTCCTGTTTGCCTGATTTAGTCCTTGGGTGTAGCGTTCTCGACCCGGCTCTTTAACTTCTGCCCTGGACGGAATGTCACCACACGGCGCGCCGTAATCGGGATATCTTCCCCGGTTTTCGGGTTGCGCCCCGGCCGCTGGTTCTTGTCGCGCAGATCGAAGTTGCCGAAACCGGACAACTTCACCTGCTCGCCATTCTCCAGGGCGCGGCGAATCTCTTCGAAAAACAGCTCGACGAGGTCTTTGGCATCCCGTTTACTCAGCCCAAGCTTTTCAAACAGGTGTTCAGACATTTCAGCTTTTGTAAGCGCCATAGGTTTAATCCCTCAAGGATGCTTGGAATCGCTGTTTTAACGCCTCTACACATTTGGCGACGGTAGCGGCAATTTCCTCTTCTTCCAGTGTACGCGTGGTATCCTGCAGCACCAGACTGATCGCAAGGCTCTTATAACCCTCCGCAACACCCTTACCACAATACACGTCAAATAAGTTTACGCCAACTACCTGATTTGCGCCAACTTTCTTACATTCGGCTAAAACTTCTTCTGCCGGCACATTTTCGGCCACGACAACCGCGATATCACGGCGGTTCGCCGGGTAGCGAGAAATCTCGCGCGCCTGCGGAATTCGGCGATCGGCCAGGGCATCCCAACGCACTTCGAACACCACCGTACGACCATTGAGATCGAGTTTACGCTCCAATTCAGGATGTACAACCCCAATGAAACCAATACGTTCGCCTTGCAGATACAGCGCGGCACTCTGCCCCGGATGCAGTGCGTCATGCGCCTCGGCGCGGAACTGTACCTCATCCAGCTTACCGGTCAGCTCCAGTACCGCCTCCAGATCTCCCTTCAGATCATAGAAGTCGACGGCCTGACGCTCCATCCCCCAATGTTCTTCGTTACGCGGACCGGCAATCACCCCGGCCAGCATCATATCCTGGCGAATACCCAGGTTGGCACGCTCGTCCGGGACAAAACGCAGGCCAGTTTCGAACAGACGCACGCGGGTCTGCTGGCGATTCTGGTTATACACCACCGCGCCCAGCAAACCACTCCATAGCGATAGACGCATCGCGGACATGTCGACGGAGATCGGGCTCGGCAGGATCAGCGCCGGCTGTTGCGGATGCAACAAGGCCTGAACTTTCGGGTCGACGAAGCTGTAGGTGATCGCCTCTTGATAGCCACGGTCCACCAACAGCGTCTTCACGCGCTTAAGCGGCAGATCCGCCTCGCGGTGTGCCGTCATCACCAGATCGGCGCGCAGCGGCACGTCCGGGATGTTGTTGTAACCGTAAACACGCGCCACCTCTTCGATCAAATCTTCTTCGATGGTCATGTCGAAGCGCCAGCTCGGCGCCAGCGCCTGCCAGCCACCCTCGACCACGTTCACCTGGCAACCCAGGCGTTGCAGGATCGCCAACACCTGCTCATCGCTGATAGGATGACCGATCAGACGATCCAGCTTGCTGCGTTGCAGGGTGATGGTCGCCGGCTGCGGCAGATAGGCGTCGCTGCTCACGTCGATCACCGGACCGGCCTGGCCGCCACACAGCGCCAGTAGCAGTTCGGTGGCTCGCTCCATCGCGCGCTGTTGCAACTGCGGATCGACACCACGCTCATAGCGGTGTGAGGCATCGGTGTGCAGGCCGTAACGGCGAGCACGCCCGGTGATGGTCAGCGGATTAAAGTAGGCGCACTCTAACAGCACGTCACGGGTTTCACCGTTGACGCCGGAGTGCTCTCCGCCGAAGATGCCAGCCAGCGCCAACGGCTGCTGATGGTCGGCAATCACCAGGGTATCGCTGGCCAAGGTGGCTTGGTTACCATCCAGCAGGGTCAGGGTCTCCCCCTCACGCGCCATACGCACCACGATGCCACCTTGCAGGCGGTTGAGATCGAAGGCGTGCATCGGCTGTCCCAGTTCTAACAGGACATAGTTGGTGACGTCGACCACCGCATCGATGGAGCGGATGCCACAGCGGCGCAGCTTCTCGCTCATCCACAACGGCGTCTTTGCCGTCACATCGATGCCGCGCACCACACGGCCCAGATAACGCGGGCAGGCTTCCGCCGCCTGCACCTCGATCGGGAAGCGATCATCGATGCTGACCTCGACAGGCGCCTGTGCCGGGACCGCCAGCGGCAGATCGTTCAGCACCGCTACATCGCGGGCGATACCGAGGATGCCGAGGCAGTCGGCACGGTTCGGCGTCACGCTGATCTCGATGGTGTTATCGTCCAGCTTCAGGTAGTCACGCAGATCGCAACCCAGCGGCGCATCCACCGGCAGCTCGATGATGCCATTGTGATCGTCGCTAATCCCCAGTTCAGAGAAGGAGCACAGCATCCCTTCCGAAGGCTCACCACGCAGTTTGGCCGCCTTGATCTTGAAGTCGCCCGGTAGTACCGCGCCGATGGTGGCGACCGCGACACGCAGTCCCTGGCGACAGTTCGGTGCGCCACAGACGATGTCCAGCAGACGTTCGCCGCCGACATTGACCTTGGTGACTCGCAGCTTGTCGGCGTTCGGGTGTTGGTGGCATTCGACCACTTCGCCGACCACGACGCCGTGGAAGGCCCCGGCTACCGGCTCCACGCCGTCCACTTCCAGACCGGCCATGGTGATTTGTTCGGACAGCGCCGCGCTGTTAATGGCAGGATTCACCCACTCGCGCAACCAAAGTTCACTGAATTTCATGTGTTAATCCCGCCTTATTTGAACTGTTTGAGGAAACGCAGATCGTTTTCGAAGAATGCGCGCAAATCGGTGACACCGTAACGTAACATCGTCAGACGCTCCATGCCCATCCCGAAGGCGAAGCCGGAGTAAACCTGCGGATCGATGCCGACGTTGCGCAGGACATTAGGGTGCACCATGCCGCAACCCAGCACCTCCAACCACTTACCATTTTTACCCATGACATCCACTTCGGCGGAGGGTTCGGTAAAGGGGAAATAAGAGGGACGGAAACGGATCTGGAGATCCTGCTCAAAGAAGTTACGCAGGAAGTCATGCAACGTCCCTTTCAGGTTGGTGAAGCTAATGTCTTTATCGACGATCAGCCCTTCCATCTGATGGAACATCGGAGTATGCGTCTGATCGTAGTCGTTACGATAGACACGACCCGGCGCGATGATACGGATCGGCGGCTGCTGATCACGCATGGTACGGATCTGCACACCAGAAGTCTGGGTACGCAGTAGACGCGTGGCGTCAAACCAGAAGGTATCGTGATCGGCGCGGGCCGGGTGATGCGCCGGAATGTTCAGCGCATCGAAGTTATGGTAGTCGTCCTCGATCTCCGGACCGGTCGCCACGGCGAAGCCCAATTCGGCGAAGAAGGATTCGATGCGTTCGATAGTCCGCGTAACCGGATGCAGGCCACCATTCTCCATGCGTCGTCCCGGCAGGGAGACATCGATGGTCTCCTCGGCCAGACGTGCGTTCAGTGCCGCCGCTTCTAACGCCGCCTTACGGGCGTTCAGCGCCTCCTGCACCTCCTGCTTAGCCTGGTTGATCACCGCCCCGGCCGCCGGGCGTTCTTCTGCCGGCAGCTCGCGTAGCGACGTCATTTGTAAGGTTAAATGACCCTTCTTACCCAGGAACTCGACACGCACGTTATCCAGCGTGGCGACATCCTGGGCACTCTCTACGGCTGCCTTCGCCTGGGCAACCAACTCGGCGAGATGTGACATGAATTTCCTCTTCTTCCGGCCAGTATGGCCCGATGGTCGATGTTGAGCGATGAGTAGCTCATCGTATGACGGCACGCGCCCTCTTCGTCTGCGGAGCCGTGGCGCCGCGCTAAAAAAAAAGCCTCCACGAGGGAGGCTTTTGGCGCTGTTTTCCGTTTCTTTTCTTACGCGCAAAGCCTCCTGACGCTCAGGCGCTAAAGTAAAAAAAGAAGCGGAAAATAGCAGCGTTCATGCTTGCGTTACCTTGAACATTCAGAACTTATTGAAAACTCTGCATCTATTGAAAAGCTCTCGCCAGAGAATGTCAATAAATTTCGTATAACCGCTAAACCTAGCGACAGCGTGAATCACGCTATGACCAGACAGCAAAAGAGGGAGCAAGCTCCCTCTTTCATCTGACTTACGCCAGAGCCGCTTTCGCTTTTTCAACCAGGGCGCTGAACGCCACTTTGTCGAATACAGCGATGTCGGCCAGGATCTTACGGTCGATCTCAACAGAGGCCTTCTTCAGACCATTGATGAAACGGCTGTAAGAGATGCCATTCTGACGAGCAGCTGCGTTGATACGTGCGATCCACAGCTGACGGAACTGACGCTTACGCTGACGACGGTCACGGTAAGCGTACTGACCTGCTTTGATCACTGCCTGGAAGGCAACACGATATACGCGCGAACGGGCACCGTAGTAGCCTTTCGCCTGCTTCAATACTTTCTTGTGACGTGCACGGGCAATCACACCACGTTTTACGCGAGCCATATGCTCTCTCCTAAAGTCTTATTCTTGATTCAAAAAAAATTACTTATGCGTACGGCAGGCACGCGACTACCAGACCCAGATCGCCTTTAGAGACCTGAGACTTCGGACGCAGATGACGCTTACGCTTGGTAGATTTTTTGGTCAGAATATGACGCAGGTTAGCATGTTTACGCTTGAAACCACCACCGGCGGTTTTCTTAAAGCGCTTGGCCGCGCCACGCACAGTTTTAATCTTAGGCATTTCGATTTCCACTTCGCATTGTTAATTACAACGAATCAGTGAGGCGAACGGTTCCACGGATGCCGAAGCATACCGCGGAACCCTTACTTGCTAGCCTTACTGTTTCTTCTTGGGGGCGAGCACCATGATCATCTGGCGGCCTTCGATCTTCGTTGGGAAGGATTCGACCACGGCCAGTTCACTCAGATCGTTCTTGACGCGGTTAAGCACTTCAATACCGATCTGTTGGTGCGCCATCTCACGACCGCGAAAACGCAGGGTGATCTTGGCTTTATCGCCATCTTCCAGAAAGCGAACCAGGCTGCGGAGTTTTACCTGGTAGTCGCCATCATCGGTGCCAGGACGGAATTTGATTTCCTTCACCTGGACAACTTTCTGTTTCTTCTTCTGCTCTTTGCTAGCCTTACTCTTCTCATAGAGGAATTTGCCGTAATCCATGATACGACAAACCGGCGGTTCAGCGTTAGGGCTGATTTCGACCAGGTCGACGCCAGCTTCCTCGGCCTTCTCAAGAGCTTCTCTCAGACTGACAATACCAATCTGCTCGCCATCCACACCTGTCAAGCGAACCTCTTGGGCGCGAATTTCCCCGTTAATACGATTAGGACGCGCCGTTTGAACTCGTTTTCCGCCTTTAATACCTTATTCCTCCAACTGATGAAGACTACGGCTGCGAATCTCTTGCAGCAGCTTCTCGATTACGTCGTCGATGCTCATCACGCCCAGGTCTTTACCACGGCGTGTACGCACGGCCACTTTACCGGCTTCGACTTCTTTGTCGCCGCAAACCAGCATATAAGGAACACGACGTAAAGTATGTTCGCGAATTTTAAAGCCAATCTTCTCGTTTCTCAAGTCTGATTTTGCGCGAATTCCTGCAGCCTGCAGTTTTTTGTTCAATTCTTCAACATATTCAGCCTGAGAATCGGTGATATTCATCACCACGGCCTGCACCGGCGCTAACCAAGTCGGGAAGAAACCGGCGAACTCTTCGGTCAAGATGCCGATGAAGCGCTCCATGGAGCCCAGGATGGCGCGGTGAATCATCACCGGTACCACACGCTCATTGTTTTCACCGACATAGGACGCGTTCAGGCGGCCCGGCAGGGAGAAGTCGAGCTGCACGGTACCACACTGCCAGGCGCGATCCAAGCAGTCATGTAACGTAAACTCGATCTTCGGCCCGTAAAACGCCCCCTCCCCTGGCTGGTATTCGAACGGGATACCGTTCTCTTCCAGCGCAGCGGCCAAGTCCTCTTCGGCACGGTCCCAGATCTCGTCGCTACCGATGCGCTTCTCTGGACGCGTAGAGAGTTTCACCACGATCTTCTCGAAGCCGAAGGTGCTGTACATGTCGTACACCATCTTGATACAGCTGTTCACTTCGTCACGGATCTGCTCTTCGGTACAGAAGATATGCGCATCGTCCTGGGTAAAGCCACGCACACGCATCAGGCCATGTAGGGAACCAGACGGCTCGTTACGGTGGCAGCTGCCGAACTCGGCCATACGCAGCGGCAGGTCACGATAGGACTTCAGCCCCTGGTTGAAGATCTGCACGTGTCCCGGGCAGTTCATCGGTTTGATGCAGTATTCACGGTTCTCTGACGAGGTGGTGAACATCGCATCCTTGTAGTTTTCCCAGTGACCGGTTTTCTCCCACAGCACGCGGTCCATCATGAACGGACCCTTAACCTCTTGATACTGATATGCCTTCAGCTTCATTCGGACAAAGGCTTCCAGCTCGCGGAAGATGGTCCAACCGTCGTTGTGCCAGAACACCATGCCCGGCGCCTCTTCCTGCATGTGATACAGGTCGAGCTGCTTACCGATCTTACGATGGTCGCGCTTGGCGGCTTCTTCCAGACGTTGCAGATAGGCGTTCAGCTGCTTCTTGTCCGCCCAGGCGGTACCATAGATACGTTGCAACATCTTGTTGTTGCTGTCGCCACGCCAATAGGCGCCGGAAGACTTCTGCAACTTAAAGTGGTGGCAGAAGCGCATGTTCGGCACGTGCGGACCACGGCACATGTCAACATACTCTTCGTGATGGTACAGACCCGGCTTATCGTCATGACTGATGTTTTCATCCAGGATGGCCACTTTGTATGACTCATCCCGCGCGACAAAGGCGTCACGCGCTTCCTGCCAGCTGACTTTCTTCTTGATGACGTCGTAATCTTTTTCCGCCAGCTCGTGCATGCGTTTTTCCAGGCGATCGAGATCGTCCTGGGTCAGCGTATGATCCAAATCGACGTCGTAATAGAAACCGTTGTCGATCACCGGGCCGATGGCCATCTTGGTTTGCGGCCACAGCTGTTTGATGGCGTGACCCAGTAGGTGGGCGCAGGAGTGACGCAGGATCTCCACCCCTTCCTGATCCTTGGCGGTAATGATGGCGACGGTGGCGTCGCTCTCGATCAGATCGCAGGCATCGACCAACTCACCGTTGACGCGACCAGCGATGCAGGCTTTTGCCAGGCCGGGGCCGATATCGCGGGCGATGTCCATTACGGAAACAGGGTGATCGAAGTGACGCTGACTGCCGTCAGGAAGTGTAATAACAGGCATTTGAATTCCTTATCTACAGTGGTGACCCACACGACAGGTCACATATAGAAAAAAGTTTTGTTGAGTTTCGATATGTTGCCGATGCGCCCCTGCTCTACTTAGCAAGATGCGTACGCCATGCCTCGCCACACAAAGCGATAACAGAGCGCACTAACATCGGTGTCGGGCAATATTACCCCCGAGAGCGTGAATTGCCAACCGCAATCCCCGCCGGGAATAAGTGACCGTTTGCCGGGGCGCCGGGCATCAACTGCGGATCAAGTGCAAGAAGTGGATATGTTTTTCATACTGATCGAGGATATCGTGCAATACCTGTTCCTGCGTCCACCCCATCAGATCGTAATCTTGTCCCCCCTCCTTCAGATAGACCTCGGCACGGTAGTAAACCTCCTCTTCGCGCGGGTTCTCCTCCTCCAGGCCTGCCATGGCAAAAGCCGGTTTACGGTAGGCGCGCAAGCGTACGCCATAGCAAAACGCCATATCATCGCCGAACTCAACTCGCAGACTGATACGCTCATCCTCGCCCTCCAGCGTCGCCTCCTTACCCTGGCGTGCCAACTCCTCACGCACCATCACCATCGCCGGTTGAATCACCTCGGCGATAAAACGCCGTACCTGTGAACGTTTCGGGTTATAGACAATGTTACGTAGACGGCGTTGCCACGAAATGGGGTTTCGGCTGGCCGGTGGCGCGATGGTGGTGACCAATTGGCTCTTCTTCTTGTAGATGTCGACACGCAGCGCCTTGAACAAACCATAAATGGCCAGTAATAGGATCACGGCAAAAGGCAACGCGCTGGCGATGGTGACCGTCTGCAACGCCTGTAACCCGCCGGCGACCAGCAACACAATCGCCACCACTCCGGTCAACGCGGCCCAGAAAATACGTTGCCACAGCGGGGTATGCTTAGCCCCACCGGAGGCCAATGTATCCATCACCATGGCGCCGGAGTCGGCCGATGTCACGAAGAACACCACCACCATCACCATGGCGATAAACGACAGCAGCGTCGGCTGCGGGAAATGTTCGAGAAAATTGAACAGCGCCAAAGAGACATCGTGCTGGACGCTGGTCGCCAGATCGGTCGCCCCCTGATGGGCGATTAATTCAATGGCGCTATTACCGAACACCGTCATCCACATCAGGGTAAAACCGGCGGGCACCAGCAAGACGCCGGTGACAAACTCACGAATGGTCCTACCGCGCGAGACACGGGCGATAAACATACCGACGAAGGGTGACCATGACAGCCACCACCCCCAATACAGCAGCGTCCAGCCCCCCAGCCAACTGCTGGACTTCGGCTCATAGGCATACAAGTTAAAGGTTTTGCTGACAATCTGTGACAGGTAGGCGCCGCTATTTTCTACAAATGACTTGAGTAATAATACCGTCGGCCCCAACGCCGCGACTAACAACATCAATAACACCGCCAGCCCCAGATTAAGCTCAGAAAGCAGACGGATGCCGCGATCCAGCCCAGAGACTACCGAGAGCGTCGCCAGGCTGGTGATCCCCACGATCAGCCCCACCTGCACCGTGGTCGAAATCGGTAAATCGAACAGATGATTCAGGCCGGCATTGACCTGCAAGACGCCGTAACCTAGCGATGTGGCAACACCGAACACGGTACCTAAGACGGCAAAAATATCGACCGCGTGCCCGGCCGCACCATAGATGCGCTCACCGATAAGCGGATAAAGCGCCGAACGCAGCGTTAACGGTAACCCATGACGGTAACTGAAGAAGGCTAAAATCAACCCGACGATGGCATAGATCGCCCAGGCGTGTAGCCCCCAATGGAAGAAGGTTAATGTCATCGCCTGCTTCGCGGCGGCGATGGTCTGCGCACTCCCCTCCGGCGGCGACAGGTAGTGCATCACCGGTTCAGCGACGCCAAAAAACATCAGGCCGATCCCCATCCCCGCAGAAAACAGCATGGCAAACCATGAAAAATAACTGAATTCTGGCTCAGCATGATCCGGACCGAGTTTAATCGTGCCGTAACGTGAAAAACCCAGATAGGTCACACTCAATAAGATTAAAGCGACGGCTAAGATATAGAACCAACTGGCGTTAGCGAATATCCTCTGCTGTAGGGATTGAAATCCCTGTTCGGCCTGTTGCGGCATCATACCAACAGATAATACCAACGCGATGATTAATACTGCAGAAATAATAAAAACCGGTGGATTAATCGTATATTTTTTACTTTGTTCACTCGTGCCATTATGACTCATGTTATACCCTCACTGTGAGTTTATAATGCGCGCAATTTACTCATCCTTAATGTGAAAATTACCCGAAAAAATTGCCATCGATACGTTTACAGCACGCTCGACACCCTATAAAACGGAGCGATCATAAGGAAAAATAAGCTCATTTTCAATAAAACAAGCAATTTTTATCGAAATGCATCGATAAATCCGCCTAATATACATACGCGTGCGGTAGTGCCCCCCTTCCCGAAGGATTCCAGCCTCCTCCGTTATTTTCCTATTTTTTGCGGCGATTCTCTCCCGGCGTCCGACATGTTTACCACTCGACCATTACGGTTATTCCGAGCATGGATAGAACAGGCTAAAACGCCACGTCAGTGTAGCGAGAAAAGTTAATAGCCCATCCGGCCGAGTATTCTTTTTACTACGCGACTCGCTCGTTTCCATCACGATGGTAACGCATGACGAAAAGGGAAAATGCGACTAAACACGGTGGGCGGCGTCAATAGGGATAGCGTAAATCGACTAACCGCCAACCTGTATTATATCGATAGGCTATGAGGCTATGAGGCTATGAGGCTATGAGGCTATGAGGCTATGAGGCTATGAGGCTATGAGGCTATGAGGGATCAACATACTCGCACGCTGAAAAAACCACTGACTTTCGGCGGCGAGCCCACAAGCTACCCGCCAACCGTTTTCAGTACCTTGTGCGTTAGTGCGCTGGCAATAGCATGCGTAGCGTCTGCGCAGCCTGTGTATAGGCGGTCAATTGCTGATCGTTCACCCCTTGCGGGGTGATGCCTTGCATCGCCGTACGCCAGGCCGCCATCACCGCCTTCAGCGCATCACGTTGTTCCGCACTCGCTAAAGTGGGATAGACGGCTTGGTATTGTGCATCGATCAAACGTCGCGCCCCTTGCAGCAGTGCGGTATGACAGGCATTGATATGATCGCGCTCACTCAACGAATCATTCTGGGCTAACCATTGACCCGCTACAAAATTACGCGCTTGCAAACGCTGTGACATATGTTGCATATTCGCCAGCAGATCGCTAGCACTCTGTACTGGCGGAAAATCCTGCTCTAATGGGACATCGCATTGAAAACTATTGCGAAAAGGTTGCGGCGAAGGGTTGCTACCCTCGGGTGCAGCACTGCATCCGCTGAGTAACAATGCTGCCGCCAACAAAGAAAAAAGTGGTTTCATATCAACTTCCTCGTTCGGTGTGCTGCGATGATAGCAAGCGCGGGCCACAACTCAATCATTGCGGTAAAATTTCCCTCTCTGCCCCGCCGCCTCCCACGCATCGATGAGGCCTCATCTCGCACCGTTGCGCAAATCAACCTGAAGCGATGCGCAAAAAAATAAGGATCGGTGAGCCATATCACACTAGCACGTTATCGATTAGGCTATCTTTAATTCATCCGAGGCAACGAAAGGAGTTAAATGACACATTTAATTACATTCGTGACGGCAGTGAATTGTAGCACACGACAGACCCTCGTCCTGGCCCGCCCGGAGTACGCCATATAATCAATGGCACGGGATTTCTGCCTCGCGGTGGTCATTCCCAATTAATTCGCTATTACCCGAGGCCTCACCATTGAGGCCTCTTTTTATTTATTCCCGATTGATCTCGAAATGTGCTATCGCGTTTGCCGCTTACGACGCGATCTCGACGGCGTAAAATCTGCGCCAGCCCCTCCTCTCCTCGACGATTTAGCGCTCCAGTACCCGAGGATAAAAAAACAAAAACCCGGCGATTGCCGGGTCGTCACACTGCCTTGGCGACGCAACTACTCTTGCGTATCGCGTTTATTTCTTTTCTCCGCGCGCCGTTCTTTCAGTGTCTTGCCAGATTTTTTCTTGGTGTCCTTATCCTTTCCTCTACTCATAAACGCCTCGCTTATTTTTGATAGTACTCAGTATCGGTAAGCCAAATCCCGTATCAACGGAACCTAATTAATAACAAAGGGGAACAATAAAAACAAGCCAGCAAAATACTTTGTCCAAAGAATACGTTATTACATTCAGATATGTGATGTCTATTGCTCATCATCGCCTCCCGCATACGCCGCGGAGCGTCTTTGCGCTGTGCCCGACCAACCTCGGCATCCCCATCCCTGCGAGTAAAGTCCGCCGGGAAAGATTCGCCTACTCCACTGATTATGATAGACTATTTTACGCCTTCTTCTGGACCTAATGGCTCGCTCACTTTGTGCCCAAGGAATTATCATGCGCCTACTTAAAACAACCTTGATCCTGCTGATCGTCGCCTATCTGGCCATGCTATTCAGTGGTTATGGTTTTCTGGTCAACAGCCAAAAACAGCTGGGTGGACTGACTCTAGAGTGTCAATACCTGAGTGCTTACGGTCTGGTGGGCAACCACCAATTGCGCGATACCCATGGTGTGATTGGCAGTAGCGAGTGTCCGTTATTACGCGCCGTGGCTACCCCATTCTGGCAACGTTAAACATCAGCCCCTCACCATACCTTACCCGGGGGGATCATCGGCATAACCTATTTAAGCAATACCGATAACCCCTTAGCCATCCCCCTCTTCGCCTTCCTATACTGACACAAACAGTACGTATTCCGGCCTACGCCAGCGAGACGGCGTAGCCATGACACAGGCTAACAGTGGGAGACTTCACCATGAACGTGACACCTTTGAACAATGCTTATCCGGGCTCATCCCTCTTCGCCACCCGCAACGATTTGGATCCGGAGATCAAACAGCAAGCCATTACGCTGCTACAACCGCTACTGGTCGAGTTTATCGATCTCGCGTTGTTGACCAAGCAGGCGCACTGGAACATGAAAGGTAAAAACTTTATTGCCGTACATGAGATGTTGGATGGTTTTCGGGCTGCGTTGCTCAATCATCAGGATATCTTCGCTGAGCGTATCGTCCAACTCGGTGGTACTGCCCAAGGGACACTACAAACAGCCGCCAGCTCATCCTCTCTGGCGCCCTATCCATTAGATATCACCAATGTCAGAGCCCACCTGCTGGCGCTGGCGGAGCGCTATGCCGTCGTCGCTAACCATACCCGGGCAGCGATCGGCATCGCCCAAGATGAAGACAGTGCCGATATGTTGACGGCGGCCTCACGCGACCTGGATAAGTTCCTGTGGTTCATCGAGGCACACCTGGCAGAATAAGGCTGTGCATGCCTAAAGTAGCGGCTATAACGGGGTCTGATATCAGACCCCGTTTTTCTGCGCTTAGCCTTTAAAACGCAGACACCTGGGGGTGACGAGCCCGGAGATAAGCGATGATTTCGTCAACCTCCTCACGTTGACACAGCTCCGTGCCATGACGCAGCGTCGCCGCTGTCCCCGCCGCGACCCCATGGATCGCCAGATCCAGCAACGAGCCGTTTGTGGCTAGCTGTAGTGTCATCGCGGCGACCATGCTATCGCCCGCGCCCACGGTAGTCAGTGCCTTGATCGGGGGCGGAATGATCTGTACCCAAGCCTGCCGATCGACCACGATTGCCCCTTGCGCCCCCAACGACACCACCACATACTGTGCCGCTCCCCGTAGCACCAAGCCGTGGGCCGCTTGCAACACCGAGGAAGGCAGCGTCATCTCTTGGCCACTCAATGCCGCCAACTCCTTCTGGTTCGGTTTAATCAGCGTCAATCCCCCCACCTCGACCGCCGCTTGCAGCGCCTCGCCCGAGCTATCGACGATGCAACGCATACCACGCTGTATCGCCTCCCGCAGCAAATCCGCAAACGCCGTCGGCGCGACGCTATCGGGTAGACTCCCACTGACGACCAGTAAAGCCGTGGCCGGGAGTGCGGCGATCTTCTGCCTTAATGCCGCAAACTCCTCGGCGGTTAACTCTGCCCCTGGCATGACAAAGCGATACTGTTCATCGGTCGCCGTCGCATCGATGTGCATATTCTGCCGCGTCCAGGCGTGAGACGGTACCACATCCACCGCAACGCCTTCTGCCTGTAATAACGTACTCAACTGTTCTCCGGTCGATCCACCGGCCGGATAGATAGCTTGTGCGCATCCTCCGAGGCGCTGAATGGCACGCGCCACATTAATCCCGCCCCCGCCAGGCTGATAGATGACAGGAGTACAACGTAACTTACCTTCTGGATAGAGTTTGGCCGTACTGGTCGCGCAGTCCAGCGATGGGGACAGCGTCAGTGTGTAGATAGGATCCATAGATGCTCCTTAATCGATGGCTTTCATCTCAGCGTAGCATTGTTGGGTAAAAATACCCCTGGCGATCGCATCATGCGCCTCCCAGCGGACAAGACGCGCGAATACGACATCGTCGAGCGAATGAGCAGATGGCTAGCTGAAGTGTATTACGCAAGAGACAATGGTGTTATAACAGTGGAGTCAGCCATGCTGACATAAGCAAACTGATTGATTTATGTAGGGAGCCTGTATGAAACGAATCATTAAAGGCGATACAAACTTCTCTCACCTTGTTGTTGCTCATGCCGCCATCGATCGGCATGCCTCGGCCTTCGGGCATACCCGGCAGGGATGGCCCTGCATCTACCACCTCAAATACCGTGACAAACTCATCGCTGTCGAAGTCGTGACCCGGCGTCAATCTTACGTCGCCACGGTCATGATCGGTGCCCGTAATCTCAGCAAACTGTGCGGTATGCCAACCGCAGCCTGACGAACCTGGGCACACTGGCATGTGTGCCCGAACCCCATCGACCGCGCTCACTCGCTATCTCTATTCATCCGCCATAGAAAAGCCGCCCCCCGATGCCGCCCTCATTCTAATAGAGGCTGGCAGCCCCAGTTGCCAATGTATAACCAATGAATAAATTAAATATTTTCAATATGATATACAAAAAACACCATTCTTTACTTGCAACTCATTCGCAATAGAGCTTAAGTAATTAGGCAACCAACCCAACGATAGTTAAAGAGAGGCTACTATGAGTAAGGGAATGGATAGCAAAAAAAATGTGAAGAAAAAACCGCAGAAAACGCTGGTGGAAAAACGTGCAGCGAAACGTGCTAAACGCGCCCACATGGAGGATGTGGTAGAATAATAGAATACGGTGATTCTTTGCATATAAACCCGCCTCGGCGGGTTTTTTTATCTCCAACGTGGTATATCCCTCTGCCCTCTCAATCCAGTGCTACAGAGGATCCTCAGCCAAGATACCTGGGGTCGATACTGGCTAAGATTAATCTAACAAAGTCTCTAGCTAGGAGGTTGATTCGGATATTTTATCAGCAACAGAAATTCCGCACATTTTGTTAAAAAAACAACTCATCCGTCTCAAAATCCAATATAACAGTTAAGCAGCGTTTATTGTTTCAAACTCAAGGAGAGCATGCGAATTGATAATGACGTCGTGCGCTAAGGTTATAACACAACCTAAAAAATCCTTTTCACCTATAGTCATAGCCATGTAAACGAACATTGAAAGCGTTATCTAACAACATCAAGACAATGACTCACAAAAACATAAGTAGTTGATAATAAAAGGATATATAAATAGCGGAAAATAAAAAAAGCCAACCATAAGGTTGGCTTAAAAAATTTTAAGACACAGAAAAATAAAACGCAGTAACAATGATGAGACTTAAGTATACAGCAAGAGACAGCGCGACATTAGCAATTCGTGTGATCACCATAAAATCATAATCAGCACTATAGCAACTCACTGCGCGCCTAAAAAACAAACAAAACAAATAATGAACAAATTCAACATAAAGCGACATCAAATATAGCGATATTTACAATTATACACAGTTAATTACTCCATCTAATAATTAAATGGGAACTCTTCTTTTTATTTATGATGAAAAACACCTATGATTATGGCGTGCCCATTACGCTAACTTTGACAGATGGAACGCAATTTAGTTCGTGTATTGCGCACAAAAAAACAAAATAAGCAGTGGCATCTCATATCTGACCGCATAAAGGTCAGCAACTAAGAAGGAATATTATTGTGAAACGTAATCTGCTGGCAGTCGTTATTCCTGCTCTGTTGGTTGCAGGCGCAGCTAACGCTGCGGAAATCTACAACAAAGACGGCAACAAGCTGGATCTGTACGGTAAGGTAGATGGCCTGCACTACTTCTCCAGCAATCACTCCGATGACGGTGATCAATCCTATGTCCGTTTCGGCTTCAAAGGTGAAACGCAGATCAACGATCAACTGACTGGCTATGGTCAATGGGAAGCCCAGGCCAACGCCAATCAGTCAGAAGATAATAGCTCTAACTTCTTCACTCGTTTAGGTTTTGCCGGTCTGAAATTCGGTAACTACGGCTCCATCGACTACGGCCGTAACTACGGTGTTCTGTACGATGTTGAAGGCTGGACCGACGTGCTGCCAGAGTTCGGTGGCAATACCTCTGCGCAGACCGACAACTTTATGGCACAGCGCGCGAACAACCTGGCTACCTATCGTAACAACGGTTTCTTCGGCTTAGTTGATGGCCTGAACTTTGCCCTGCAATATCAGGGTAAAAACGAAGGGTTGAGCCACGACACCTCCACCAGCATCGACGATCATGATCAGGCCCAAGAAGATAACGGTGACGGCTTCGGTCTGTCTACCAGCTACGATCTGGGCTGGGGCGTCAGCGCTAGCGCCGCCTACACCACCTCTAACCGTACGGCTCAACAGAAACTGCTGGGTACTCGCGCTCTATCCAACATCGCCGGTGGTAACAAAGCACAGGCTTGGGCTGCCGGCCTGAAATATGATGCGAACAACATCTATCTGGCCACCATGTACAGCGAAACCCAGAACATGACCCCGTTCGGTTCTAGCGGTATCGCCAACAAGACGAAAAACTTCGAAGCCGTGGCTCAGTATCAGTTCGACTTCGGCCTGCGTCCGTCCATCGCCTACCTGCAGTCTAAGGGCTCCGAGCTGGGTGCGTACAATGGTAACGGTGCCTCCTTCAACGGCGGCAAGGCTGACCTGGTTAAATATGTTGATGTGGGCGCGACCTACTACTTCAACAAGAACATGTCTACCTACGTCGACTACCAGATTAACCTGCTGGACGACAACAGCTTCACCCGTGCCAACGGCATCAATACCGATGACATCGTTGCGCTGGGCTTGGTATACCAGTTCTAATTCCACACGCATGGAATGTAAAAAAGGGGCCTTTTGGCCCCTTTTTGTCAGCAATCATCCGTCATACTTCCCGGCTCACTTAATACCTTACCGTGCATCAGCTCGGGAGTACATTGCGCAAGAAGTCCAGCAATAGCTGGTTCACCGCCTGCGGCTGCTCCAAGGTACAAATGTGTCCGGCGGCACTCACCACCTCCTGACGGCACCGCAACATCTCAGCCATCAAGTAACCTTCCAAGGGAGGGCGCGGCTGATCCTCGGCACCGGTCACAACCAACGCCGGCATCGTTAACTGTGTCAACAGCTCGCAGCGATCCGGGCGGCCGAAAATCATCCGGCCCAGCGGCACGATGCTATGGCGTAGCGTCTCCGCCGGCAACGACGCCAGACGCTGGTTCAAGGCCATCAGCAACGCCGGTTCAGGCGTCTTACGGAAAAACAGTGGAGCGATTTGTGCCGCTAACGCGGCGGGGATGGTACCCGCCTGCTCGATGGCGTCTAACATGGCGAAATAACGCTGGTGAGTCACCTCCGGCTCCCGCCCGACAAAGGTATCCATCAGTACCAACGCCGCACAACGTTCACTGGCCAGGGCGGCTAACTCCGTCCCCCACATGCCACCGACCGAAAGGCCAATGACGGCAAAGCGGTCAATGTTCAAGCTATCGAGCAACGCCAGATAATCCTGTGCCAGGCAGGTCAATGCGTGATGCGACTCCGGCAATGCAGCGGATCGACCATGCCCCCAGAGATCCGGCACGATCACCCGGTAATGCTTACTCAGCGCCGCGATCTGCGGACGCCACATCTCGGCGTCAAACAGATAGCTGTGCCCCAGTAGTAGTGGAAAGCCGCTACCATGATCCTCATAGTACATATCACGCTGATGTAAATGCAGTATTGGCATAAAACTCCTTGATAAAAAGCCCGTCAACAGGCGTCATCGTGCTTAGCCGACAGCGTCAAAATAAAGGCATACTCCAACGCAATATCTTCATAAGCTTTAAAACGGCCCGATTTTCCTCCGTGCCCTGCCCCCATATCGGTGGACAGTAACAACAGATTATCGTCCTGCTTCACCTCACGTAGTCGAGCAACCCACTTCGCCGGCTCCCAATACTGGACCTGCGAGTCATGTAAGCCGGTTGTGACCAAGAGATGAGGATAGTCTTGCTCTTTCACGTTATCGTAAGGGCTATAACGCCGCATATAATGATAGTATTCGGCCTGTTCAGGATTCCCCCACTCGTCATACTCGCCAGTGGTCAACGGAATAGAAGGATCCAACATGGTGGTCAGTACATCCACGAACGGGACCTGTGCCACCGCCGCATGGTAGAGTTGTGGCGCCTGGTTAATCACCGCCGCCACCAGCAGCCCGCCAGCACTGCCTCCCATCGCGTAGACCTGCTCCTTCGCACCATATCCTTGACGCACCAACCCCTCGGTAACATCGATAAAATCGTGGAAGGTATTCATCTTATGCAGCAGCTTACCCTGCTCATACCACTCCTGCCCCAAATCCGCACCACCTCGCACATGCGCCAATGCAAAGACAAAGCCGCGATCGAGTAAACTGAGACGACTGGTACTAAATCCGGGATCGACACTACTGCCGTAGGCACCATAGCCATAGATCAAAATAGGGTTCTGCCCACGAACAAAGCGATCGCGGCGATAAACTAATGATACCGGGACATCGATACCATCTCGCACACGCAGCCAGATACGCTCGCTCACATAATCGCTCGATGTGAAGTCGGGGACAGTTTGCTGTTTCAGCAGGCGACGCTCACCACTGTCCAAATCCTGTTCATAAACGCTGCCCGGCGTCGTCATTGAGGAGTAGCCATAGCGTACCGTGCCGCTTTCCGGCTGTGGGTTATATCCCAACCAGGTGACATAAGTCGGGTCATCAAACCGGATGCGCCGCTCCTCCCCAGTATGGCGCTGGATCTGGCGCAATGTCGTCAGGCCATTGGCGCGCTCCTCGACCACCAGCCAGTCACGAAACAGACAAAACCCCTCCAGCATCACGGCGTCGCGTGGCGCAACCAACGTCTGCCAACTGAGCATGTCGCCATCCGGGCCGCAATACAGAGCAAAATTCTTCCCTTCTCGGTTAGAGCGAATATAAAAACGCCCGTCATAATGCTCTAAGGTATATTCATGATCACGCCGGCGCGGCAGGAAACAGTGCGCCAGAGCGGCCGGATCATCGGCGTCCAGCAATAAAACTTCCGAGGTGGTAGTACTGCTGCTATGGATCATGACATAGCGCTGCGAGAGCGACTTCTCCAGCCCGAGATAGAAGCTATCATCGTGTTCTTGATAGACTAGCTGATCTTGACTGCATGCGGTGCCAAGACGATGGCGGAAGACCTGATAGGGTAACAGCGTCTGGGGATGCAGACGAATATAGTAAAATGCACGGCTATCGTTGCACCACTCGATATGCCCATCACAACCGCTGATGCTATCCTCCAGCCAGTTGCCATCCTCTATCGTGCGAATGCGTACCGTATATTGCCGGCGAGATACGGTATCTTCACTAATCGCCAATAAGCGATTATCCGGGCTGACCTCCAGCGCGCCCAGCGCATAAAACTCATGCCCCTGCGCCTGCTGGTTGCAATCGAGCAAACATTGCCACCCCTCTTCGCTACAGCACGACGCCGGCTGACGCCAATACTCCGCATATTCGGCCCCCGCTCGATAACGATGTTGGTAGCGATAACCATTACGGACATAAGGCACAGAAGCATCCTGTTGAGGGATGCGCGCCACCATCTCAGTCAATAACTGCTCGCGTAATGCGGCCTGCGGCGCAAGGCAGTGCTCACTGTATGCATTCTCTGCATTAAGGTAGGCTAAAACCTGCGGATCACGACGCGTATCGTCGCGCAGCCAGTAATAGTCATCGACCCGCCGCTCCCCATGGATGACCATCTCATAGGGATGTTTTGCTGCTTTCGGTGCCTTTGTCATTATCAATGCCTAACAGATTCATCACACAAGCTATCTTATAACAAGGTGAGCCAATCTGTCGGTGTCAATAACGCAAAATATTCTGCTTAAGCCGCGTAGCCGTCCGCACACTAACTACGCGACGCCGCCTCATCCTCCGACTCCGCCAACAGGCGCCCCATGACCAACAGCTGATGTGCACTCATCGGACGGAAAAGATAGGCGCCTTGGAAATGGCGGCACCCTGCTGTACTCAGACACTCGAAGCGTTGAATATCATCGACACCCTGAGCGATACAGCGAATCCCCATTTTTTCGGCGAGATCTAATAATAATTTAACTAATAACATCGCCTCGGGATGCGGCAGTAAGGCGACTAAAGCGGCGGGAATATAGAGATGGTCGAGCGGAAGATCGGGTAAGGCGGTTAATAGATGATAGTCAGCCCCATACTCTGCCAATGCGACAGCATATCCCTGTTGCTGCACGCGACGTAATCCGGCGAGCTGCGCTGCCTCCACGTTTTGCCCCAGCGCACCTTGCCAAATCAGCGCCAACGCCGAGCAAGGCAAGTCATGCGCCACGAGAGCTTGACGCCAAACGGTGAAGGCATCCACCTGCTCCGCCAAGGACAACGGAAGGGTCAGTGACAAGTAAAAGTCAGGATAAACCTCTTGCCGCAATCGCCGCAGCAAGGGCAATGATTGCGCCGCAATCCAGCCAAATAAGGCACCG
This sequence comes from Edwardsiella sp. A.80236, assembly GCF_044540725.1. Taxonomy (NCBI): domain Bacteria; kingdom Pseudomonadati; phylum Pseudomonadota; class Gammaproteobacteria; order Enterobacterales; family Hafniaceae; genus Edwardsiella; species Edwardsiella sp. A.80236. The sequence continues at coordinate 194,884 of NZ_JBIUCY010000003.1, forward strand.
GCCAAATCGCACTGGATCACCGCCGAGAGAAACTGAGCGGGTTGTAATAACCCGTAATGCGGATGGTGCCAACGCACCTGGATCTCCGCCCCCTGAAGATGGCCCGTTTTCCCCCATAGCGGATAATACTGCAGGGAAAACTCAGACGCCGAGAGGGCAGATTGTAATCTTTCCCACAATATTTCTCGTGACTCCTGCTGCGCTTCCGGCGCCATCACATCACTTAATAGATGGTAATGTTCAGTATTCATTCTGTTATCTGACGTTATTTCACTTCTCGTTGGAGAAGTCATGGGACTTTACGGTATAGCGCGCCGAAGTTGACATCCTGTCATGATTGCAGCAGTCACTCATCATTTTTATCCTACGTATTGTACCCGTTGTCTATGAGACGACCAATTATCATTTTGATACACAACATCAACGTTCCTTGTATATTAGTATGATTAATCAAATAGTATCCTTATACGGTACTATTCTAGCGCAGAACAACCGAATGAGTAGATATAATCAACATTGGAACAAGATGAATATCCAAAAAAACCAGATTTATTGCCTGACGCGCACATCAATACAAAATAAAAAACCAATTTATGCTCATCTTTGAGCGTTAATCTCTATTTAAATAGGAAAAGTAATAACGCGTAAGCCTATACGAGATAAAAAATAAATTATCGCTTACGCTTATCTATTAGCCAATAGATACATTCAGACTCCATTTACGCACACTGGAGCTCACCCGAGAGGGTTATCGCCATCTCTCCAACGCTCCGCTGATCAGGGGAGCGGGCTCGATTAGCCTAACCGCCGCACCAGACGAAAGGCGATCATATAAAGCGCATCCTGATGTGGGTAGATTTCTTGGATCACGCGACGTAATTCCGCCAAACTCATGTTTTCTTGAGCGGCATGCTGTTCATTCAACTGAGAAAAATCCAACGGTGTTACGCTGATCACCTCAATCACACAAAACAGCCGCGTCTCCTCGTAATAACCAACCGTTAATTGTTGGCCGGGATGAAAATGTGATTCACTGCGATCTCGCAAGGTGATGGTCTTACGACCGGCGAGAATATCTGCGGCAAAACGCTGATAAAAAGTAATATCGGGTTTGATGAGTGTCATAGATGTAAGGCGGTAATCGAGATGAGAAATTATGGCGAGCATAATATCTCGCCATAATCTATACGCCAATCAATATTATTTGACGCCAGGCGCATGCGCTATGTCTACGCCTCGACACGCCCGCTAGCGCTATGCTACGCCACCTGGCGTTCTGCTCCCTCTTCCGTCTCGCTTACTCGCCCCTCATCGGCATCACTATTTTGTAACGAGGCAAGACTAGCCCCTCGCAATAGACGAGAAAGTGACTCTTTCTGCTCAGCCAGGTAGAAACCTAACGCCTCACGCGTCTCCTCCGCCAGTGTCACAGGCGATGAGGCCAACCACTCGCTTAAGTTATCGGCGAGATCGAGCATCTTGTCGTAATTATCTGCCTCTTTCTTACTGGCAAAGGTCATTTTTTCCACCCCATCGCGTACCACAACATATTGAATCGTTACTGCCATCTTACTCTCGCTCACTGCGTCACTGTTTTTATATACAGTAAAGGATGGCGGCGCTCGCTGCAAGTCTTACGCCATCAGGCGACCAGGGATAACTACGCGAGCAACGAGAGGAACAAGCATAAAGCAGAGTAAAGCAGCGCATCGACTAGGATAGTGTGACAACACAATGCGGAATAACAGGGTGGGATGACGATGATAAAACAACAGAAAACGGCCCCATCAAGGGCCGTTCATACCGCTGGCACCCGTATTAACACCACGGTGTCAGCGTGCATGCAGCGTGGTGAATACGCTGTATTTACAGGGCAACCACGTCGGCCGCAGCCGGGCCGCGCGGGGAGTCCTGAATAGAGAACTCAACCTGCTGACCTTCTGCCAAGGTCTTGAAACCGTCGCTCTGGATAGCAGAGAAATGGACGAAGACATCTTTTGAGCCATCAGCTGGCGTGATAAACCCAAATCCCTTGCTTTCGTTGAACCATTTGACCTGGCCGGTTTTCTTGCTCATTACACTTTCCTTCACTTTAAAATATTGCCCGTAGGGGCGACTCACCCTAAGCGTGGCGACACACTCATCGGGTAGTAGAAACATCACTCCAGATATTTCTCCACCAGAGAACGTGCTCCGTCTAAGGACGGCATTATTAAGGCATAAATTATCTGATGGTGCAAATCATTCACCATATTTTCGCCCCTCGAACAGAGCATCACAACGGCTAGCACCATCTTTATTTTCATGGGGAAAACAAATGCAATTAAATATAAATATCCTTTTAATACATGATGTTAGCTATTTACCCCCAATAAATCCCATCGGAAAACGCTTGATATTTCATTATTATGATCAAAATCACAATGATTAAATTATTCTCTTAAAATATAATTTATGAGATTTTTCGACATTGAATAACCGCTGTCGATGAGAGCTGTGACATAAAAAAGCGCCGAGCCAATGCCCGACGCCAATAATAATTAGGAAATTATCACTATTGCCAATCAATCCTAGCGCGGTACACGCAACCCACCCTCGACGCCTTTTGGACTGAGCAAGACCTGCCATAGCTGAATATTGCGCGCGCGGAAGGCACCAGCGCACGCCGTCAAGTAGTAGCAGAACATACGATAGAAGCGCTCGCTGTAGTTGGCACTGATCTCTGGCCAACACGCCTGAAAACGCTGATACCATGCCATCAAGGTACGATCATAATCCGGTCCGAAGCTGTGCCAATCCTCCATGACAAACAGCCCTTCGCTGTGCGTCGCGATGTGCGCCACAGAAGGTAGGCAGCCATTAGGGAAGATATACTTATTGATCCAGGCATCAACATTGAGATCGGTCTGATTCGACCCGATGCTGTGCAGCAGGAACAATCCATCGGGTTTGAGATTACGCGCCGCGACTTCAAAGTAAGTACGATAATTCTTCGGCCCAACGTGCTCAAACATCCCAACGGAAACGATGCGATCATAATTGTTGTTCAGATCGCGATAATCCTGTAGCAGGATCTTCACATCCAATCCTTGGCAGCGGGCCTGCGCCATCTTCTGCTGCTCGGCGGAAATGGTGACCCCTTCGACGGAGACCCCATAATGTTCCGCAGCATAGTGTGCCAATCCTCCCCAACCACAACCGATATCCAGCAACTTCATGCCAGGCTCGAGCTGTAGCTTGTCACAGATTAACTTCAATTTATCTTGCTGCGCCTGCTCCAACGTCTCGGCCTGTTTCCAGTATGCACAGGAGTATTGCATGTAAGGGTCGAGCATCCGACTAAACAGATCATTACCCAGATCGTAGTGCTCCTTACCCACGATCCAAGCGCGCTTACGGCTCTGGAGATTAAACAGACGCGCAGAGGCGATGCGCACGATATCGGCGAAATGCTTCGGTAGTTGGCTGTCGAGGCCCGCGGTGAGAATCCGCTGGAAGAAGATATCCAAGCGTTCGCACTCCCACCAGCCATCCATATAACTCTCCCCCAAACCGAGGGAACCCTCTTGTAGGACTCGGTGAAAGAACTCTGGGTTTTTCACCTGGATATCATAGGGTTGGCTACCATTTATCGCAATTCCGGCCCGGTTCAGCATCTCTTCCGCGATGCGATACCAGTTATCCTGTTTTAATGCGCTTTCTTCAATACAGGTCGCACTACTCATTACACATACCTTCCCGCCGTACTCATGCATTCCCGCGTTCATACCGCGCTGTTGAAGTCTTAAACGGTCGGATCCCTTCCGGCCAAAAGCATTTATCATACAATATTATTTATATTACAAAGCTTCAAGCCTCGATGGCTGATGCCGCACGGACAGGGATCTGAACAAAACGTGCCTTTCTACCCCCATCACCGGCGTTTTTTCAGTATATATCTGCTTCCCGTCACGAAAATCACCTCCCACGTTATAGCGCACAAAGTGGCAAACCCTGGTCAGGGTCACCGATATAACAATATGAAATTAAATTGCTTTTATTATTTTTTCCTTTTTGTTGCGCATTGTAAAAAAATCTTTCACGTTGCCACGCAAACGTTTTCGTATATACTGCCGGCGACCACGCTCACATGGAATACAGGAACAGATCATGCAGCTCATCGGAACCGCCCTTCGTCCTCATGCCACTCGGATCATGTTGTTAGGTGCCGGAGAACTCGGCAAAGAGGTCGCCATTGAGGGCCAACGCCTCGGGTTGGAGGTCATCGCCGTCGATCGCTACGCCGATGCACCGGCGATGCAAGTCGCGCATCGCAGCCATGTCATCGATATGCGGGATGGCGAGCAGCTATGCGCCCTGATCGAACGTGAGCGTCCTGACTACATCGTGCCGGAGATCGAGGCCATCGCCACCCAGACGCTAGATCAGTTGGAGAGTGATGGCGTCCGCATCGTGCCCAGCGCCCGCGCAGTGCAATTGACCATGAACCGAGAAGGTATTCGCCGCCTGGCCGCCGAAACGCTGGGGCTACCCACCTCCCCTTACCGTTTTGCTCGTGATATCGCGGCATTTCGCCAGGCCGTGAGCGAGATCGGTTATCCCTGCTTCGTCAAGCCGGTGATGAGTTCATCGGGGAAAGGGCAAAGCATCCTACGCAACGCCAGCGAGATCGACGCCGCCTGGCACTATGCTCGGGAAGGTGCCCGTGGCGACGCCACCAGCGTCATCGTCGAAGGCGAGGTTTGTTTCGATTTTGAAATCACCCTGCTGACCATTCAAGCCAGTGATGGGATCCATTTCTGCGCGCCGATCGGCCATTACCAACAGGCGGGGGATTATCGTGAATCCTGGCAGCCCCAGGCGATGAGCGCCGTGGCGCTGGAACGGGCGCAGACGATCGCCGCCCAGGTGGTACGCGCCCTCGGCGGCTATGGTCTGTTTGGTGTCGAACTCTTTGTCTGTGGCGACGAGGTGATCTTCAGCGAAGTCTCGCCTCGCCCCCACGATACCGGGCTGGTGACCCTGGTGTCCCAAGATCTCTCCGAGTTTGCCCTGCACGTCCGCGCCTTTCTGGGCCTACCGATCGGTCCCATTCGTCAATTCGGCCCCAGCGCCTCTGCCGTGCTACTCCCGCAGTTACACAGCGACGACGTAAAATTTACCAACCTGGTACAGGCCCTAGGCCCGGCCAGCCAGCTACGTCTGTTCGCTAAACCCCAGATCGACGGGGCGCGGCGCCTCGGTGTCGCCTTAGCCTGGGGTGAGAGTATCGACCAGGCCCGTCAACGCGCACGCGCCTGCAGCAACGCGGTCATCATTCAGCCTTAAGCGCCTAGGGTGCCCAACCAGGCACCCTGATTACGGCTGCCCCGCGTCATCGTCATCCTCCGCCTCATCGTCGAAGGCTACCCGCACCTGAGCCCCGCGATGGGCGGCACGGATCTCGGCCGCCACTTGCGCGATAGCCTCGCCGCTACTCATCCCCTGCGCCATCAGCGCCTGAATACGCTCCGCCGCCTGCTGCTGTTCTGCATGGCTCAATGCCGGCATACCACCAACCATATAACCTCTCCTCTTATTTAGCCTTGCCGCAGTATATACCAAGCTCGCGACGAGAGCAGCGCGCGCTAATTGCCGTATGCCCCGCATCCGTAGATAATCGAACGCTATTCTTTATCGACCCAGAGAGCTGTGCCGCACCATGACTGCGACCCCTAAACTGACCCAGTGCGATCTGCCCTATCGACCCGATGCGGCGCTACATTACTTCACCCCGCTGGCGCATCAGCCCTGGGCGATGTTGCTCAGCTCCGGCCAGGCCGACCATTCTCATAACCGCTACGATATCATCGTGGCCGATCCCTGTGCGACGCTCGAGACGCGCGGGGCAGTGACCACCCTCGTCGATAGCGCAGGCTGCCAGCACTACCGCGACGATCCGTTAACCTTGCTGCGCAGCGTGTTGGCTCGCCGTCTGCCCGCCTGTCCGCCACAGCCTGACCTGCCCTTCTGCGGCGGGGCGCTCGGGTTGTGGGGCTACGATTTAGGCCGCCGCTTCGAGACGCTCCCTACGCTGGCCGCCGCCGATCTGCAGACGCCGGACATGGCGCTGGGGATCTACGACTGGGCGCTGATCGTCGATCACCGCCTGCGCCGCATCACCCTGCTTAGCTGGCATGATGCCGCACGACGCCTCAGCTGGTTGCAATCCCTCCGCGCACCCGTCAGTACGCCCTTCGCACTCACCTCTGACTGGCAGGCCAACCTGAGCAAAGCGGCCTATCAACACGCCTTCCAACGCGTGCAGGCACACCTCGCCTCCGGCGACTGTTACCAGATCAATCTGACACAACGCTTCGCCGCCGACTACCGAGGCGACGAGTGGCAAGCCTTCCTCCGTCTGACGCAAGCCAACCGTGCGCCCTTCTCCGCGTTCCTGCGCTTACCACAAAGCGCGGTGCTCAGCGTCTCCCCGGAACGCTTCTTACGGCTCGAGCGCGGCGAGATCACGACGCGGCCGATTAAGGGCACCTTACCGCGTAAACCGGAGGTGACGGCGGATGAGCAGCAGCGCCTGCGCCTCGCGGCCTCGGCCAAGGATCGGGCGGAGAATCTGATGATTGTCGATCTGATGCGCAACGACGTTGGCCGCGTCGCCGCCGCGGGTAGCGTCAGCGTACCGGAGTTGTTCGCCGTAGAGAGTTTCCCCGCCGTTCATCATCTGGTCAGCACCATCCGTGCCCGCCTGGCCCCCGGACTCGATGCGTGCGATCTACTACGCGCCTGCTTCCCCGGCGGTTCGATCACCGGCGCGCCCAAGATCCGCGCCATGGCGATCATCGATGCCCTCGAACCGCAACGGCGCAACGTCTATTGTGGCTCCATCGGCTACCTCAGCGCCTGCGGCGACATGGATACCAGCATCACCATCCGTACGCTGTTGGCGGAGCACGGGCGACTCTATTGCTGGGCCGGGGGTGGGATCGTCGCCGACAGCGAAGTCGGCGCGGAATACCAGGAGACGTTAGATAAGGTCAGTAAAATCTTACCGTTACTGGCGAAAAGCGGACCTCTCTCATGCGACTAAGCCCAAACCTGACCCATTTCGTCACCCGTTTTCAGCTACAGTCCCCGCAGCCAGGACGGGCGGCGACCCATACCCGCCAGGCAGCGGTATTAATCCCTATCATCAATCGCCCGCAGCCGACCCTGCTGCTGACCCGGCGCGCGCTCGGGATGCGCCAGCATCCCGGCCAGGTCGCCTTCCCCGGCGGCGCCCACGACGCTCATGACGCCTGTGCGGCCGCCACGGCGCTACGCGAGGCGGCGGAAGAGATCGCACTCTCGCCCCGTCATGCGACGATCCTCGGTCAACTACCCGCGGAGGATAGCAGTAGCGGTTTCTGCGTCACGCCAGTCGTCGCACTCCTCTCCCCCGCGCTGACCCTGCGTCCCAATCCGCAAGAGGTCGCCGAGATCTTCGAGATCCCGTTGGCCCACGCCCTGGATATCCGGCGCTACCATGCACTCGACATCTCTCGGGCTGGTCAAAACCATCGCCTCTATCTCTCCTCTTATCGGAATTTCCTCATCTGGGGCCTCACGGCGGCTATGCTACGTCGCCTCGCGATCCAGGTCGCCTCACGCTAGTCTCCCAGTGATTTTCCTTACTTCACGTTATGCGATACCCCTAGAGAAAGGCGGGTTACTGGCCGCGCAAATTGACCTCGCTCCCCCTCAGCGCATCGGGGGAGTGTCAATCTGTGAAGCGGCTTGGTAATTACCAAGTAAAGATAACAATATCCCTTGCTTTTATCCCATCACAGGGCCATATGATCATCTAGCATTATCGACGGCGTATGCGGCTAGCAACGACGATCATCGTCGGAGGTGTGAGCTAATGAGGGCGGATTAATCGGCTTTTCCCGCCAACCGCACGCCGCTGGCACAATTGCGCGTGCGTCGGCAGAGAAGTTCGGGTATTGTTGGCGCCCCCGCTGAACAGGGGGCATTTAGCATGAAATAAAATAATGCGAATGACGATAACCAGACGCGCCGAACCTCGTCAATGGCAAGGCGCGTCCCGTGCCGAGAGTGTGACTCTCGCGCGCGCCGAATTGACACCAGCAGCATGAGACATTGCCTCTTTAAGGAGCTTAGCGTGATTAGCGTTTTCGACATGTTCAAGATCGGTATTGGCCCGTCGAGTTCCCATACGGTTGGACCGATGAAGGCCGGAAAACAGTTCGTCGATGACTTGACGGCGCAAGGGTTGCTACCGTCGGTCACGCGTGTGGCCGTCGACGTCTACGGTTCGTTGTCCCTGACCGGTAAAGGCCACCATACCGATATCGCCATCATAATGGGGTTGGCCGGCAACCTGCCCGACAGCGTCGACATCGATGCCATCCCGGCCTTCATCCGTCAGGTGGAGCAACGCGAACGCTTACCGCTCGGCCCGCAGGGGCATGAGGTCGCCTTCCCGCACGATAGCGGCATGGTGTTCCGCAGCGACAATCTGCCGTTACACGAGAACGGCATGACCATCAACGCCTACGGCGCGGATGATAGCCTGCTGTATAGCAAGACCTACTACTCCATCGGCGGCGGTTTCATCGTCGATGCCGAACATTTTGGTCAAGAGAGCGGTGAATCCCTTTGCGTCCCCTATCCGTTCCACTCCGCCCAAGCCTTACTGGATCACTGCCGTGAGACTGGCCTCTCCCTCAGCGGACTGGTGATGAAGAACGAGTTGGCGTTACACAGTAAAGAAGAGATCTACGCCTACTTCACCGCTATCTGGGATACCATGCAAGCCTGTATCGAGCGTGGCTTGAACACCGAGGGTGTCCTGCCGGGGCCGCTGCGTGTACCGCGCCGCGCCGCCGCCTTGCGCCGCATGCTGGTTACCAGCGACAAGTACAACCGCGATCCGATGAACGTCATCGATTGGGTCAATATGTTTGCCCTGGCGGTCAACGAGGAGAACGCCGCCGGTGGCCGCGTGGTCACCGCGCCAACCAACGGTGCCTGCGGTATCGTCCCGGCGGTGCTGGCGTACTACAACCACTTCATCGAGCCGGTCTCACCGGACATCTTCGTGCGCTATTTCCTCGCCAGCGGTGCCATCGGCACCCTGTATAAGATGAATGCGTCCATCTCCGGCGCCGAAGTTGGTTGCCAGGGCGAAGTCGGCGTCGCCTGCTCGATGGCGGCCGCCGGACTCGCCGAGCTACTGGGCGGCAGCCCGGTACAGGTCTGCATCGCCGCCGAGATCGGGATGGAGCATAACCTGGGGCTGACCTGCGATCCGGTGGCGGGCCAGGTGCAAGTGCCCTGCATCGAGCGTAACGCTATCGCCTCGGTGAAGGCGATCAACGCCGCACGTATGGCGCTGCAACGCACCTCCGAACCACGCGTCTCACTGGATAAGGTGATCGAGACCATGTATGAGACGGGCAAGGACATCAACGCCAAATACCGCGAGACCTCGCAGGGTGGCTTGGCGATCAAGGTTCAGTGCAGCTGATATCACCGCCGACGGTGTAATCGCGGAAACGGGGGCCGAGGCCCCCGTTTTTATCGGACAAGGGATGAGGCACATTAGCCGCGTGGTGGCGTCTCGCTCGCGACATCATGCTGCCGATGACGGTGATAGCCATCCAGCATACTGCGGAAGATCTGCCCCGGGGTATCCCCGAGGGTACACAGGTAGATATGGGCGCACAGGAAGAGTAACCCCACCAGCGCCAACGCCAGGTGCAAGGTCAACATCAACGGGCCATAACCGGCGATCACCTGCGGATAGAGGCACAACAGACCGCTGACGATCAACAGCGGCAGCAACGCATACATGATGGCCAGATAGGCCAACTGCTGTAACGGGTTGAATTTGCTCTGCGCATCGGCGACGAAAGGATGCGCCTCCCCCTTCATGATACCGAACAGGTAATAACGAGCCTGACGCACACAGCGCGCCAGCAAGCCGCGCCAACGCACCCGATAGTGACGGCCATTCCCCGTCAGCAGATTAATCAGCAGATAGCCCAGCCAGGCGACAATCAGCACATAGCCACACAGGGTATGTAACGCGACCCATAGCCCTACCGGCCCGACGCTAAAGTGGCCGCCGATCCCACTCAGCAGCAACAGGACAAACAGCAACGCATTGCTCCAGTGCCAACCGCGTACCGCCGCCGAATAGAGATACAGGCGGCTCGACTCGCCGCCAGCCACGCGCGGCGCCAGGGCATAACGCAATGCGGCGTGTAACGCGACCCCCACCAACAACGCCGCCAGCAGTAATGCCGCCAACACCAGCCACTGCGGCCAATAGTCTGGCGCATAATTCAGTTCCGCTCCCCAGATGCTATTCATGCTTGCTCCTCCCGATGGATCTCTTTACGGCGATACAGGCTTACCGCACCGCTACGCTTACCCTGCCGCCGATACACCTCCTCTTGGCCGATCCAACTCTGCACTTCGGCCGTATCCAGCCGACCAAAATGCAGGGCATCGGTTGGGCAGACCGCCACACAACCGGGTGGCAGCCCCTCACTGAGCCGACGCTCGGCGCAGAAGTCGCACTTGTCGGCCACCCCGCTGCGTGGATCCAGATAGCGCACGTGGAAAGGACAGGCGGCGACGCAGTAGTCACACCCGATGCAACGGGATTGATCCACCTGCACGATGCCATCCTCATCGCGGAAAGAGGCGCCGGTTGGGCAGACAGCGACACAGGGCGCGGCCTCACAGTGTTGACAGGAGACGCGGATAAAGCGGAAACGTCCCCCCTCCGCCTGATCCGGCCCTTGGATCTGCACCTGAAGGCGGCTAAACCCTTCGGGCACATCGTTTAACACTCGACAGGCGACGGTGCAGGCCTGACAGCCGATACAACGCTTCTCGTCATGCAGCATGACGTAATGGTTGGCATTCTGATTCATCGATCAACTCCTTTCAGGCTCGGCTCAGGTTTACGCCAGAGGTATGGACCACGGTGCCCGACACCGGGCTGATCACATGCGGCAGCAAGTTGCCACAGTGAATACCATGACTCGTCGCCGCCGTCCGCGCGCCAGCCTTGGCGCCAAACCCCATATAGACGAACAGCGTGTCGGGACGAATGGCGGGAGTCACTAACGCACGTCCCCGCTCCTTGCCTGTCTCGTTCTCCAGCCAGACCATATCGCCATTGCGAATGCCACGCGCCTGCGCGGTCTGCGGATGGATCCATACCGCGTTATCCCACATCAGCGCGCTCAGCTGTGGCACATACTGCGTGGCGCCATTGGTATGTACCGCCACTTTGCCTTGGATGAAGTAGAGCTGTTCGGGGCGCTTTAAGGGCATATCGCGGAAGCGGGGCACGCCATAGCCGGGTAACTTCTCCTCTAATGCCGCCGAATAGAGTTCGATGCGCCCGCTGGGCGACTTGAAGCGCACGGCGCCGCTCAGCGTACCATCGCTTTCAACCTGCGCCGCGGCCTTGGGGTAACGCGCCACAAACTGACGTACCGACTCCGGTTCACGCAGCAGTAACGGCACTCCCCAACTGAGATAGCCCCGACTACGTAAATCGCGATACAACGCCTGATCGCCCCCCAATTGGAACAGTTGCCGAGTCTGCATATCCTCCCAAGGATAGTATTGAGCCAGACCCAGCTCCGCCGCCAACTCCTTCCAAATCTGCCAACTGGGGCGCGCCTCCCCGATCGGTGCTACCACCTGCTGACGCAAGGCATAGGCCGGGTTGGCGCCAGAGACATCACTGATCTCCTCATCCCGCTCCAAGTAGGTGCATTCCGGTAGCAAGTAGTCGGCATAGGCGGCGCTCTCGCTCAAATAGACGTCGCAGCTGACGATCAGATCCAACTGCTGCGCCGTCTGCTCCAATTCGGCACGGCAGGTCACCGTCTGGAACGGGTTATGGCGCGACATGATCCACCCCTTGATCGGGTAAGGCGTCTGCCTCAAGGTCGCGTCGATGATGCTCTGCACCACGCCACCGCTGGCGGCGATATAGCTAAACTGCGCGGCCGTCGCATCGATACGCGCCGCCGAGATCGCCGGCATCCCCTTGACGCCCGGCTTGGCCAACGGCGCCACCACCGTCTCACCGGCAAATTTGTTATAGGCCGCCGCCCCCTTCTTCTGGAATAGCCCCCCCCGACGTTCGATGTTGCCCAGCAGGGCATTCAGGGCGAAGATCATCCGGCGCATGTCGATTTCCTGCTGGGAATAGGTGGCACGGTGCCCAGGGTTGACGATGGCGTGCGGCGCACACGCCGCCAGTTCCCGGGTAACCCGCACGATGACCTCGGCCGGCACATCGGCATGTTGTTGTGCCCACGCCGGCGTGGTCTCGCTCACTGCCTGCGCCAATTGATCGAATCCCTCGGTATAACGCTCGACGAAGGCCACATCGTAAAGACGTTCGGCGATCATCACGTGGCACATCGCCAGGAGTACCGGCAGATCGCCGCCGGGACGAATGGCGTGCCACTCGTCGGCCTTGCTGGAGAACACCGACATGCGGGGATCAAAGCTGACCACCTTCGCCCCCTGCTCCTGCGCCGTCATCATCTCATGCGTATCGGCGACTTCGATCCCCTCATAAAGGTTATGGCCAAAGGCCACCATATAACGGGTATGAGCGATATCCATCATCAGATCGCCTCCCATCATCACCTTCGCGGCGATGGACTTGCCCGCCGGGCAGGTTGAGGCGTGCGTAAAGGTATTCGGCGAACCGAAGGCGGCGGCCAGATGGAACAGATGTCCCGATAGTGAGCCAGACTTCGATGAAAACGCCAGACTCTGCGCGCCATGCTGCGCCTTAATGGCGTTCATCTTCGCGGCGATCTCGGTGTAGGCCTGTTGCCAACTGATCACCTGCCAATGCCCACTGCCACGCGGACCGCTACGCTTCATCGGCTTGACGATACGTTGCGGATCATTAACTAGGCTCACCCCACTCCCCCCACGGGCACAGATACGACTGCCCTGATGCGCTGCCGCAGGATTCCCCTGGATGAAGACCGTACGTTGATCGATCACTTGCGCCTGGATTGGACACCGGAATGAACACATCTCACAGAGACTGGGGGTTAACGTGGTCTTACCCGTCAAGCCATCGGCAGGATTTAATGCCAAGGCACCGGGAGGAAAACTCGTTAAGGCATATCCGCTACAGCCTACACCAATAGTTTTTAAAAAAGCACGACGACTGATGCTCATATAATCTCCTTTTTATTATATATATTGATTATAGAGAGATTAGCAGGCTATTTTTTGAAGCTACCAACAAATAAAGACACAACAACAAATAACAAGCCAAGAATGATCGCCGAGATGTTCATTAAATGTAATTATGGTGTATTGATTTGTGTTGCAGCCATTGAGATAATCAAAAACGGCTAACAAGAGCGGGCGATTCATTAGAGAAATAATAAAGAAAGCATTACTCTATTTTATTTGCTCATTTCACTCCCCGCATAAAAAACCCGGTATTCACCTGAGCGGCAGACCGGTGCATGATCACGTGATACCAGCAAGCCTCATCCCCCTGATCACCCAGCGTGCCCAATGGCAACCCAGCGAACATCCAAACCTAATGCGAAATAAAAAACCAATAAGCGGACTAAAAACGCGTTATCACACCAACTGACAAGCGATCCTTATCCATCCTAACTAGAGAACAGCCAAGATTTATTTTTGGCATATTCACATTATCTCTCGCCCATACGCTAATAATAGGCATCGCATTGACTCCCATTATTTATGGCATATACCCAAAATCCACGATCACCTATTCGCTTCGCCCTACGGATAAAGGCTCGGGGTGATCACGCCGCCCATTCGCCAAACATATTTATGGCATATTCACAAAACTATTCACCGACTCACGCCGCCCCGCCTATTTCCTTCTGGTGCGAAGACAGCCTATCCTCACGACGGGATAAGACAACCCACCGCGCCCTCCTTTTTCGTCACCCGCGAGGAGCATACTCTTAACGGGGCTATGCGGGCCCTTGGCGTCGGGGAGAGGCCGCCATGGTACGACCTCGTGAGGGTGAGGATCTCTGCAGAGTCCTCCTGTGGCCGCCAACCTGTCGCTGGCCTACTCACGTTTAGCACGGGATATCCGATGACATCGTCGACGCTAACAACGTTAAAATGGCCCTCGCATCCGGCACACTCCGCGTCCACATTATCCCCTTATTCGACCGTCCGTCATCAAGGAATAAAATAGATCTCTCGATTAACGCATAAAATAACCTGCCCGCGCGTCAGTCATATCATCCGGCGTTGCCATCAGCGTACTCGTTATAGGAGGCGTTCGACGCGAAAGAGATAACAGGAGAACACGCATCATAAAAAATGTGGCTAACGATGCATGCGATAAATAAGGGGGATGACAATGGCCATCATCGTCAAACAGCGCCAGGTGGCGATACCGATCCGTACAGATATTGATAATAATGACAGGCGGTGGTGAATTTATCACTCTAAGCCGGCATCACGCCCCAAGGCCTGCGGAGATGAGCACGCCGGCACCCGCGTATCACGTGACGGCGTGAATCGCATACCAAGATTAAATAAGTTTATATTTATCTCGCTGGACAAGCGCCGCTTTACGCGTATCCGCACCACTGACATCTCGACAATCCTTGAGAATATGAAAGCGATCACATCGCCCCCGGCGAGGGTGAATTAGGGTGAACGAATTCCCACGCGATCCTGTTTATCTATTCATCCATATCGTTGGCTAGTTATTCATAAGAGCAGCTGTCATATCAAATAACATTATCTCAAAGAATATATCACTAGCACGTTCAGGGAGCCTGATATGCATACGCTGGAGATTATCATTAACACACTCAACCGCATCCTCTGGGACTATTTATTAATCGTCCTACTCTGTGGCATCGGTATTTATTACACCATCCGCCTACGTTTCATTCAAGTCGTACGTTTCAGGGCGGGACTTACCATGCTGCTGCGGGGGGCTACGCTCTCGGGCGAGCGGGCGGGAAAAGAGGGAATGAGTTCGTTCCAGGCCGTTGCCACCGCCGTCGCCGGCCAGGTGGGCACCGGGAATCTGGCCGGTCTGGCCACGGCACTCATCGCCGGTGGGCCTGGCGCGGTACTCTGGATGTGGATCTCCTCATTCCTCGGCATGGCGACCATCTATGGTGAGGCGATCCTCGCGCAGAAATACCGCTCGACCGACCGCCATGGGCAAGCCGTAGGCGGTCCAGCCTACTACATCGAACTGGGCCTACAGCAAAAATGGTTGGCGATCCTCTTTGCCATTCTGCTCATCCTGGCGCTAGGCGTGGTCGGCAACATGGTGCAAGCCAACTCCATCGCCAATGCCTTTTCCCTCTCCTTCGGCGCGGCGCCCTGGCTCGTCGGATTGCTCGTCGCCGGGGCGGCAGGCCTGGTGGTGGTCGGCGGTCTGCACCGCATTGCGGCCTTCACCGAAAAGATGGTTCCGCTCATGGTATTGCTCTACCTCTGTGGCGCGCTCCTGGTACTCCTGCTCAACTACGCCTTCATTCTGGCCGCCTTTAAGCTGATCTTCGTCGCCGCCTTCAACCCCCAGGCGGCGATGGGGGGCGCCATCGGCATCTCGATCCAACAGGCGGCTCGCTTTGGCATCGCCCGAGGGTTATTTTCCAACGAGGCCGGGATGGGTTCGACGCCGCATGCCCACGCGGTGGCCAAGGTTAAGCAAGCGGAGGATCAGGCGTTGATCGCCATGATGGGCGTCTTTATCGACTGCCTGATCATCACCCTTACCGCCCTGGTTATCATCACCGCAGGAATGAAGCTATTAGCCCAGCAGGGGTTACCCCTGGCGGAACTGCTCGCGTTGATGGGGAAAAATGGCACCGGTATCGCCGTGACCCAGTATGCCTACCAGCTGGCATTGGGTCATTTCGGCGGCGCATTTGTCTCCATTTCACTGATGTTTTTCGCGTTCTCCACCATCATCGGCTGGTACTACTACGCCGAAACCAACGTGCGCTATCTGTTTGGCTCATCGCTGGCATTACGCCTATTTCAGGTCTTGGTGATCCTGGCGTTGTTCGCCGCCTCGCAGTTTCAGGTGGAGCTGGTCTGGAATATGGCCGATGCCTTCAATGGGCTAATGGTACTCCCCAACGTGATCGCCTTGGCGATCCTCGCCCCCATTGTCATCGGCTATCGCCGACGGCATCTGACAGGCTGACGCGTTCGCCGGTGTGCCTCTGGCGAGGAGGGCGCCGGCGGTTATGCACTCAATGTGACGGCAACACGATCTGGCTCTGGCTGAGTAACCCCATGCGCTGATAGATGGCGCAGGCGGCCTCGACCAGCGGCATCATCAACGCCGCCCCGCTCCCTTCCCCCAGGCGCATCTCCATCTGCAGATAGGGCGTCAAACCGAGGCCGGCCAACGCCAACGTCGCGCCCTTCTCCGCCGAGTAATGCGAGGGGATCAGGTAGGGATGTACCCCTGGTGCGATGCGGCAGGCAGCCAAGGCGGCGGCATAAGAGAGATAGCCATCGAGGATCAGCGGAATACGCGCGGCCGCCGCGCCGATCATCACTCCTGCCATGCCGACCAGATCATAGCCCCCCAAGGCGGCCAACACCGCCACGCCATCCTGAGCATCGGGCGCATTACGCCGGATCGCCTGCTCTACCACGGCCACCTTATGCTGGAGCCGCGCCGGTGGCAGGTTAGCGCCCAGGCCGACTACCGCTTGCGGGGCATTGTCGGTCAACACGCTGACCAACGCCGCCGCCGGGGTGGTGTTGGCGATCCCCAACTCCCCGATCCCCAATAGGTTCACCCCATCGGCGGCCAGACTCTGCGCCAGACGCGCGCAGCGTACCAATAGCTCCTCGGCCTGCGCCCGTGTCATCGCCGGTCCCTGGGCGATATTGCCACAACCACGCCCCATACGCATGTCGACGGCATGAGGCAATGGATCGGCATCGATGCCCGCATCCACTAATGTCACCGCCGCGCCAGCCTGTTGCGCCAGCACACAAACCCCGGTGATCCCTTGCGCCATGTTCCCCGCTTGAATGGCGGTCACCGCCTGTGGTGTGATGGCCACGCCTTCGTGATACACCCCATGATCGGCGGCAACCACCACGATCTGCTTCTTACCGATCGCCAACGGTCGCTCGGCGAAGATGCCCGCCAGTTGGATCGAGAGCTGCTCCAAGCGTCCCAGGCTACCGGGCGGCTTCAATAGGCTATCTTGGTGCTGGCGAGCCCGTCGTTGGGCCTCCGTATCTAAGGGACGGATCGTGGCGATGATCTGCGCCAGCGTCTCGGCATACTGCGTCATGCGTTTTCCTCGTTAACCTTTAATCTTCATTTCGATACCGCTCACCACCAGGTACACCTGCCGAGCGTCGGCCGCCAAACGCTGGTTAACCCGCCCGGCGATATCGCGAAAACGACGCGCCAGCAGATGTTCTGGCACGATCCCCATCCCCACCTCATTGGTCACCACATAGACCGGGCAGGCGCTGTGACGGCAAGCCTCCGCCAACGCCGTGAGCTGGCGCTGGATCGAGGCTTCTAATGCGGTGAAATCCATCGCCTCTGGGGCAGCGGTTCCCGCCTCGGCAAACAAGAGGTTGGTGATCAGCGTGGTCACACACTCCAGCATGATGGCGTCACACTGTGGCGCCTCACGGGCGATCACCCGATCCAGTTGCGTAAACCCTTCATATGTAAGCCAACTGGCCGGGCGTGCCGCGCGATGATGCGCGATACGCGCCGCCATCTCATCATCCGTCGCCAACGAGGTGGCGATATACAACACCCGTGCGCCATGCGATCCGGCCAGGCGTTCGGCCAACGCACTCTTGCCACTGCGCGCCCCTCCGGTGATCAGCGTGAACATGCGGCCTCCTCGGCATGTTCGCGCATCAGACGATAGATCTGCGGCAGATCCAGATGGCTACGCAGTGCCGCCGCCAAGGCGTCAAACTGGCGCTGGCGCCAGGCGTGATAATCCAGCTCTGCCCCCTCGGCCGGGGCCATTCCCTTCGCTAACCGCAACGCATCGAGCAGATGACGTGTCAGGCGCGGCTCATCGAACAGGCCATGCAGGTAGGTGCCCATCACCAAGCCATCATGACTGATCGCCCCATCCTCCTGCGCGCAAGGCTCACCGTTGCGCTGCCATAGCTGGCAGAATGGCGCGCAGCCAGCCCCACGCTGCGTCGTCCCCATATGGATCTCATAGCCCGTCAGCGCGAGACCGGCACAGTTACCCCACGGACCGGGCAACCCGGCGGCGACGTGTGCCAGTACCTGCGTCGTAGTCTTCTGCTGAGCGAAGCGGGTCTCGCAATCCAGCAGGCCGAGTCCCGGCATCGCCGCCTGCGTCGACTCCACCCCATCGATGATCTGATTCCCCAACATCTGGTAACCGCCACAGATCCCCAAGATCGGCACCCCATCCTGATGGGCGCAAAGCAGCGCATGCGTCAAGCCGCTGTCGTGTAGGTAGCGTAGGTCGGCCAACGTACTCTTGCTGCCCGGCAAGATCAGCAGATCCGGACGCCCGATGGCTTCGGGACGGGTCACGTAACGCAGTGTGACATCCGGTTGGGCATGGAGCGGGGAGAAGTCGGTGAAGTTAGACATATAAGGCAGCTGCAGCACCGCGATGTCCAACGCGCGCGCCGTCTCATCACGATACTTGCCACGCTGCAAGGCGACACCATCCTCATCGTCCAGATCGAGATCCAGCCACGGCACTACCCCCAGCACCGGAACGCCGGTCAGCGCCTCGATCTGGCGCAAGCCTGGCGTCAACAGGCTAACATCGCCACGAAACTTATTGATGATGACACCCTTAACCCGCGCACGCTCCTGCGGCTCAAGCAACGCCAGGGTGCCATAGATAGCGGCGAAGACCCCACCGCGATCGATATCGGCCACCAGCAACACCGGCGCATCGACCTTCTCCGCCATGCCCATATTGACGATGTCGCGATCACGCAGATTGATCTCCGCCGGGCTGCCCGCCCCCTCAAGCACCATGATATCGACCTGGGCCGCCAACTGGTGATAAACCTCCGCGACCTGCTCCAGCAGTTGCGGCTTATACTGGTGGTAATGTACGGCATCCATATCCTGCAACACCTGGCCCATCAGCACTACCTGTGCCTGGCAGTCACTACTCGGCTTGAGTAGGATCGGATTCATGCGCACATCCGGCGCGATGCCAGCCGCCTCGGCCTGCATCATCTGCGCCCGCCCCATCTCACCACCATCGGCGGTAATACCGGAATTCAGCGCCATATTCTGTGACTTGAAGGGGGCGACACGATAGCCATCCTGGGAAAATACCCGACACAGCCCGGCGCAGAGTACGCTCTTGCCCGCATCGGAGGCGGTGCCTTGCACCATAATTGATAGGGTCATAGCCCCTCCATTGTTATCATTGACTCACCGCGCTAGCATCCAGGCGCGTTTGGGAAGCCTACGCTGGCGCGAGACCCTCGGCCCCTCCCCTGCGCGGCGACCAGAGCTCGTTACACGCGCCGCCTATGCGCATTGCTAAAGCGCAGGGGGTCATGGGGACGAGGGGTTGCCACCTTCCCTGCCTGGCTCCGCCCACACGACATGCCTCCACGGCTAAACGGCGGCGACAGCGCGTACACCGAATGAGCCACGGCGCGCTCATACCGGGGAAGCGCTTGCAGGGTGGCGCGCGAAACGGATAAATTACAGCAAAATAATCAAAATAATAGGCTGTGCGCTATCATTCCCCCTATGGGAGACAAACATAGATGCATGGGATGCCCATCTTCGCTATACCACCACAGCCGACCAGGAGCTCACGTTATGTTATCCAGCCTACACGGCGGTGACGTCGTCGCTGTCGCCGAGCGCCTCGGCGTCTCCCCCGATAGCCTCACCGACTTTAGCGCCAATATCAATCCATTAGGCATGCCCGATACACTACGTCAGGCCCTGCACGGCCAGTTGGATCTGGCTCAACCCTATCCAGACATCGACTATCGCGCGCTGCATCGCGCCTTAGCCGCCCACCATCGGTTGGCGCCGGACTGGGTTGTGGCCGGTAACGGCGAGACAGAACTGATCTTTAATCTGGTGGAGGCGTTACAGCCGCGTCAGGCTCTCTTGCTCACCCCAAGTTTCGCCGAGTATCGCCGGGCGTTGCTGCGGTTTGGTTGCACCCTGCGCGATTATACCTTACAAGCCGAGACGGGATTTGCGGTCGATGCGCGTCTACTGGCGGCCATTAGCGCCGATCTCGATTGTGTCTTTCTCTGTACCCCGAACAACCCCACCGGGTTAACCGTGTCGCCCGATCTGCTGTTGGCAGTGGCCGAGCGCTGCCAACAACTCGGCGTACGCCTGATCATCGACGAGGCCTTCTGGGACTTTATCGCCGACGAGCCCGGCGCGATCCCGCTGTTAGCGCGCTTCCCCACCCTCTGCGTGCTACGCTCGCTAACCAAATTCTACGCCATCGCCGGGTTGCGCCTCGGTTACCTCTTGAGCGCCGACCCGCAGCTGACGGCGCGGCTACGTGTCTTACGGCACCCCTGGAGCATCAACGCCTTCGCCGCCTTGGCGGGCGAACAGGTGCTCAGCGATGATGACTACCGCCGACGCACGCTGGCCTGGTTGGCACAAGAGCGCCCCTGGCTGCAGACGGCCATCCAGGCACTCCCCGATCTGACGGTGTGGCCCGGGCGCGCCAACTACCTGTTGCTACGCTGCGAACGTCCGGCGCTCGATCTGCAGCAGGCGTTATTGGCGCACGGCCTGCTGATCCGTAGCTGCGCCAACTATCCGGGGCTTGATGCCCGCTACTATCGCGTCTGCGTGCGCCTGCGCCACGATAATGCGCGCCTCATTGCCGCCCTACACACTATTTTGGCCTGTTAGGGGGTAGCCCGCCGCCCTGAGCGTGGCTAAGCATGCATTCACGCCACCCTGATTCGACGGATAATTCGGCCAAACACGCTTTGTTGCGCAACAAAAAGCGAATCCGGCCGGCTATTTTTCGCTATTGCGCACTCACTGTCCGAATTCGTTGTCTTTCTTGCGGTTATATACGTATAATGGACGGCGTTAATCTTGTTGAATGGTTTCAGCCCTTGATTCGTCGCAGCGCCTATTACACTACAACGCGGCCTCCGCGCTTATCATCCCTCCTCGGGCATGCATTTTTTACCCCGGCTTCCCGGCTGTCACCTATTCTTCTTAGTAGTCCTATTTTCGCACCATCTGTTTTACCCCCTGTCCTCCCGGCCACTGGCTGTGAGCATAAGCGTTTTCCAATCCATCACAACTTGCAGAAATGAATGTCATGAAAAAGACCAAGATCGTATGCACCATCGGTCCGAAGACCGAATCCGAAGAGATGCTGGGTAAGCTGCTGAACGCAGGCATGAACGTTATGCGTCTGAACTTCTCCCACGGTGACTATGAAGAACACGGCCAGCGCATCAAAAACCTGCGCGCTGTCATGGAGAAGACGGGTCAGAAAGCCGCTATCCTGCTGGACACCAAGGGCCCGGAAATCCGTACCATGAAACTGGAAGGCGGCAACGACGTCTCCCTGACCGCCGGCCAGACCTTCACCTTCACCACCGACCAGAGCGTCATCGGTAACAACGAACGCGTCGCCGTCACCTACCCAGGCTTCGCCGCCGACCTGCGCATCGGTAACACCGTACTGGTCGACGATGGCCTGATCGGGATGGAAGTGATCGATGTCAGCGAAAGCACCGTCGTCTGTAAGGTCCTGAACAACGGCGACCTGGGCGAGAACAAAGGTGTCAACCTGCCGGGCGTCTCCATCCAGCTGCCGGCGCTGGCCGAGAAAGACAAGCGTGACCTGGTGTTCGGTTGCGAACAAGGCGTCGACTTCGTCGCGGCCTCCTTCATCCGTAAGCGCGCCGACGTACTGGAGATCCGTGAACATCTGAAAGCCCACGGTGGCGAGCAGATCCAGATCATCTCCAAGATCGAAAACCAGGAAGGTCTGAATAACTTCGACGAAATCCTGGAAGCCTCTGACGGCATCATGGTTGCCCGTGGTGACCTGGGCGTCGAGATCCCGGTAGAAGAGGTTATCTTCGCGCAGAAGATGATGATCGAGAAGTGCAACCGCGCACGTAAAGTGGTCATCACCGCCACCCAGATGCTCGACTCTATGATCAAGAACCCGCGTCCGACCCGTGCGGAAGCCGGTGACGTCGCCAACGCCATCCTGGACGGTACCGACGCGGTCATGCTGTCTGGTGAGAGCGCCAAGGGTAAATACCCGCTGGAAGCCGTCGGCATCATGGCTACCATCTGTGAGCGTACCGACCGCGTCATGCAGAGCCGCATCGATACCCTGCACGACTCACGCAAGCTGCGCATCACCGAAGCCGTCTGCCGCGGCGCGGTCGAAACCGCCGAGAAGCTGGATGCCCCGCTGATCGTCGTCGCGACGGCTGGTGGTAAATCCGCCAAGGCCGTACGTAAGTACTTCCCAGACGCGATGATCCTGGCGTTGACCACCAACCCGGTAACCGCGCGCCAGCTGATCCTGAGCAAAGGCGTCATCCCGATGATGGTGAAAGAGATCGCCTCTACCGACGATTTCTACCGTATCGGTAAAGAGGCTGCGCTGGAAAGCGGCCTGGCTCAGAAAGGCGACGTCGTGGTCATGGTCTCCGGTGCCCTAGTACCGAGCGGCACCACCAACACCGCTTCTGTCCACGTGCTCTAATAGCACAAAAATAATTAATTTCAAGCGCCGCTCTGCGGCGCTTTTTTTATCCTGGTACAACATTTTTATCTCTTGAATTGATATTATTAATAGAATTAACTGAATAGGAAAATAAGAAGAATCCAATAGAAGCAACCTGTTTTGTCTCCCTTTTTTAACCTTCCGGCAAAACAAGGTGGTTCTTTGAGCGAACGATCAAAATAAACCGCTCTGACATGAAAAATTTATTCTCTTTAGAAAATGGTTTGTGTAATACTTGTAACGCTACATGGAGATTAACTCAATCTAGAGGGTTTTATAATGAATCGTACTAAACTGGTACTGGGCGCTGTTATCCTGGGTTCTACTCTGCTGGCTGGCTGCTCTTCTAACGCGAAAATCGATCAGCTGTCTTCTGACGTTCAGACCCTGAACACCAAAGTTGACCAGCTGTCTTCTGACGTGAACGCAATGCGCGCTGACGTTCAGGCTGCTAAAGACGACGCAGCTCGCGCTAACCAGCGTCTGGACAACATGGCTCACGCTTACAAGAAATAAGATTTCTTGAACTGAGCGAAAAAGGCGCACTTCGGTGCGCCTTTTTTATTGCCTCTCGCCCCCCATCCGTAACGCGCTCAGCGCCACGCTACGGGGGAGAACAACATAGCCGAGGTTCCCCTCCCCTAATGTCTCATCGACGCCTTCAGGCCCGCTTAACGCGCCTCAGTCACCACTTCTTGCTGTGCCGCACTGATCGGGGCCGTTGACTGAGCCGGCGCGGCCGCCGTTGATACCGGCGTCGCCGCATGGCTGACCAGTACCGGCATACCTGAACGACGCTGCATCGCCTGATCGAAAGCGGCGCGATCCGTTAATGGGCTGGCGGCGAAGCTCGCCTGAGTACGACTCAGCGCGATCGGCATCGTTTGCGGGTCATCACGTTCGGTGCGTGATAACGGTTGATGTACCTCGACGTAACGCTTGCCATCCGGCTCGACCGCCACCTTCACCGGCTGATTGACAATCTGCACCCGGGTATTACCCGGCACGCTGCGGAATAACGCTTCGATATCGTCAGGGCGTAAGCGAATACAGCCAGAGCTGACGCGCATACCGATGCCGAAGTCGGCATTGGTACCGTGGATCAGATAGACCCCGCCTTGAGCCGCCAGACGCAGCGCGTAGCGCCCCATCGGGTTATCCGGCCCGGCCGGCATTACCGCTGGCAGGGTAATGCCCTGTTCGCGATAGTGACGGCGAATGTTGGCGGTCGGTGTCCAGGTCGGATCCTTGATATGCTGCGACACCCGCGTCACCATCTCCGGTGTGTTGCGCCCCAACTGACCGATACCGATCGGATAGACTTCAACCCGCTCCCCTCCCGGTGGGTAGTAGAACAGACGTAGTTCAGCCAAGTTGATGACGATGCCTTCACGCGGCGCATCCGGCAGCAGCATCTGCGCCGGAATGATCAACTCGCTGCCCGCCTTAGGCAGGAAAGGATCGACGCCGGGATTGGCCTCCATCATCCCCAGCAATCCGATCTGAAAACGCGCGGCGGTCGACTCCAGTGGTTTGCCATCGTGGGGAACGGTATAGGTAAAGTTCTCGCCGATCAGCCGACTCTCCGCTGGAGGCAGGGGGTAATCGGCCGCTTGTGCGGTGCTCCCCGCCGCCATCCATAGCGACAACATCAGGCTGATTGCGGTTAATGCGCGTCTCTTCATGCTGGGTTCCTGAACAATTCAATAAGTCAACGGCGCCGTGACGGTAACCGGCGCCACGCCGTGTGACATAAGTATTAATACTTGTTTACCTAATGGCAATATATTCTGCCTTGTTTTCTCTTGGTAAACCTTAAATTTACATTTGTTTTCAAATGATTGGCAAAAGATGACTCGTCGATCCATTGCCGGGCGCGTGGCGAGAATAGACCAAGAACCTGGGTGAATTAGCCCTGATCCTCCGGCGGATACCCGGTTATGCGCGAGGTGGCAAAAGTGGCCCTTTTACTCACTTGCCCGCTAATCGCCTATTATCCCGGCGTAATAACATTTTTTTATCTATATGTGACACAATCGAAGAAATTAATATGTAGTTTTCCCCAGGGGGGCATAGCCGATACGTGGGAAAAAATAATAGAAAAGACAATAAATATACTTTTTTAAATGAATTATTATAATTAGCGCGACAATCGTTCAATTATTCAGATGGTCATCCGGCGCGTTCGCAAGAAATAAACGCTAAGCCTACAGAGAAAATGATGGATCGCGCCCCCTGCGACCTATGGGGACGCACTCCGGCTCAATGTGCGAGGATGTACAACTGGCGGCTGTAAGCCACATCCTCAGGATTGGTGATCGGGTAGCCTTTCACCCACGGCTTAATCAGGCGGGCGTTAGTATATTGGTAAATCGGTGCGATCGGCGCCGCCTCGGCAATCATCCGCTCCGCCTGGAGATAGACCTCACGACGTCGCTGTGCGTCGCGCTCGCCGGCGGCTTGTTGCAACAACGCATCATATTCAGGACGATTAAAGCCACTCAAGTTGCCGCTATGACGATGGCTGAGTAAGGTGAGGAAACTCGATGCCTCGTTATAGTCGGCCATCCAGGAGGCACGCACCACATCGAATTGCCCACTGTTGCGACTGTCAACGTAGCTCTTCCACTCCTGATTGGTCAGCTTCACCTGTACCCCCAGCGTTTTCTTCCACATTGAGGCGACGGCGATGGCGATCTTCTGATGGTTCTCCGCCGTGTTGTACAACAGGGTCAGCTTCAACGGCTTCCCGGGGCCGTAACCCGCCTCGCGTAGCCAGGCTCGGGCTTGGCGATGGCGCTCCGCCTGGCTCATCTGTTGCCACGCCAACGGCGTCGGCGGGAAGTCAGCGGTAGCGTCCGGCGTCAGACGATAGGCCGGTTTCTCGCCGCTGCCGACCACTTTACCGGCGATGATCTCACGATCGATGGCGTAAGAGAGTGCTCGCCGTACCCGGACATCGTTTAAGGGGGGGCGCCGGGTATTAAAGGCGTAGTAGTACGTGCCCAATTGATCGGGGGTAAATACTTGACCGGGTAGACGCGCCTTTAACTGTGCATAGCGGTTCTTGGGAAAGGATTCGGTGATATCGATATCGCCCGCCAGGTAACGATGGGTCGCCGCACTCTCCTGATTGATCGGGATGAAGGTCACCTGTGTCAGATGGGTATTGGCGCGATCCCAATAGTAGGGGTTGGCGCTCAGGACGATGCGTTCATTGACCACCCGCTGCGTCAATTGAAACGCGCCATTCCCTACCAGATGACCCGGTTGCGTCCATGCCTGACCGAGGCGAGCGATGATCGACTGAGGCTGGGGGAACAGGCTGAAATGGGTACATAATTGAGGGAAGTAGGCCAGCGGGCGATTCAGTTGTACCACCAGCGTACGGGCATCCGGCGCCGCAACGCCTAACCGATCGGGTGGTAACTGGCCGCTAATAATCTCCGCCGCGTTGGCGATCCCCGCCATTTCGGCGAACCAGGCGAACGGTGAATGCGTTTGCGGATCGACCAGGCGCCGCCAAGCATAGACGAAGTCGTAGGCGGTGAGCGCCTCGCCGTTCGACCAGCGTGCCGTATCACGGAGCTGGAACACATAACGCTGATTATCCTTGCTGTGCCAGGCATAGGCGACGCCGGGTTGCACACGTCCATCCGCCCCTTGGTTGACCAGCCCTTCAAACAGATCGCGCAACACCTGCGCCTCCGTCAACCCGACGGCCGCCACCGGATCGAGCGAGACCGGCTCATCTTTCAGATGGCGTACCACGTGCTGCGTCGGTGCCAAGGTGGTACCCGGCGGCAACGGCGATGCCTGCCCCACTCCGCTCCAAACGAGCATTCCCCATACCGCTAAGGCGGCCAGTCGCAGCGAGTCTCTCATTCCCTATCCTTGTGCGTATTGTCACTATGGCACGCGATGACCGGCGGCATCGCGCCCCTGCATGGCAATCTATACTCTGCCTGAATGAGATGTCCGTCACCACTCTTTATTCACACGGCGTCAGGCGCACGCCTCACGCGGACAGAGAATTCCGCCTGAGGCGCTACCCCTAAGGCGCTAATTGACGTACACTGAAACTTGTTTTTAACAAAATACAAACAAAAGGGGAGAGAGCATGGCTCAAACTGTTTTATTCCGTGGCACACCGATCACGCTCGATGGTCATTTCCCGCAGCCTGGCGAGCAGGCTCACGCGTTTTCCCTGGTCAACAAAGAGTTACAGGATATTACCTTAGCCAGCTTCGGCCAGCAGCGTAAGATCCTGAACATCTTCCCCAGCATCGATACCGGGGTCTGCGCCACCTCAGTCCGTCGTTTTAATCAGCTGGCTTCCGAGGCCGACAACAGTGTAGTGCTGTGTATTTCCGCCGACCTGCCTTTCGCACAGGCCCGCTTCTGTGGCGCCGAAGGGCTGAACAACGTGATCACCCTCTCCACCCTACGCGGCGCGGAATTCAAGCAGGCGTATGGGGTAGCGATCGCCGAAGGCCCCCTGACAGGGCTGACAGCGCGTGCGGTCGTGGTGTTGGATGGGGATAACCGAGTGATCCATAGCCAGCTGGTCAGCGAAATCGCCGACGAGCCGGATTATGAGGCGGCATTAGCCGTATTGCGCTAAACGCACGGCATGCGAAGAGAGGGCGGCGTCTGCCGCCCTTTTATCGTCAGCAGGGTGTTAACGAGACTCGCTCTCGGCGCGGGTCTCACTCTCGGCGTGACGGCGGCTACTCAGCCCATATTCACGCAGCTTATTCGCGATCGCGGTATGTGAGACGCCCAGTCGCTTGGCCAGCTTACGGGTACTCGGATAGTTGCGATACAGGCGCGTCAAGACGGAGCGCTCGAAACGCTTACAGATCTCATCCAACGAACCATCCAACACCTCATCCCCCAACGCCATCTCCGCCTCAAACTCCGGCAGCACGATGTCCTGCGGGCGCAGCTCATACCCCTGCAACTGTGTCAGGGCACGGTAGATGGCATTCTTCAACTGGCGCACGTTACCCGGCCAGCCATATTGGCTGAGGAAGGCGCTTAACTCAGGAGCCAGCTTCGGACGCGGCATCCCCTGCTCATCGGCAAAGCGTGACACGAACAGCTCGGTCAGCGGCATGATGTCCTGCACCCGCTCGCGTAGCGGCGGCAGGTTCAGCGTCAGCACATTCAAGCGATAATAGAGATCTTCGCGGAACTGGCCTCGTTGCACCAGATCGATCAAGTTCTTCTGGGTGGCGCAGATCACCCGCACATCGACCCGCACCTCATGCTCTTCACCGACGCGACGGAAGGTACCGTCGTTAAGGAAGCGCAACAGCTTGGTCTGCATGCGTGACGACATCTCGCCGATCTCATCCAGCAGCACGGTGCCGCCGTTAGCCTGTTCGAAGAATCCCTTCTTGCCTTCCAGCGCATTCGGATAGGCACCTGCGGCATGGCCGAACAGTTCGCTCTCCGCCACCTCATCGGGCAACGCGGCGCAGTTCAACGCCAGGAAAGGCTTCTTGCCACGCGGGCTTCGCAGATGACAGGCGCGGGCTAAGACATCTTTACCGGTGCCGGTCTCACCGACCAGCAGCAACGGCGCATCCAACATCGCCAGCTTACGCGCCTGCTCCAACAGCAGACGCATCTTCGGACTGACGCCGATGATATGGTCGAACTCGCTGTTGTCGTTGACCGCCAGGTTCTGCAACTGACGCCCCATGCGTACCGCCGACTTCAACACCACCACCGCGCCGACTGGGGTGCGATGCGTCTGTTTGCTGTCATCCAGGTAGATCGGCATGATATCCATCAGATAATCCTGGCCACGGATCACCACTTTTTCGCTGTGCGGTGCGACGTCATCATCCTCTAGCCAGCGTAAGAAGTTATAGCCGCCGATCAGCGTCGCCGCCGTCTGATGGCAAATCTTCTCCTCACTGGTGGCAAACAGCGACAACGCCGCCTTATTGGCCAGTTCGACCTTACCCTTCATATCGATGGAAAAGACCGGCTCCGGCAAGGACTCCAGCAGCGCCCACATGGCGCGATGCTCGCGCTCGGAGGGCATGAAGGGCACGGTGCGTACATCGGTCACCCCGTTGATGCGACGGATCTCCGCCATCAGCTGACGAAAGATCTCGAAATCCAGCTCGGTAAAGTTGAGATAGATCCGCCCGATGGTATCGATCTCAATACCACGCAAGTCGATGCTACGCGCGGCGAGAAGATCCAGCAGTTCACGCGTTAGACCGATACGATCTTCACAAAAAACTTCCAGACGCATTAGTTTTGACCCTACTCTGCTTATGCTGCGTGTATACGCGAAAAAACAGCCATTGCTTGCCCAAACCACCAGCACAGCGGCTGAAGTAACAATCTGTCACATAAAGTTTACAGATATTTCTGTTATACGCCAGCCATCTGATCGCTTTTCACTGGCAAGATCATCCGCTTGGCATACGCCGACCGCCTCATCAATAACGGCGCCGTTTGCCACGGCGGGCCACTATGAGCGTAAGCCAACGCGTACAGTATCTTAGCACATATTTATCATACATTTTAGCGGAACATAGTGTAAGCATGGCATATGTCCTGCATCTATCTATTCTCGCACGACTACCCCGCAGAGCGACTTTGCGGTATACCATTATCCCTCTCTCCCTCTTCAGGAGCCGTTATGTCCTCTTCTCTGTTTGTCACTCCCGAATGGCTGGCCGCCCACCTGGCGGACGCCGATCTACAGCTGCTCGATGCCCGCCTACTGCCGCCAGGACAAGAGGGGGATCTCGCCGCCCAGTTCCGCGCGCAACACCTACCTCATGCTCGCCGTTTCGATATCGAGGCGCTCTCCGATGCGCAGAGCGCGCTACCACATATGCTGCCCGATGCCGCCGACTTTTCCGCCGCCATGCAGGCACTGGGGATTTGGCGTGACCATCATCTGGTGATCTACGACGACGGTAGCCTCTTCAGCGCCCCGCGCGCCTGGTGGATGCTACGCGTCTTCGGCGCCACGCGCGTCTCCGTGCTCGCCGGAGGACTGGCCGCCTGGCAGCGTCTGGGTCTACCCGTGAGCCACGGCGAGATGGCGCCCACGGTGGCCGGGGTGTTCCCCGCCCAACTGGATAAACGCCGCCTACGCAGCGCCGCCCAAGTCTTGCAGGCAGTGCGTAGCGGCCAGAGCCAGATCGTCGATGCGCGCGCCGCCGCCCGCTTTCACGGCCACGTGCCGGAGCCTCGCCCCGGATTACGCAGCGGCCATATTCCCACTAGCCATAACCTGCCGTGGGAGACCCTGGTGCGCGACGGCGCGCTGCAGCCCCCTGAGGCGCTGCGGGCGTTATTTCACCAGGCGGGCGTCGATCTGACGCGGCCGATCATCGCCAGCTGTGGCTCTGGCGTAACGGCGGCGGTACTACTGTTGGCGCTGGCCACGTTGGGCGTCGAGGAGACGGCGCTGTATGACGGCGCCTGGAGCGAATGGGGAGCCGATGCCTCCCTACCGTTAGAAGTGACAGTGTAACCAAGATCCGCCACGGCATCCCAACCCATGGCGTTGGGGCGCCGTGGCGATAAGCGTCACGCTACGCCTTGCCCTTCTCCTGGCTATTCGGCAGGGTGCGACGTAGCTGCGCCAACAACTCGCGGCGAAAATCGCCTAAACGCGGGCGATCGTCGTCGAGCCACGGCAATGGCCGGCATAACTCCATCGCCTTGATTCCCAGACGAGCCGTCAAGAGCCCGGCGCCGATCCCCTGCGCCGCCCGCGCCGAGAGGCGCGCCGCCAGATCTTGCGAGACCCAGTCCATCCCCACCTCACGTACCAGCTCGGACGCGCCGGCAAAGGCGATATTCAGCAATACCAGGCGGAACAGACGCAGGCGGCTATAGTAGCCCAGCTCGATACCGTACAACGCGGCGATGCGGTTAATCAGGCGAAGGTTACGCCAGGCGATGAAGGCCATGTCCACCAGCGCCAGTGGGCTAACGGCGATCATCAGGGTCGATTCGGCGGCATAACGGCTGATCTCTCGACGCGCCTGGCTGTCGAGCACCGGCTGCACCAAGGTGGCGTACAGCGACACCACCTCGCGATCGCTGTGGGTCTCGTGCAGCGCAGCCCGCCAACGCTGTACTGCCGGATGGCTCGCGTCCAGCCCCGCCTGACGCAACAGACGTTCGCAGAATGCCCGCCCCTGACCGACGGCGTGGCTGTGTAGCAGATCGCTGGCCAGTTCACGCTCCTCGGCGCGCTGGCGTAAGCGATAGAGATGACGCCACTCGCTCAGTGTCGCGCCGACACCCGCCAACACGATCAAACCGCCCGCCACGCAACCCCCCAAGGCGATCCAGTCCTGGTTGAACCAGGCCTGATAGAGCCACTGGCCACCCTGAGCCAACACGCTGAGGCCGAACAAGGCCAGCCCTCCGCCGGCGATGCGCCGCCACAGACTACGGCGCGGGCGCAATGCCACACTGACCATCCCCTCCAGACGGCCATCCTCCTGCTCGCTCTCCACTTCTGCCATCGCGGCCGGGGTAAACGCCTCTGCCTGTTGGCCGTCGAAGGCGACGCCGGGGCGCACCGTCGGGCCCGGCTCCGCGCTAAGATCGACATCGAAATCGATGCGCCCTTTAATCGGATCGCTCACCGTAATTTATCTCCCAATAAGAATTCCATCACACTGTCCATACGGATATGCGGCAACGGCGTATCGATGCTCATTCGTTGCGGACGGAACTGTTCGAAACAGAAGCCCTGCTGCTGCCAGAATGCCGCCTGTGGTAAGCGTGCTGGCACCTCGCCCGGATAGACCGTCAATGGCGCGCCATCACTCAGACGCTCGCCGCGTAGCGCCGGGATGCTCTGCCCCTGATGCTGTACCATTCCGCTCTGGGTCGCCTGGATCGCCGCGATACCGGCACAATCCATCGCAATGCCCTCAAAGGCGGCGTTCTGCCAGGCATCCTGCACCAACTGTTGCAACAGCGACACCAGATTGGCGTGCTGATCGGCGGTGATGTGGTCGGCCTTGCTGGCGGCGAACATCAACCGATCGATACAGGGTGAGAACAGACGGCGATAGAGGGTACGCTTACCGTAATGGAAACTCTGCATCAGCTGGTTCAGCGCCAGGCGCATATCGTTGAACGCCTGCGGCCCACTATTCAGCGGTTGCAGGCAATCCACCAGCACGATCTGACGATCGAAGCGCGCAAAGTGCTGGCGGTAGAATCCCTTGACCACCTCGCGGCAATAGTAATCGTAGCGCTGACGCAGCATGCCGAGGTTACTGTGACGATCGGCGCGTGCCAGACGCGACTCATTGGCCTCATCCAGCGCTGGCCAAGGAAAGAATTGCAGCGCAGGCGCCCCCGCCATATCGCCCGGCAGCACGAAGCGTCCCGGCTGAATAAAGTGCAGCCCCTGTTGCTTACACTGCACCAGGTAATCGGTATAGGCCTGGGCGATGGCCGCCAATTGGCGTTCGTCGGCGGGCGCATGGGGATCACAGGCAGCGCACAGGCGCAGGAACGGCTCGGCCAGCGTACGACGATCCCCCTGCAATAGGCCGTTCATTTGGCGCGACCAATGCAGATAGTCCTGATCGAGCATCGGCAGGTCGAGCAACCACTCCCCTGGATAATCCACGATCTCCAGATAGAGCGTCGAGGTCTCCTTGAAGTGGCGCAGCAGCGAGTCGCGACTACGGTAACGCAGTGCCAGACGGATCTCGCTGACCCCACGCGTCGGCGTCGGCCAGTCGGGCGGATCGCCGTAAAGCTGCGCCATCCCCTCATCATAGGTAAAGCGGGCCACCCCCAACTCACGCTGAGGAACTCGCTTCACGCCCAAGATACGCTCCTCGCGCTGGGCGGAAAATAGCGGCAGGCGAGCACCGCTATGCACATGTAGCAACTGGTTCACCAACGAGGTGATGAACGCCGTCTTACCGCTGCGACTCAGCCCGGTCACCGCTAAGCAAAGGTGGCGATCCAGGCCGCGATTAACCAACGCGTTTAGATCATGTTGTAGCCTTTTCATGCTTCTCCTTGCCACGACTTACGGGCGGATTCACCGCAGCGGCGGGCTGAAAATAACGCGCTGTCGCATAGCGTACACCACGGCGCACCCCCGGCTCCAACAACCACAATAGGATCAGACGCAGAGGTCGCCAGGCAATATAACGTGCCAGTCCGGCGGCCAGCCCCGCCGGGGCGGCACACAACAGCAACAGGCCTCCCAGACGCAATGCGCCGCTAACACGGCGACGCCAGAAGGTCTGGGCGGGACAGTTGATCGGCTTCATCCATTTTACTCCCGCGCTTTCGCCGCCTTATAGCTGGCGAAAGCGACGATTCAAACTAAAGGCCGGCGATGTCACGTAACGCTCCAGACGACGCAAGCGTTGCTCGCATTGCTCCAGCTCCCCCGCGGTGCGCGCCAATTGATCACGCGCCCGTGGAGCCGCGGGCGGCCGCTCCCCCTCGGCCACCGGCAAGGTCACCGCCAGGATCCCATAGGCCAGTAGGGTGAAGATAAACAGACCGCAAAATACCGATAACACCGCCATCGCACGCACCAGCGTCACCGGCACGGAGAAGTAGTCGGCGATCCCGGCGCATACCCCCTTGATCATGCCGCGTTGCGGCAGACGGTACAGACGATGCTCAGGCAACGATGGACTCATCAGGCGTCCCTCCAGTTGGGATGCTCGGCATCCAGGATCGCCTCCAGGGCGCTGATGCGCTGACGCATCCGTTGCGCCTCATCACTCAATTGTGCCAGACGCTGTTGTTCCTGCGCCTGCAGGACGCTATCGCTACGCTGACGATTGCCGTAGTGCAGCCACAGCCAGATCGGCAGGACAAACAGCACAAACAGCGTCAGAGGAATGGCCAGAAACAGATAGCCCATATACGCTCCTTGGGTGGATTAGTGAACGCGCACGTTGGCTGGCGCACTTATTCGCCGCGTTGCAGGCGTGCCTTCATCTCGGCTAACTGGCGACTGATCTCGTCGTCGGCCTTCAGCTCGGCAAACTCCTGCTCCAGGCTCTTCTTTTTACCCAGCGCGACGCTCTCCGCATCGGCCTCCATGTGGTCGATGCGGCGTTCAAACTGTTCGAAGCGCGCCATCGCCTCATCCAGCTTGCCGCTATCCAGCTGGCGACGCACCTCGCGCGAGGAGGCCGCCGCCTGTTGGCGTAACGTTAACGCCTGCTGGCGTGCGCGCGTCTCCGTTAGTTTACTCTCTAGCTCGCTGATTTCACGCTTCATTCGCTCCAGCGTCTCATCCACGCTCTCCACCTCATGCTGCAGGCTGACCAGCAGATCGGCGACCCGTTGCTTCTCGATCAAGGCCGCGCGCGCCAGATCGTCTTTCTCCTTGCGCAGGGCCAGCTCGGCCTTCTCCTGCCACTCTTGGCACTGTTGCGTCGCTTGCTCGATGCGGCGTAGCAGCTGCTTCTTCTCCGCGAGCGCCCGGGCGGAGGTAGAACGCACCTCTACCAGCGTATCCTCCATCTCTTGGATCATCAGCCGTACTAGCTTCTGCGGATCTTCCGCTTTATCCAACAGCGTATTGATGTTGGCGTTTACGATATCGGCAAAACGAGAAAAAATACCCATGATGTTGTCCTCTGTCAGTATGACGCGTCTCGCGCACACGG
Source organism: Edwardsiella sp. A.80236 (assembly GCF_044540725.1). NCBI lineage: Bacteria > Pseudomonadati > Pseudomonadota > Gammaproteobacteria > Enterobacterales > Hafniaceae > Edwardsiella > Edwardsiella sp. A.80236. Next base: position 229,352 of record NZ_JBIUCY010000003.1, read on the forward strand.
CGGGTGCCGTCGTAGCCTAATCTATTCAAATGGCGTGCCAACTGTGAAAAACAAATAAATAATATTGAAAATCAAAAAGATAAAACAATCACTTTACTCAGCGTTGCACCAGAAGAGATGATGAGTTTAACTAATAGATAGTGAAAATAACCAATGTTAGGTGGATCATGGCGCTACACGACACCCTATTGGGCGGGGATAATGCCTTTCTTGAGGTGCTGGAGCAGACCTCTCGTCTCGCCCAATTGAACAAGCCGCTGTTAATCCTGGGCGAGCGCGGTACCGGCAAGGAGTTGATCGCCCAACGCCTGCATTACCTCTCTCCGCGTTGGCAAGGGCCATTTATCTCCCTCAACTGCGCCGCGCTCAACGAGAGCCTGCTGGATTCGGAGTTATTCGGCCATGAGGCCGGGGCCTTTACCGGGGCGCAACGCCGCCATCTAGGGCGCTTCGAGCGGGCTGACGGCGGTACCCTGTTTCTCGACGAACTGGCCACGGCGCCGATGCTGATCCAAGAGAAGTTGTTACGCGTCATCGAATATGGCCAACTAGAACGCGTCGGTGGCAGCCAGTCGCTGCAGGTCGATGTGCGCCTGGTCTGCGCGACCAATGCCGATCTGCCTGCGTTGGCCGCCGCGGGGCGTTTCCGGGCCGATCTGCTCGACCGTCTGGCCTTCGAGGTCATCGCGCTACCGCCGCTACGTCAACGCCAGGCGGATATCCTGCCGCTGGCCGAGCACTTCGCCATGCAGATGTGCCGCGAACTGGGGCGTCCCTTGTTCGCCGGCTTTAGCGCGCAGGCGCAACGCACCTTGCTCGACTACGCCTGGCCGGGCAACATCCGTGAGTTGAAAAATGTGGTGGAGCGCTCGGTCTTTCGCCACGGCGACGCTGGTGCACCGTTACACCAGATCGTGTTAAACCCCTTCCCTCATCGCCCCCCTCTCGATCCGCCCGCGATGGCGAACAGGCTACCTCCGTTGCCCCTCGATCTGCGCGCTTGGCAAAATCAGCAGGAGCAAGCCTTGACCCAGGCGGCGTTGCAGCAGGCATGCTTCCAGCAACGACGCGCCGCCGATCTACTCGGCATCACCTACCATCAGCTACGCGCCATCATGAAAAAACATGCTATCAGCGCGACAACGGAGCGGGAGGAGCCCGCGATCATGGACGATGACGAAAGGGGAATAGCTGGGGAGAGTCGCTAAAAAAAAAGCCAGCACCCGCGCTGGCATTAAAATGAAACTGTAAGCAATGTGAGCAATGTCGTGCCCCTCACCCTCTCCGAGTCGCGAGAGGGTGAGGCAGCCTATAAATGATAATGCGTATCACTACCGTTTGTAAAGCATTTTTCTACCTCATCTATTAGCCGGAGATCGACGCGGTAATTGCCTAATCGTACAGCAAATAATCTCGCTGAATCGCCACAGCGATTGGGCCGGCTGGCAATGTACGTTACACTAGGCTATTCGTTCAAGGGAGCGCCACTATCCGGCGTGACGGTCAACGGCGACGCGGCGCTCTGCGTCGACGGTTCGCGCGTCGCCGGCCTAGAACACAGCCCATAACCTGTTGAAGCCATTATGCGTGCTTGGAAAAACTTGCTGATCCCGCTGCTGTGTCTGTCGGCAGCGGCCATGGCGACCGAGAAGACGGCCGCCCCGCAACCCGCTGTGTCGGATATCCGCCAGAGCGGGTTCATCTATTGCGTTAACGGTATCGTGAGTACGTTTAACCCACAGTTAGTGAGTAGTGGCGTGACGGTCGATACCCTCGCCGCCCAGCTGTATGACCGGCTGTTGGACGTCGATCCCTATACTTATCGCCTGATCCCGGAGCTGGCGCAGAGTTGGGAAGTGCTCGACGGCGGTGCCACCTATATTCTGCATCTGCGGCGTGATGTCCCGTTCCAGAAAACACCCTGGTTCACGCCGACACGCAACATGAATGCCGATGACGTACTGTTTAGCTTCGAACGCATGTTCGATGCCCAACATCCTTACCACGACGTCAATGGCGGCCACTATCCCTATTTCGACAGTCTCCAGTTCAGTAATGCGGTACAGAGCATGCGCAAGCTGGACAACTACACGGTCGAAATCCGCCTGAAGCAGCCCGACGCCTCCTTCCTTTGGCATCTGGCGACCCACTACGCGCCGATCCTGTCGGCACAATACGCCGACCAGTTGACGCAACGCGGCCAGCAGGCGCAGATCGATCGCCTGCCCGTCGGTACCGGCCCTTTCATACGCGGCGAGTATCGCGCCGGGCAATTCATTCGCCTACTGCGTAATCCCACCTACTGGAAAGGCACGCCCCGCATGAAACAGGTGGTGATCGATCTGGGTGCCGGCGGTACCGGGCGGATCTCCAAGCTATTGACCGGCGAATGTGATGTCCTCGCCTACCCCGCCGCCAGCCAGTTGGGGATCTTACGCAACGACCCGCGTCTGCGCTTGACGCTGCGTCCAGGCATGAACGTGGCCTACCTGGCCTTCAACACCCGTAAACCGCCGCTGAATAACGAAAACGTGCGGCGCGCCATCGCCTACTCGATCAATAATCAGCGCTTGATGCAATCCATCTATTACGGGACGGCGGAGACCGCCGCCTCCCTGCTGCCGCGCGCCTCCTGGGCCTATGATAACGATGCTCGCGTCACCGATTATGATCCCGAGAAGGCGCGAGCGATGCTCAAGGCCGCCGGGATCAGCAACCTCCGCCTACAGCTATGGGTACCGACCGCCTCGCAGGCCTATAACCCCAGCCCGCTGAAGACCGCTGAACTGATCCAGGCCGATCTGGCCCAGGTTGGGATCAAGGTGAGCATCATCCCGGTGGAGGGGCGCTTTCAAGAAGCACGCCTGAGCGACATGAGTCACGACATGACCCTCACCGGTTGGGCGACGGACAGTAATGATCCCGACAGTTTCTTCCGCCCCCTGTTAAGCTGCGCGGCCATTCAGTCACAGACTAACCTGGCGCACTGGTGCGATCCGGCGTTTGATGCCTTGTTGCACCGCGCGTTGCAGGCGCAGCAGCTCGCCCAACGCATCGATGACTATCAGGCGGCACAGAAGATCCTGGAGCAGCAACTCCCGATCCTGCCCTTGGCCTCTTCGCTCCGTCTGCAAGCCTATCGCTACGATATCAAGGGACTGGTGCTCAGCCCGTTCGGTAATGCCTCCTTCGCCGGGGTATACCGTGAGGCGGCACCGGCTCCGACCCCGCCGCTGACGCGACCGGCGCTGGCGGTCTCGGCCAAGGAGACGCCATGATTATCTTTACGTTACGGCGCCTGTTGCTGCTGCTGGTCACTCTGTTTTTCCTGACCCTGGTCGGTTTCAGCCTGCTTTACTTCACGCCGCATGCGCCGCTCTCTGGCGCCTCGCTCAGCGACGCCTACCGCTTCTATCTCCATAGCCTATTGGAGGGCGACTTCGGCGTCTCCAGCATCAACGGCCAGGCCATCGTCAGTCAGTTGCGCGAAGTGGTTCCCGCCACCCTGGAGCTGTGTATCCTCGGTTTCCTGCTGGCGCTGTTCTGCGGTATCCCCATGGGCATCGCCGCCGGCATGATGCGCGGACGCTGGCCCGACGGCGCCATTACCACCCTGGCCCTGCTCGGCTACTCCATGCCGGTGTTCTGGCTGGCGTTACTGATGATGCTGTTCTTCGCCCTGCATCTCGGCTGGCTACCGGTCTCCGGGCGCTACGACTTGCTATACCCCGTCCCCAATATCACCGGCTTCGCCCTACTGGATGCCTGGCTCTCAGACTCACCTTATCGTCAGCAGATGCTGTTAAGCGTCCTGCGTCATCTGGTGCTGCCGGTCAGCGTATTGGCATTAGTGCCGATGACCGAGGTGATCCGCCTGATTCGCATCAGCACCGACAACGTCGTGGGGCAAAACTATATCAAGGCGGCGGCTACCCGGGGCCTGTCACGCCTGACCATTATCCGCCGCCACGTGCTGCATAACGCCCTGCCGCCGATCATCCCGCAATTGGGGCTGCAATTCTCCACCATGTTGACCCTGGCGATGATCACCGAGGTGGTGTTTAACTGGCCGGGATTGGGGCGCTGGCTGATCGCCGCCATTCGCCAGCAAGATTTCGCCGCCATCTCGGCCGGGGTGATGGTGATCGGCTCGTTGGTCCTGGTGGTCAACGTGCTGTGCGATATCATTGGCGCCATGACCAGCCCGCTGAAACATAAGGAATGGTATGCAGTTCGATAACGTCTATCGCGAAAAGAAGGTCCCCAGCCCGCTGCGCCAGACCTGGTACCACTTTCACGCCGACTCGCTGGCCATGGTTGGCCTGTATGGCGTTATCGCCCTATTGCTGCTGTGTGCCTTCGGTCGCCTGTTGGCTCCCTACGGCCTGGATCAACAATTTCTCGGTTATCAGTTGTTGCCTCCCTCCTGGTCGCGTTATGGCAACGTCTCGTTCTTCCTCGGTACGGACGACCTCGGGCGCGATCTGCTCAGCCGTCTGCTGTGCGGTGCGGCGCCAACCTTCGGTTCGGCGCTGGTGGTGACCATCGCCGCCAGCCTATGCGGGGTGGCTATCGGGGTACTGGCCGGTATTACACACGGCCTACGCTCGGCGATCCTCAACCATATCCTCGACACCCTGTTGGCGATTCCGTCATTGCTGTTGGCGATCATCGTGGTGGCCTTCCTCGGCCCACGCCTGGAGCACGCCATGTTGGCGGTATGGCTGGCGCTGCTGCCGCGTATCGTGCGCGCCGTCTATAGCGCGGTGCATGAGGAGCTAGAGAAAGAGTATGTTGTGGCGGCGCGACTCGACGGCGCCTCGACCTGGTTCATCCTCTGGGACGCCGTGATGCCGAACATCGCCGGGGTGCTGGTGTCGGAGTTTACGCGCGCCCTCTCCATGGCGATCATCGATATCGCCGCCCTCGGCTTTCTCGACCTCGGCGCCCAGTTGCCCTCGCCGGAATGGGGCGCCATGCTGGGCGATGCGCTGGAGTTGTTGTATGTGGCGCCCTGGACCGTGATGTTGCCGGGGGGCGCCATCATGCTCAGCGTGCTGTTAGTTAACCTGCTGGGCGACGGCTTGCGTCGCGCCATCAATGCCGGGGTGAAATAATGCCGTTACTCGATATCCGCAACCTGACGATTGAGTTCATGACACCCGAGGGGGCGGTCAAGGCCGTCGATCGGGTCAGTCTGACCCTGAGCGAAGGGGAAATCCGCGGACTGGTCGGTGAGTCCGGCTCTGGCAAAAGCCTGATCGCCAAGGCGATCTGCGGGATTACCAAGGATAACTGGAAAGTCACCGCCGATCGTATGCGCTTCGACGATATCGATCTACTGCGCCTGACGCCACGTCAACGGCGTAAGCTGGTCGGCCATAACGTGTCGATGATCTTCCAGGAGCCACAATCCTGTCTCGACCCCTCGGCGCGCATCGGCCGCCAACTGATCCAGGCGATTCCCGGCTGGACCTTTAAAGGGCGTTGGTGGCAACGCTTACGCTGGCGCCGCCGACGCGCCATCGAACTGTTGCACCGCGTCGGGATTAAGGATCACCGGGACGCCATGCGCAGCCTGCCCTATGAACTGACCGAGGGAGAGTGCCAGAAGGTGATGATCGCCATCGCCCTGGCCAACCAGCCACGCCTGCTGATCGCCGATGAGCCGACCAATGCCATGGAGCCGACCACTCAGGCGCAGATCTTCCGCCTGTTGGCGCGCATGAATCAGAATAACAACACCACCATTCTGCTGATCAGCCACGATCTACAGATGATGAGCAAGTGGGCCGATCGCATCAACGTGATGTATTGCGGTCAGACGGTAGAGAGCGCGAGCTGCGAGGAGATCCTCAGCGCGCCGCACCATCCCTACACCCAGGCGCTGATCCGGGCGATGCCCGACTTTGGCCGTGCGCTGCCGCCCAAGAGCCGCCTGAATACGCTGCCCGGTGCCATCCCCTCGCTGGAACACTTGCCGATCGGCTGTCGTCTGGGGCCACGCTGTCCCTACGCCCAGAAGAAGTGCATCGAAACCCCCACCCTGCGCACGGTGAAGGGGCATCAATTCGCCTGTCACTTCCCGCTCAACACGGAGGAGGCGTAATGATGAAGACGCTATTAGAGGTGCATAACCTGGAAAAGACTTTCCGTTATCGTACCGGTTGGTTCCGGCGTCAGCTGGTCGAGGCGGTCAAACCGCTCAGCTTCACCCTGCGCGAAGGGCAAACGCTGGCCATCATCGGGGAGAACGGCTCCGGCAAGTCCACCCTGGCCAAGATGATCGCCGGGATGATCGAGCCGAGTGGTGGCACCATGCTGATCGATGATCATCCGTTAAACTACGGCGATTACCGCTACCGTAGTCAATGTATTCGCATGATCTTTCAAGACCCCGCCACCTCGCTGAACCCGCGTCAGCGTATCGGCCAAATCCTGGATGTGCCGCTCCGCCTCAATACCGATCTGGATGCGCCGGCACGCGAGGCACGGATCAACCAGACCCTACGTCAAGTGGGGCTGCGTAACGATCACGCCTACTACTATCCGCATATGCTGGCGGCCGGTCAGTTGCAACGCATCGCCTTGGCGCGTGCGCTGATCCTGCAACCCAAGGTCATCGTCGCCGATGAGGCGCTAGCCTCGCTCGACATGTCGATGCGTTCGCAGATCATCAACCTGATGCTGGAGTTACAACAGAAACATGGCATCGCCTATATCTACGTCACCCAGCACCTGGGCATGATGAAACATATCAGCGATCAGGTCTTGGTGATGCAAGCCGGTGAGGTGGTCGAGCGCGGCAGCACCGCCGAAGTCCTCGCCGCCCCGCTGCACGATCTGACGAAGCGTCTGATCACCAGCCACTTCGGCGAGGCATTGACCGCCGATGCCTGGCGGCGCGATGGCGGGGGCTTTTAACTCGCCCCCGCAAGCGGAAGTAAAGCTAAAGCGCGAGCGCCGCCTAAGGCGCCGATTGTTCCATTAGAGGTATCCTGTCGTGACGTTGTTAGTCGAAAAGTTGCATGCTCATATCATCCTGGCCGCCGTCTTGTTACTCCTTAGTGGCTTGGTGTATGGCCTACGCAAGTGCCGAGGGAATCGCGGCACCGCCCTGCTCCAAGTGGCGCAGACCCTACTCTGGTTGCTGTTGGTGCTGCTGCTGTGTGAAGGCGTCAAGAAATACCTGCTGATCGTCGGCTTCTGGCAATGGATCAAGTACATCTCCTTCTGCCAGACGGTACTGATCATCTTCGTGCTGTTTAAGGCCATCTCCTCGGCGATCAACATCGTCGCCGATCGCCAGATCAAGAATGGTATCAATCGCTCGAAGACGCTGGTGGTGATCCGGGCGATCAACATCATCACCCTCTTCCTGCTCGCCACCCTCTTCGGCGAGCAGCTCGGCCTGAATATGTCCGGGCTGCTGACCTTCGGGGGGGTCGGTGGCGTGGCCATCGGTATCGCCAGCCGCAATATCCTGGGCAACCTGCTCTCCGGCGTGATGCTCTACTTCGACCGACCGTTTAACGTCGGCGACTGGATCCGCCTTCCCGAGAAAAACACCGAGGGGGTGGTCGCCGAAATCGGCTTACGGACCACCAAGATCGTCACCTTCGATCAGAAGCCGCTGTATATCCCTAACTCGGTGTTCTCCTCTATCATGATCGAGAACCCCGGACGCAGCGACTATCGCCGGGTTGAGTTGGCGGCGATCATCAAAACCTTCGATGCCGATCAGGTGACGACGCTACTGGCGGCATTGCGCGACAAGATCAGCCAGGATACGCGAGTCAACACGCAGCTGGAGACCTTCGTCCATATGCATAACATCACCAAGGATGGGATCCAGATCCTGATCAGCCTCTACACCACCACGCGTGACTACGCGGTCTATCTGGATCTGAAACAGAGCCTGATCGTCTACACCGTCGAGGCCGCCGCCGCACAGACATTAGAGGTGAGCTGCTAAGCCCATAGCAGGATGAGCCGAGGGACGCGCCTCATTGCGCATCGTAATGCCAGCTGCGCAGTGTCTTATCGGGATTAAAGGTTAGGGTCAGCGTCACCTCGCGGTTATAGTCACGCGGCACGATCAGATAGAGCGCCTTACCGACGCTCTTCGAATGGTAGTACCACAGGTCGCCGGCGTTATAGTCGTGTGGAAACGATGGCGGGCCGAGCAACAGCAGCACCTCGCGCTTATGCGTCTTACCCGGCACCAGGCGCTCGCCGAGCTGTTGGGCGGAGAATTGCTGCACGCGCTGTTGTTGCGTGCGGTCAATATGTCCCAGGCACCCACTCAGTAACAATAGCGCGCTCGCCAACATGACGCTACGCATGCCATGTCTGCCGCTACTTGGCATAGTGATAGCCCTGATAGGGTGATAACGCGCGCTCAATATAGAGATCGTTCTGCGCGTCATAGACCACCTGATTGGCATACAATACGCAGTAACCACTCTTGTCGCTGAGCGACAGACGAAACTCATAGGTCTCCCCCCGCTACGGAACGAAGGTGTAACCGAAGTCGCTGCAACCATAGACATATCGAAAACCGACCCGCGTCGGCGTATCGGCATAGATCAGCGTCTCGTAATAGGTCTCTCGATATCGCTCACTCACCCCACTGACCTTATTAAATCCCAGATCATGAGTCGGCCGTAGAATAAGCAGACTGGTATCGTCGACTGCGCCGGGCTTATTCCCATATTGACTGATGGTAAAACCGGGCGGATTACCGATCAGACGCACATAGGCCACATTTTTGGCCGAGGGTGGCGGTGGTGTATAGGGCACGCGGCCCCAGTAGGTGCCGCAACCGGCCAAGATGAAGATGGCGAAATAGGGCAACGTGGCGCGTAATGGCATAACCCTCCCCTGAGAAAACGGCACATCCCCCCAGCACACGATAGGGCTCTGCGCGCTGACGATGAAAGGAAATAAGATGACAGGCTAAACAGAAACAAGAGCCACTCGCGCAAAGTGACGTTACCTGAAGCGCGAAATCACTATAAATAAGCGGCGGCGAAACACAATCATTCGATGATGTGGCGGGAAAAAATCAGACAGGTATTTATCGAGGGTATTTAAAAGGGGGAATATATTATTCCCCCTATGGTAATTAATGCCTAATGAAGGCGTTACAGCGAGATGACATCGAACTGCACGTCGGGATTCACGTCCGCATCATAATCCACGCCATCCAGGCCGAACCCGAACAGACGCAGGAACTCTTCTTTATAACCGGCATAGTCGGTCAATTGATAGAGATTCTCGCTGGTGATGGATGGCCACAGATCGCGGCAGGCCTGCTGCACGTCATCACGCAGTTCCCAGTCATCCATACGGATACGCGCCTGATCATCCAACGCCAAGTCACTGCCGTACAGGCGAGTACGCATCATACGATCGACCTGCTCCATACACCCTTCGTGGATGCCTTTCTCCTTCATGATCTTGAAGGACATGGAGATGTACAGCGGCATCACCGGAATGGCGCTGGAAGCCTGCGTGACCACCGATTTGAGCACCGCGACGTGTGCCGTACCGCCGTGTGCGGCGAGGTCGCCACGAATGCCAGCGGCAGCGCGATCCAGATCCTCTTTAGCGCGACCCAGGGTGCCGTGCCAGTAGATCGGCCAGGTCAGGTCGGTACCGATGTAAGAGTAGGCGACGGATTTAGCCCCCTCCGCCAACACACCCGCATCACGCAACGCGGCCATCCACAGCTCCCAATCCTGCCCGCCCATCACGGTGATGGTGTTCTGGATCTCTTCCTCTGTGGCCGGCTCGACGCTGGCGGTGATGATCTGATCTTTGTTGGTGTCGATGGCGGTGGTGGTATACACCTCACCGATCGGCTTCAGCGCGGAGCGTACCACTTCCCCACTCTCCGGCATCTTACGCACCGGCGATGCCAGTGAATAGACCACCAGATCCACCTGACCCAGATCCTGTTTGATCAGATCGATCACCTGCTGGCGACACGCATTGGAGAACGCATCGCCGTTGATGCTCTTGGCATACAGGCCCGCTTCTTTGGCGGCCTTGTCGAAGGCGGCGGCATTATACCACCCCGCGCTGCCCGGCTTAGTTTCCGTACCCGGCTTCTCGAAGAACACACCGATGGTGGCGGCGCCAGCGCCGAAGGCTGCGGAGATGCGTGATGCCAAGCCATAACCGGTAGAGGCGCCGATCACCAGCACTTTCTTCGGACCGTTCTCGATCGGACCCTTCGCTTGGGTATAGGCGATCTGACGACGAACGTTGGCCTCGCAGCCAACCGGATGGGTAGTGGTGCAGATAAAACCGCGAACCTTAGGTTTGATAATCATAGGTGTCTGTTATCCGTTTTATGGATGAAATCAGGGCATAAGATAGCGCATTCTACCCCAATTGGGTGCTCTGATGTGTTGCTGGCAGCGAAAAAGTCCGGGGCGTCCCCCTTTTCCCCGCCGCCGCTCTCGGCTAGGCTTGCAAGAGTTGCAGCTATTTTATCCCAACGTACCACGTCAGCTTAGCGGGAGAGGCCATGAGTTCCGTCCATCACACGACATCCCTAACCCCCGAGCAGGCGATCAATCGCCTGAGCGCATACTACGATGGCGCCGTCCGCGCCCTACGCGAAGCCATCGCCGCCTTTATCGAGCGCGGCGAGATCCCCGATGACGCGGCGCGGGCCGCCGGCGGCTTCGTCTACCCGGCACTGCACGTCAGTTGGGACGGTGAGGGGCAACCGGCCGAACGCACCCGCGCCTACGGCCGCTTTAACCATCCCGGCCACTATGTCACCACCGTCACCCGGCCGGAGTTATTCCGGGGTTATCTGCTGGAACAACTGACCCTGCTGGTGCGCGAATATGGCGCCCGTATCGAGGTCCATCCCTCGCAGCAGGAGATCCCCTATCCCTATGTGATCGATGGCGCCGAACTGGCCCTTGACCGGATGATGAGTGCGGCCCTGGCGCGCCACTTCCCCATCCCCAATCTCGCTCACATCGGAGACGAAACCGCCGACGGCGCCCTCCTCGGACAGCAGGATGCGCCGCTGTCCCACTTTGACGCCCTGCGCACCGACTTCTCCCTGGCGCGTCTGCGTCACTATACCGGCACGCCGCCGGAGCATGTGCAACCCTATATCCTCTTTACCAACTACAGTCGCTATGTCGATGAGTTCGTGCGTTGGGCCTGCCGGCAGATCGCCTCCCCCAACAGCGGCTATTGCGCGCTCTCTGGCGCCGGGGGGATCTACATCGATGCCGACAATGTCGACAGCGACCCGTTGGTCTCCGATCTGGCATGGAAAAATCACCAGATGCCGGCTTACCATCTGATGCGTGAAGATGGAAGCGGCATCACGCTGGTCAACATCGGCGTCGGGCCGGCCAACGCCAAGACCATCTGCGATCATCTGGCGGTGTTGCGTCCCCATGCCTGGCTGATGATCGGCCACTGCGGCGGGCTGCGTCAGAGCCAGATCATCGGCGACTACGTCCTGGCTCACGCCTACCTGCGCGACGACCATGTGTTGGATGCCGTGCTGCCACCGGATATTCCCATTCCCAGCATCGCCGAGGTGCAACGGGCGCTGTATGACGCCACCAAGCAGATCAGCGGCATGCCCGGTGAACAGGTCAAACAGCGGCTACGCACGGGTACGGTCGTCACCACCGACGATCGTAACTGGGAGTTGCGTTACAGCGCCTCTGCTCGCCGCTTCAATCTCAGCCGAGCGGTGGCGGTCGACATGGAGAGCGCCACCATCGCCGCTCAGGGCTACCGATTCCGCGTCCCGTACGGCACCCTGTTGTGCGTCTCGGACAAGCCGCTACACGGTGAGATCAAGCTGCCCGCACAGGCCAACCGCTTCTACCAAGGGGCCATCTCCGAACATCTCCAGATCGGCATCTATGCCCTGGATCTGCTGCGGGCCGAGGGTGATCGCATGCACTCACGTAAGCTACGCACCTTTAACGAGCCGCCCTTCCGCTAACCCCGAGCGCGGCGGGGGGGAATTATGCCGCCCCCCGCCTGCCACGCTTGCCCCGGCGGGGCACTTTGCGTAACAATGGCAACCACTTTTTTGGTCGCCACGATCATTTATCAGCCGGAATCACTATTTCACATTATGTTTCAGGACAATCCGCTGCTTGCCCAGCTAAAACAGCAACTTCACTCGCAAACCCCCCGCGTAGAAGGCGTGGTCAAGGGGACCGACAAAGGCTTTGGCTTTCTCGAGGTTGACGCGCAGAAAAGCTATTTCATTCCGCCGCCGCAGATGAAGAAGGTAATGCACGGTGACCGCGTTCGCGCCGCCGTCCAGATTGATAAGGAACGTGAAATCGCCGAGCCGGAGGAGCTGATCGAGCCGTTCCTGACCCGCTTCGTCGGCCGTATTCAGAAGAAGGCCAACGATGATCGCCTGTCCATCATCCCCGATCATCCGCTGCTGAAGGACAGCATCGGCTGCCGTCCGGCACGTGGACTGGATCGCGCCTTCCAACAGGGTGACTGGGTCTTGGCCGAGATGCGCCGCCACCCGCTGAAGGGCGATCGCGGCTTCTTCGCCGAGATCACCACCTTCATCACCGATGGCGACGACCATTTTGCCCCCTGGTGGGTGACCCTGGCGCGTCACGATCTGGCACGTCAGGCGCCACAATGGCAGGCTGGCGAGATGTTGGATGAGGGACTGGTGCGGGAGGATCTCTCTGCCCTGCCCTTCGTCACCATCGACAGCGCCAGCACCGAAGATATGGACGATGCGCTGTATGTCGCGGACAATGCCGACGGTAGCCTGAAACTCACCATCGCCATCGCCGATCCGACCGCCTATGTCAGCGCCGATTGCCCGTTGGATGCCGAGGCGCGCCAGCGTGCCTTCACCACCTACCTGCCGGGCTTCAACATTCCGATGCTGCCGCGTGACCTCTCGGATGACTTGTGTTCGCTGCGTGCCGGTCAACGCCGTCCGGTGCTGGCCTGCGAAGTCACCATCGACGCCGATGGTAGCCTGCGCGACGATATCCGCTTCTTTAGCGGCTGGATCGAATCCAAGGCCAAGTTGGTTTATGACCAGGTCTCCGACTGGCTGGAAGGCTGCGGCGACTGGCAGCCGAACGATGCGGCCATCGCCGAGCAGATCCGCCTGCTGCACCGCGTCGCCAACGCCCGTACCGCCTGGCGCCAGCAGCATGCACTGGTGTTCCGCGATCGCCCCGACTACCGTTTCATTCTCGATGATAACGGCGACGTGCGCGACATCGTCGCCGAACCACGCCGCGTCGCTAACCGCATCGTCGAAGAGTGCATGATCACCGCCAACGTCTGCGCGGCGCTGGTGCTGCGTGAGCGTCTCGGCTTCGGGATCTACAACACCCATACCGGTTTCGATCCAGCGCTGGTCGAGCAGGCCGTCTCGCTGCTGGCCGCCAACGACGTCGCCGCCAACGCCGAGGCGCTGCTGACGCTGGAGGGCTTCTGCACCCTGCGTCGCCACCTGGATTCGCTGCCGAGTACCTTCCTCGACAGCCGTATTCGTCGCTTCCAGACCTTCGCCGAGATCAGCACCGAGCCGGGACCGCACTTCGGCCTGGGCCTGGAGGCCTATGCCACCTGGACCTCGCCGATCCGTAAGTATGGCGATATGGTCAACCATCGTCTGTTGAAGGCGCTGATCGCCGACCAGCCGACCTCACGTCCGGATGCGGCCATGACCCTGCAACTGGCCGAGCGCCGTCGCCAAAACCGCATGGCGGAACGCGACGTCGGCGATTGGTTGTACGCCCGCTTCCTGAAGGACAAGGTGAACGCCCCGACGCCGTTCAACGCGGAGATCATCGACATCTCACGCGGCGGCATGCGAGTACGTCTGCTGGATAACGGTGCGGTCGCCTTCGTCCCCGCCTCCTTCATCCATGCGGTACGCGACGAGCTGGTATGTAGCCAAGAGAGCGGCACCATCCAGGTGAAAGGCGAAGTCGTCTTCCGCCAGGGTGACACCGTGCCGGTGACCCTCAGCGAGGTGCGCCTCGACACGCGCAGCCTGATCGCTCGCCCGTTCAGCGCCTAACGCACGACGCGTTCGCCTGTCACCCCAACCCGCGGGCCGTCTTCCGGCCGCCCGCGGGTATGTCTCCCCATGAAATCGCTTAGGAAAAGGCCAACAACGGCGAGATACACAGCAAGATCCCGGTAATGATCACCAGCCACAGGGTCGGCGTCTTCAGGCGATGCAACGCCGGCACGCGGTACACCAACCACGCGGGGATCAGGCAACCGACCAGGCCGAAGATCGGACTACAGACCGAGGTGAAGCTGAGGATCGGCAGATTGGTGACCTGCGCCCCCCACGCCATGAAGATGATGGCGATGGTCACGCAACGACGGATCAGTCGTTGATCCAAGGTCTCTCCCGGCCGAAAACGTTGTAACGCATTGATCACCAACCCCATACACGCCTCACGAAAACCAAGAAACACCCCGAAAAACGAGGTCACCACGGCGAACAAGTTAATCACGATCCCGACCACCGTCACCCAGGCGCCGGGAATATACTGCGCGGTAATGGCCAGCGATGAGATATTCTGTTGGCTCGCCTGGACGGCGCTCTCATGCGACATGCCCAGCGAAAACGACAGCGCGTAAAAGAAGACGATGACGAACAGGATCACGAAGGCCACGGTCATCGCCCGCTGCGACTTATAGCGGGCAACGGCGATACTGACATTCTTGGCTCGGTAGGCGATCACCATCGGGCTGAGCGATTGAATAAACAGAATCGAGGTCAGGGTAAAGGGTAGCGTGATGATGGCATTCTTGATCAGCTCGCCCGTCGGCGGCAGTGGGCCAATGTTGGCGACATCCCAGTGCGGCACCATCAGGATACCCAGCATCGTCACCGCCAGCAGCACGGTGATCGCCATTCCCCCGGAAAGGCTGAACAACAGACGCTCGCTTACCGCGGCGATGAACACCAAGAGGCAGATCAACCCCAGGCCATACAGTGGGTTCTGCGACAGTAGCGAGGTCGTCACCTCAAAGGTGTGTAAGTAGGAGGCGCTATCGTTGGTGATCGCCAAGGTATAGACGAATACCCAGATGATCAACATGATAAAATAGAGGATACCTAACGTTATTCCCCAGTTCTTCCCCAAATAACCACTGATCACCCCGGGATAGTCGTTACACTCCGCCGACTCGGCCAGCGTATTGATAAACAGGCGTTGGAACAAATACATCGCCGGATATCCAATCACCGCCGAAAGCAGAAAGACCCACAACCCCATCAAGCCAACCTGCACGGGCAGAAACACAATGCCCGCGCCGATGGCCATCCCGATGCTCATGGTGATCCAAGCAATATCCGTACTATCGAAACGGGTGGCGGCGCGCCATTGCGCGTTATCCATCCCGGCGGCGAGCGCCCGAGCACTCGCCATGGTATTCTCCTTCATTGACTGACTCCCTGTCGGCTAATTGGCCATATACTAGCTTTTCATTCTGCTGTAACGGCACGGCGATGGAGGCCCATCGCGACCCCTCGTTTTATTTTTCTATCCGCACCAACCTAGCACGACAGATGAGAAAAGGGTGCCTCTTTCCTCCTCCCCCTGAATGCCTTGGCAGAGAAAATTTTCTCTCGGCACGATATTGCGCCATGCCTCGCCCGTTTATGACCATAATCTCTGGTAGCGCATGGTGTTACCCTGGTCATTACATTAATCAATACATTGATATAATTACTATTTTAACAAAAAGATGTCACGAGTTCGCGGGCGATATAACTTGTTCCCGATCACAGGCTACCTATGTCGATCAAGGCGATTACAGAGCACGATTTTGCACTGACGGCGGATCTGCGCCACAGAATGGAAACACGGCACGGTGCTATGCTTTTTTACGGTGCCTTCCTAGTGAAATCTAACGCATCTACGCGCTCGTTAGCGCATGGAAAAACCCGGGGACACGTCACCGCCACGACCCTTTTAGTGCCTTACCTCCAGCGCAATGGTTCCAATGTAATAATCATAGTGATAATTTCATCGGCAGGTAAATTTAACCGCATATCGGGAATATCGGAGTCTCTTATGAGTCGCATTCTACTGCTTAACGGCATGAAAAAATTTGGCCACTCCAACGGCCTGCTGAACACCACCCTGCACGATTGCGCCCACGATCTGTTGAGCGAATGGGGGCATGAGTTGCGCGCCACCACCATCGATCAGGGCTACCAAATCGAACAAGAGGTCGAGAATATCCTATGGGCAGACTGCATTATTTATCAAATGCCGGGATGGTGGATGGGTGAGCCGTGGATCGTTAAGAAATACCTGGATGACGTGTTTACCGCCGGTCATGGCCGCCTGTACACCAACGATGGCCGCACGCGCTCCGATGCCAGCAAGAAGTATGGCTCCGGCGGCCTACTACAGGACAAACAGTATATGCTGTCACTGACCTGGAATGCGCCCCAAGAGGCCTTCGACGATCCGGCACAGTTCTTCCAAGGACAAGGCATCGATGGTGTCTATCTCCATTTCCATAAGGCCAACCAGTTCCTTGGCATGCGCCCACTGCCGACCTTCCTGTGCACCGATGTGATCAAACGCCCGGACGTCGAGCATAACCTGGCGCGCTATCATGCGCACCTGGCCGAGCTCTTCCGCCCCGCACGTTAACGATACGGGCCTTAGCTTGACTGTCCCGCGCGGCGTATCACTCCCTCGCCACGCCGCGCGGCCATTTATCTTTACGCGTTACGTGCACGCTCGGCGGTCAGCTCGGCGATACGCATGATCACCGCCACCGCCTTCTCCATTCCCTCTAGGGTAATGAACTCATGCTTACCGTGGAAGTTATAGCCGCCGGTAAACAGGTTCGGACAAGGCAGCCCGCGGAAGGAGAGCTGGGCCCCATCGGTGCCGCCACGGATCGGGCGCTCGATCGGCTCGATATCCAGATCGCGCATCGCCTGGCGCGCCAGCGCGACGATATGCGGGTGCTTCGCGACCTCATCGCGCATGTTGTAGTAGGTATCGTCCAGCGTCACCTCGATATAGCACTCCGGATGTAGCCCCTGGCCAACCTGCTTGGCGATGTCCATGATGCGCTTCTTACGCGCCTCGAACCCTTCGCGGCTGAAGTCACGCACGATGTAGTGCATCTCGGCCTTCTCAACGCTGCCCTTCATCGAAACCAGGTGGTAGAACCCTTCGTAGCCCTCGGTCAACTCGGGGACTTCCGCCGCCGGCAGCAACGCATGAATCCGGTTGGCCAGCCCCAAGGCGTTGACCATCACCCCCTTGGCGCTGCCGGGATGCACATTGTTGCCATTGATCTTGATCGACACCGAGGCGGCGTTGAAGTTTTCACACTCCAACTCCCCGACGCCGCCGCCATCGACGGTATAGGCCCACTCGGCGTCGAAGGCCGCGACATCGAAGTGTTGCGCCCCCTTGCCCACCTCTTCGTCTGGCGTGAAGGCGACACGGATCTCCCCATGCGGCACATCGCTTTGCTTGAGGCGAGCCAACGCGGTCATGATCTCGGCGATCCCCGACTTATCATCGGCGCCCAGCAGCGTCTTCCCATCGGTGGTGATCAGCGTCTGCCCCAGCAGTTGGTGCAACACCGGGAACATCACCGGCGACAGGATCTCATCACCGACACCGAGGGCGATGTCGCCACCACGATAATTCTCCACAATCTGCGGATTCACATTCTTCCCGCTGGCATCGGGCGCGGTATCCATATGGGAGATGAAACCGATGGTCGGTACCGGCCAATCGACGTTAGCCGGCAGCGTCGCCATCACGCAACCATGTTCGCTCAGTGTCACCTGCTCCAACCCCAACGCCGTCAACTCGCTCTGTAGGACGCGAGCCAGTTTCAGTTGGCCCTCGGTGCTCGGCACCTGGCGTACACCCGGCTTGGACTGTGTGTCAAAAGAGACATAGTTAAGAAAACGATCAAGTAAGTTATTCATTTGCTATTTTCCCCATTCTTGTCGCCCCATTATGCGGAGCCGCTCTCGGCCGAATATTGCGTCAGGTCATTTTGAATGATATTTGCTTTTGTCTACCAGCGAAAAAACCTGATCGGACAGGGGATTGACACGAAATGACTCCTCGCGACCTCGCCTACCTGCTGCCGCATCACTCACTCTTTAGCCGTTTTGACGGGATGTGCGGCCATTCGCTCAGGCCGCTCGGGAGACACACCACAAACGGCGAGCACGCTAAACGCCCTCATCCCACGATGAGTCCGTCAGTTAAGGAGCCCCACTCTCCGCCGGATCTTCGTCGCCACGGCCCTTCCCGCCAACGCCTCGGTCAGATCGGTGAACGTAGGATGGCTCTCCCTCTCCGTTGAGTGCCCGTTGCTGGAGATCCCGCGCGCCATTCTCTCACCGCCAGCCGATGTGCGCCGCATGCGCACCTTGCCTCTTGGCGCCGAATTTGTCGGTGAGCCTCAGCCAACTGCTGGGATTTCGAGAGGAAATTGGCGAATTCTGCCCGCGCTAGCTTTCAATTATTCTCCGCAGGGTCTATCATGCGCGCTCTAAAAATTTGATTGACGCCGCTGGTTTCGAGCGCGGGATAACTCCGCGGCTCACGCAGTCTTTTTCAGCGGCGGTTCTATCTGCAACATCTCTCGGGATAGAGTAACTAAATAAATGACTGAGACTTCCTCTGTAGACTCGCAAACGCTTCCGGTCGTATGCCTGACCCAAATCCGTAAATCGTTTGATGGCAAAGCGATCATCAACGATCTCGATCTCACCATCAATCATGGTGAATTTCTGACTATCCTTGGCCCCTCAGGCTGTGGCAAGACCACGGTACTGCGTCTGATCGCGGGTCTCGAGGAGGTCGACAGCGGCCAGGTGGTGCTGGATGGTGAAGAGATCACCCATCTGCCCGCCGAGCAGCGCCACGTCAATACCGTCTTCCAGAGTTATGCGCTCTTCCCGCACATGACGGTATTCGAAAACGTGGCGTTCGGTCTGCGCATGCAGAAGACACCGCGCGATGAGATCACGCCGCGTGTCATGGATGCCCTGCGCATGGTGCAGTTGGATGAGATGGCGCAGCGCCGTCCCCACCAACTCTCCGGTGGTCAGCAACAGCGCGTCGCCATCGCCCGTGCGGTCGTCAACAAACCACGCGTTCTGTTGCTGGATGAGTCGCTGTCGGCGCTGGACTACAAACTGCGTAAACAGATGCAGAATGAGCTGAAGGCGCTACAACGCAAACTGGGCATCACCTTTATCTTCGTCACCCACGATCAGGAAGAGGCGCTCACGATGTCGGACCGCATCGTGGTGATGCGCGATGGTCGTATCGAGCAAGACGGCACCCCGCGTGAGATTTATGAGGAGCCGAAAAATCTGTTTGTCGCCAGCTTTATCGGTGAAATCAACATCTTTGATGCCAGCGTATTGCATCGTATCGACGAGCAGCGCGTCCGCGCCAACGTCGAAGGGCGCGAGTGCGACATCTATGTCAATCCCGAGATGCATGTCGTCGCGGGGGATCGCCTGAAGGTGCTGCTGCGCCCGGAAGATCTGCGCGTCGAGGAGATCAGCGACAGCGAGCAGGTCGATGGCATCGTCGGCTACGTGCGCGAACGTAACTACAAGGGGATGACCCTGGAGTCCAGCGTCGAGCTAGAAAATGGCAAGATGGTGATGGTCAGCGAGTTTTTCAACGAAGACGATCCGGATGTGGACCACTCGCTCAATCAGAAGATGGCGGTGACCTGGGTCGAGAGCTGGGAGGTGGTGCTGCCCGATGAAGAGATCGCGTAAGCTTTTCCAGAATGTGGTGATCACCATGGTAGTGGGCTGGCTGTCGCTGTTCGTCTTCCTGCCTAACCTGATGATCATCGCCACCAGCTTCCTGACCCGTGACGATGCCAATCTGGTGCGCATGGTATTCACCTGGGATAACTACCAGCGATTATTCGATCCGCTGTATGCCGAGGTGTTACTGCATTCGCTTAACATGGCGTTGATGGCGACCCTGAGTTGCCTGGTGATCGGCTACCCGTTCGCCTTTATCTTGGCGCGTCTACCGCATCGAGTACGTCCGTTGCTGCTGTTTCTGCTGATCGTCCCCTTCTGGACCAACTCGCTGATCCGCATCTACGGGCTGAAGCTGTTCCTCAGTACACGCGGTTACCTCAACGAGTTTCTGTTATGGATCGGCCTCATCGATCAACCGTTACGCCTGATGTATACCTCGACGGCCGTGGTGCTCGGCCTGGTGTACATCCTGCTCCCCTTCATGGTGATGCCGCTCTATTCGAGCATCGAAAAGCTGGATCGCTCGGTGTTAGAGGCGGCCCGCGATCTCGGCGCCAACAAGCTGCACACCTTCCTGCGTATCATCGTACCGTTGACCATGCCGGGGATTGTCGCCGGTTGTCTGCTGGTGATGTTGCCATCGCTGGGGCTGTTCTATATCGCCGACCTCTTGGGCGGTGCCAAGAACCTATTGATCGGTAACGTCATTAAGAGCCAGTTCCTCAATATCCGTGACTGGCCGTTTGGCGCGGCCACCAGCATCTGTCTGACGCTGGTGATGGGCGTGATGCTGCTGATCTACTACCGCGTCGGTAAACTACTCAATCGCAAGGCCAGTGATTTGGGTGACTGATGGCGTCGCACGCGGCGCCATCACTGCCGCAGGGAAGCGACGGAATAGACGATGATATCCATTTGTTTTATTTGACGATATGTCAAATGGTTGGGAGAAGATAATCAAATTGTCCATGCTGCATAAGTACCACGGAGGCGTATGCCGCCACGCCCAGGAGGCACAGCCATGTTCGGTCGCCTGATGCGCGGAGGGTTCATGACCCTCGTCTACGCTTACTTATATATCCCTATCATTATTTTGATCGCCAACTCCTTTAACAGCTCGCGTTTTGGCATCAACTGGAAGCACTTTACCTTCGACTGGTACAGCACGCTGATGAATAACGACAGCCTGCTCCAGGCGGCGGGCCACTCGATCACCATGGCCGTGCTCTCCGCCACCTTTGCCACCCTGATCGGTTCACTGACGGCGGTGGCGCTATTCCGCTACCACTTTCGGGGCAAGCCTTTCGTTGGCGGCATGCTGTTCGTAGTAATGATGTCGCCGGATATTGTGATGGCGATCTCTCTACTGGTCCTATTTATGCTGTTGGGGGTCTCGCTCGGCTTCTGGTCACTGCTGTTCTCCCATATCACTTTCTGCCTGCCCTTCGTGGTGGTCACCGTTTTCTCGCGCCTGAAAGGATTCGACGTGCGGATGTTGGAAGCGGCGCGCGACCTCGGTGCCAGCGAGTTGGTTATCCTGCGCAAGATCCTGTTACCGCTGGCCATGCCGGCGGTGGCTGCCGGCTGGTTACTCAGCTTTACCCTGTCGATGGACGATGTGGTCGTCTCCTCCTTCGTCACCGGGCCGAGCTATGAGATCCTGCCGTTGAAGATCTACTCGATGGTTAAGGTCGGTGTCTCGCCAGAGGTCAACGCCTTAGCCACGATCCTGTTGGCGCTGTCGCTGCTGCTGGTCCTCGCCAGCCAACTGATCCTGCGCGACCGTACCAAACACTGATCCCTGCGTGTTGGCGACCGTATGATTCGCCAACACACGTCAACATCAATAGACAGCGTTAAGTTGACTAACGTCGGCCGAATAGCCCGATAGTGCCCGCTGCACGCTGAGCATAAAAATATTTTTCCCATTCCCCTCTCAGAGTGGGGCATTTCTCCCCCCATTGACGCATTCTCCTCGGTTTTGGCTCGGCCAAACACCAGCACCCACTGCGCGCCCCTCCCGTGCAATGACCCCGCTCAAAACCGCTTACCACGTCAGGAAAGACGCAAAAAGGCGAGAAAAAAGACAATTAAGTAATACATTAACCATACCAGTGGCTGTGATTCGAGTCACAAATTAACCTATAATTACGTCCAGGACTTGATTAATAGCAGCGGCGCGCACCGTGAAGGAGCACGGTCACCACGTCAGTATTTACGGGGCTAACATGGCGTCTTCAAAAAAAATTGGGCTTTTCGCCTGCACGGGTATCGTCGCCGGTAACATGATGGGCAGCGGCATCGCGCTGTTACCGGCAAACCTCGCCAAAATTGGTTCCATTGCACTCTTTGGTTGGTTAATTGCCTTGGTCGGCGCCATGTCGTTGGCCTTTGTTTTTGCACGTTTGACAACACGCGATCCGCAGGTTGGCGGTCCCATCGCCTATGCCGGCCGCCTCGGCCCAGCCTTCGGCTTCCAAACGGCGGTGCTCTACTATCACGCCAACTGGATCGGCAACCTGGCCGACTGCCTGGCGGGGGTAGCCTACCTGTCGGTCTTCTTTCCCATGCTCAATCACCCGATCCCCGCCGGCATCGCCAGCATCGTCATCATCTGGATCATGGCCTTCATCAACCTGATGGGCGGGAGCTGGGTCAGCCGCCTGACCACCTTGGGATTGATCCTGGTGCTGCTCCCGGTCGTCGGTACCGCCATCGCCGGTTGGCACTGGTTCGATCCTGCGCTGTATCACGCCAACTGGAACACCACCCACAGCAGTAGCGGTGATGCCGTACTGCACAGTATCTTGATCTGCCTGTGGGCGTTTGTCGGCGTCGAGAGCGCCGCAGTAAGCTCAGGACTGGTGAAGAATGCGCAACGTACCGTGCCGCTGGCCACCATGCTGGGGACGGCATTGGCGGGGCTAGTCTACATCCTGGCAACCCAGGTGATGAGTGGCATGTTCCCCGCCGCGACCATGGCGGCGACCGGTGCCCCCTTCGCCGCCAGTGCCGCCATGATCCTCGGCGGCTGGGCCGCGCCGGTGGTGTCCGCCTTCACCGCCTTCGCCTGCCTGGCGGCATTAGGCTCGTGGATGATGTTAGTCGGCCAAGCCGGGGTGCGCGCCGCGCGCGACGGTAACTTCCCCAAGATCTATGGTGAGGTCGATGCCAACGGGGTGCCGCGCAAGGGGATCATCCTGTCGGCGCTGAAAATGACCGCGCTGATGGCGCTGATGACCTTCTTGGCCAGTAGTGGTGCCAAGACCTCCGATATCTTCGGTAATCTGATCGGCATCGCCGTATTGTTAACCATGCTGCCCTACTTTTACTCCTGCGTGGCGCTGATCCGCCTGGAGGGGGCCTCACTGCATCACCTCTTGAGCCTGACGGCCGCCACCCTGGGCTGCTTGTTCTGTTTTATCGCACTGAGTGGCGCAGAGTCGGTCAAGCTGGCGCTCACCTTCATCATCAGCCTGAGCATCCTGATGTTCTACGCGCGCCGCCAGGGGGCGCACGAGCAAGCCTACGCCCGTCTCAATCGAGACACCCCGCGCTAAACGTACCACGCAGGCCGTCCGCTTTCCTTGCCGGGCGGCCTGTTCAGCGCCCCACCTCGACCATTGACGCTTTACCCCCGTCCGACGCGCTCCTATAATAGCCGCCCTGTTTGTTGTGGTTCGCCCAGGCGTTCCGGCGGCGGACAGCTCCATCTTCTGTTTCGACCTTCACTATAGGGATACGCTGAATGAAAAAGTGGTCACCTCTGGTAGCCGCAGGTTTGCTGGCATGCGGGAGCCATGCTGCATACGCTGCCGATGCGCCGAAAACTGACAATAACACTGTCTATTTCTACAACTGGACCGAATATGTACCGCCGGGACTGCTGGAGCAGTTCACTAAGGAGACGGGCATCAAGGTCATTTATTCGACCTACGAATCTAACGAGACCATGTACGCCAAACTGAAGACGTACAAGGACGGGGCCTATGATCTGGTGGTGCCTTCCACCTACTATGTGGCCAAGATGCGTAACGAAGGGATGCTGCAAAAGATCGACCACAGCAAACTGAGTAACTTCCATAACCTGGACCCGAATCTGTTGCACAAGTCCTTCGACCCGAAGAACGACTACTCTATCCCGTATATCTGGGGAGCGACGGCGATCGGCGTCAACAGCGATGCGATCGATCCCGCCACCATCACCAGTTGGGCCGACCTGTGGAAACCCGAGTATAAAGGTAGCCTGCTGTTGACGGATGACGCCCGTGAAGTCTTCCAGATCGCCCTGCGTAAACTGGGCTACTCGGGTAACACCACCGATCCCAAACAGATCCAGGCCGCCTATGCGGAGTTAGTGAAGCTGATGCCCAATGTCCTGGCCTTTAACTCCGACAACCCGGCCAATCCGTTCATGGAGGGAGAGGTCAATCTGGGGATGATCTGGAACGGCTCGGCCTACGTGGCGCGCCAAGCCGGCACACCGGTACAGATCGTCTGGCCGAAAGAGGGCGCCATTTTCTGGATGGATAGCCTGGCCATTCCGGCCAACGCCAAGAACCCGGAGGGGGCGCTGAAGCTGATCAACTTCCTGCTACGCCCTGAGATCGCGGCACAAGTAGCCGAAACCATCGGCTACCCGACGCCAAACCTGGCGGCACAAAAACTGTTGCCGAAAGAGGTGGTCGGCGATAAGTCACTCTACCCGGATGCGGAAACCATCGCCAAGGGCGAATGGCAGAACGATGTTGGCAGCGCCAGCGAGATCTACGAGACTGACTTCCAGAAACTGAAGGCGGGACGCTAAGCCACGCCCTACCCCGCGCGGGGGAGTCGACTCCCCCGCCCATCATCACGCCACGCTCTTAAAGGCGCGAATACGTTGGAGATGCGGTGATAAGCTCGGGAACTTATGCCCCTGCTGCTCATCCCACACCACCTCATAGTAGGGGTCCAACAAGGCGGCGCTACGCGCACTATCCAACGCCTCATCATGACGCGACAACAACACCAACGCGCGTCCCCGATTTTTACTCCGAAAGTTATCCACGCACTTGGTTGCGATGTCGGCATACTCCTCGGGGCGATCGATCAACTCGAGCATGGTCTCCTGCGGAAAGAGATTCGGGTTGACCAAGACCTGACGGATACCGCAGAGGAAACCGATGCGCTCAGCCCAGTAGCCCCCCAAGCCGACGCCACAGATCAGCGCACGCTCATCACCGCCCTGCTGTACCACGCGATGCACCTCGTTCAGCAGATGCTGCATATCATGGCGCGGATGACGCGTGCTATAGCTGACTAAGCGCACGTCCTGATCGATAAACTGCAACTGCAACACCTTTTGATGATTCCCCGGACTGGTGGAATCGAAACCATGCAGATAAATAATCATCTCTCTCCCTAGGCGGTTTCCCGCGCTGATTCTTACGTCCCACAGGCGGCATCGTCACGAGGCGAGGATGCCGCCGGGCCGTTACGCCGCAGCTCGCACGGCAATGATACAGCGGTCGCTATGCCTGCACACCGGCCGCCTTGGCCTCTTCCCAACGCTGCTGTAATCGCTGTAGCTCTTGATGCGCCTGCTGCCAACGCGCGCTGGCACGCAACGCTTGACCATCGACCACGCCACGATGATACAGGCTCGCGATACGCGCCGTTCCCTCGGCTCGCAGATTGTCCAACACGCTGACCGCGCCCTGGCGATTGTTACACACCAGAATCATGTCACAACCGGCATCCAGAGAGGCTTGCGCCCGCTGAGCATAGTCGCCCAATACCGCCGCGCCATTCATCGACAGATCGTCCGAGAAGATCACCCCCTCGAAGCCTAATTCCTGACGCAATACCTGCCGTAACCAGTAAGGTGAGCCGCTGGCCGGGCGCGGATCGACCTGAGGGAAGATCACGTGTGCCGGCATCACCGCGTCCAGTTTCGCGCGGGCATTCAGCTCACTGAAAATAACCATATCATGCTCAAGGATTTGCGCCAGAGGGCGATCGTCGATCGGCGTCTCTTTATGTGAATCCGCGCTCACCTTACCGTGCCCCGGGAAATGCTTACCGGTCGCCTTCATTCCCGCCTGATGCATGCCATCGATGAAGGCCTCGGCCAATGGAATCGCCTGCTCTGGCTGACGGTGGAAGGCGCGTTCGCCGATAGCGGCGCTACCATGCCCCAGATCCAGAACCGGAGCAAAGCTGAGATCGATATCCATGGCGATCATCTCACACGCCATCAACCAGCCGCCCTCTAACGCGAGGCGTCGCGCCTCTGCGGGCGAATTCAACGCGCCATAGGCCTGCGCCGCGGGTAAGCGTGTAAATCCCTGATGGAAACGCTGCACCCGTCCCCCCTCTTGATCGACGCTCACCAAGATGCGCTGACGCGAAACTTGACGGATCTGGCGCACCAACTCACGCAACTGCTCAGTATCATGAAAGTTACGGCTGAACAGGATCAGGCCGCCGACCAACGGATGATTGAGGATTTCACGCTCTTCGGCATCCAACTCATAGCCGACAACATCCAGCATTACAGGACCCACACCACTTCTCCTTTCTGGCGGCGCGCCGCGCCGCATCACTCATTGGCTTAGATGGTTCAGCAGGGCATCGGCCTGCTGACGATAACTCGGTTGTTGGCTCTGTTGCCAACGCAGTTCGAACCAGAGCCAGGCCATATAATCGACCCAGCCCAACCAGCGTTCGACCTGGCGCGTCAAGCGCTCGGGGGCGGCATAACCGCCGTGGCGACAATAATCGGCGACCAGCGCACGCCGGGCGGCGCGATCTAAGCCATAGTTACGGCTCAAGGCGGCCAGATCCAACGCGATATCGCCGCTGGCGGCATATTCCCAATCGATCAGCCGTAGCCCCTGCGCCGTCTCGATCAGATTACCGTCATGGATATCCATATGCAGCATGGTCAACTTCAGTGGGCGCGGCTCTCGACGACGCTGCCAGCGCCGATGGATCCGCTGAGCCTGAAAGGTACGCCGCGCCGGCGCGAGACTATCCCAATAACCGGCGCAATAACGGCGCAACGTACGCAACGGCAGACGCGGAGGTAAACGGTGTAAATCGACCAGCAAGGACACCAGGCGCGCACTGGGCGGCGATCCCGCCGCCAGCGGTTGACCTGCCAACCAGTCGGCCAGTAACCAGCCGTCCAACACACCCTGACAGCCGGGACCTAACGCCGCCGCCGTGGCCAGGCGTAACGCCTGGCACTCATAACGCCGATCGATGCCTAACTGACGCCGCTGCATCGTACTGGGACGCAATAAAAAAGTGACACCGTCACTATTCTTTGCCCGCCAGTTAACGCCACTCAGGCCGCTGATCCGGTCAAATTGCCAATCATCGGCAAGCGTATCCGCGAAACGGCGGGCCAACAGCGCGCGTAACTCGGCTTCTGGAAGCGGAGACTCAGAGTGCAACAGGAGCCTTCCCAGACCAGATGATCTCGCCACTCTGTACCAGCATCAGCTGCATCGCTAAGTGAGGAGACTGAATATTGCCACTGACGGTGGTGTACAGCACATACTGCGCGTTCACCAGTCGCGCCAGGCTAATCGCCTTGCTACGCGATCCCAGACGATCGTTCGGCGACAATCCCAAACTCTGTTGCGCCTGCGCCAATTGCGCGGCAGAGACTAACTGAAAACGGCTCGCGCCAGACAGCGCGCTGCGCAACACCTCGCTAGCATTCGCCATACTCAGCTGGCCATTGGTCTTGTTCTGTACGCCATCGACCAGCAGCACCGCGCCAGATTCGATACCCTGCGCATTCAGCATTTGAGCAACCAGGGGCGCAAAGCTGCCCTGCCAGTCGACACTGCTCATTTTAGGCGGCTGCGGCACCGGCGTGACCGCAGGTGGCTGCGGCACTACGCTCGGCTTTGCCGGGGTCGTCGGTGCCGGCGGAGGCGGCGTAACCGGGGCTTCACCACGCGGCAATAACCCCTGACAGCCACTCAACATCAATGCAGCCAGCGTGACACCCATTATTTTTTTCATCGTGTTCAATCCTGTTTATCCTCAACGATAGAGGTACAACCGCACCTGGCGTGCTTGGGGATCTCGGCTGAATGAGGTCACAGTGACCCGCTCACCGGCACGCAGCGTCATCTGCCGAGGAGGCTGAGCGGAACTCAACTCTAGCCCTCGGCTATCATACCAATAGAAGCGATAGTGCAGCGCCAACGCAGCGCCCCCCTCACCATCACCATAACTGACTTGCGCCTCGGCTTGGCGCCCCACCCCATACGCCACCACCGTGGGTGCACTGGCGGTAACGCCCGCCGTCAGTAACGCCGGTTCCATCACCAGACGCTGCTCGGCGTTGATCGGAATACGCGCAGACGAGCGACATCCCGCCAGCACCAGCGGCGACAGTAATATGAGCGCCATCCATTTTGCCTTTCCTGTCATACCGCCCCCTGCCAGCGCGCGTATCGCGGATTAATGTGCCAGCAATGGCCCCAACGGACGGCCGCCAAGCAGGTGCATGTGAATGTGGAACACCTCTTGCCCGGCATGGCGATTACAGTTGATCACCAGACGATAGCCATCGTCGGCGATCCCTTCCTGCTGTGCAATTTTAGCCGCGACGCTGATCATACGCCCCAGTGCGGCCTCATCCTCCGGCTGCACATCGTTCACGGTCGGGATCAGCTTATTGGGCACGATCAGCACGTGGCTCGGCGCCTGTGGAGAGATGTCACGGAAGGCCGTCACCAGATCGTCCTGATACACCACATCGGCGGGAATTTCCCCGCGAATAATCTTGCTAAAAATGGTCTCTTCAGCCATGGCGGATGTCCTTGATTGAGATAGTGATAAAGGTAGTTTTGCACCCCGAAGCGAGTCGCTTAATTCCCCTAGGCGCCGCTGGCGTGGATAATTAAGCGACTCAGCATGCAGTATGAGTAGAGCGCGCTCGGCTTTCAAGCCTGAGAGGAGCGGAACGACGTAACTGGCGGATTTTCCGACGATAGGTATTGGCTTGGCTTGGCTTGGCTTGGCTTGGCTTGGCTTGGCTTGGCTTGGCTTGGCTTGGCTTGGCTTGGCAAGCGACAGCGTACGCCGCAGAGAGACAATCAGTGAAGTGTGACGCGCCCAGGCAGTCGGGGCAAGGGGAAACAGAAACGCAGACGCGGCGCATCACACACCGCGTCCACTTCAGACGCCCACCCACAGCGAGGCAAAACGTCTGGGCGAAGAAAAAGCCTAACGGATTACTGCTGTGACTGCCCCATCTTACCTTGACGCTCCATCATCACCTGAACCCGCTTCTCAAAGTTCTGGTTTACCTGTTGCTTCTGTGCCGGCGTCAACAGGCTATAAATCTGATGCTCCATCTTCATTCGCTCGACGGCGACATCGTTACGCGCCTTATTGTTGGCCTCGATGTGGGCACGCGCCGCCGCCTCGTCAAACTTCTCGCTGGTGATCAGTTGCTGCATCTGCTTGAAGTTATCCATCATCTGCGGCATCGGATGTGCCTTATGGAACTGCTGACGAATGTCGCGGATCTGCTGACGCTGTTCCGGCGTCAACTGGATACCGGCCAGCATCCCCATGCCGCCAGCATGACGATTGCCTTTCTTCTGCATAACCCCATTCTGATGATTCATATCCTGGTGATGCATCATCCCCATCCCGTTGCCATTACCAGCGCCGTTTGCTACAGGCGCGGCGGCCGTATCTGCGGCATTCGCTGCGCCGACGCCCAGAGCCAAAGTAGAAGCAAAAATCATAGCGGTCAGTTTACGCATTAGGAGTTCCTCGATATCAATTTATCTGTTGTGGTTTAGGCTGGCGTTCCGTATGGCGCAATGGCGTCTCGCCAACATTAATCTTGCGCCCTCGACTTGAGGCGCATGTGAGCGCCAGCGACATTCACGAACCCGCGTGGGCGATGACTTCATCGTGTGTCTGGTAATAAATGTAGCCGAAAAGAATTCAATTAATTACATGCTGTGTAAATAACTGAAAGCAGAAATATGCCTAATGACTTGATTATGGATAAATTATGGAGAGAGGATGGCGAATAGATTAATTATGTATAAATTATGGAGAATATATGCAGAAAATATACCCGAAAGAATTAAATAGGAAAAGTATTAATTAATCCAGCAGCAAACGGCCTGTTCGCCCCAGCCCTCCCCGCACAACCGATCTCCTTGATAGTCGACAAAAATATAATAATGAGAATTATTATACACTGAGCTCGGATGCGCGCCATTAAGCCCCTCGGTCGTGCCACCCTGGACGGCGTCAACGCACCATGACCTTGGGTACCCCCGTGATGAGCAATATGCCGAGTGCTAGGCTGCGCTTAAAGTTTATCCCAGTAGGCGTGTAGCTGCAGCCAGTTTGGACAGGGACAGCGCGCAACCAGCGGAGCGTACACGCCGTACGTGAGGGTTATTCACCTCGCACACCCTGCGGGCCACCCTGAAGGGTGTGCAAAACTTGGTTAAGTTTTTCGTGCGCACTGCCCAGGCCAACCTGGCAAATAAAATAGCCTAATGGGATAGGCGCTTAGTCTTGCATCCAACGCTGCATCTGTTGCCAGCCTTGCTCGGCATTCGCGTTAAACGCTTTCTTCTGCTCCGGCGTCAACACATTATACATTTGATGCTCCATCTTTAACCGTTGCAGAATCTGTTTATTGTGGCGCACATTGGCCGCATCCAATTGACTGCGTACGGCATTGTCATCAAACTTATCGCCAGTAATAATCTGTTGTTGCTGTTTAAAATCCTCACCCCATGCTGCGCGATCATTCTCGCCCGCATATTGACGGACAATATCACGCATCTGTTGGCGTTGCGCATCACTGAGATTAAGCCCGCTAAACATCCCCCAATGACGCGGCCCGTGCCCATCACGCCACATCATATTATGGTGATGGTAGCCATACCCCATCATCATGCCACCATCCTGCCAGCAGGGTGGCGTATCGTCATCTGACTGTTGTGCCCAAGCCGATCCCGCGCCCAAGGCCAACGATGCGGCCAGCGCAATAACGGTTAGCTTATTCATTGTGACTCCTTAACTCTCACCCATCGACTGGCGCCTTCGCCACCGGACGAGCACCACCGCGTGGTGCTGCTCTCCGTACGACTCGCGTCTCATAAATTTAGCTTATAACTCAATACATCATACAAGGTAAACATATGTAAATTAATGCAAATCAATTGTGTTCAATGACTCTTACTCTTTTCCAAATGTTTCAATTATCGCCACTATCTGCCGCTTCTTACTGGCGACGCCTGTGACGCCTCGCCAATAAAATGTGATCGCTCACAAGAAATGCAATGATGATTCTAAAAAATCAAAACGGTATTTCATTTTTAATTGAAGCGGCCGAGGGATTGCGTTAGGATCCTGCCATCTGATGACGCCACCGGCTCACGTCTAGCCGTGTGACGCCAGGCATGACTGAGCATAACGAGGTAACAAGCATGGAAGTCCGTCAAAGCATCCACAGCGATCACGCCAAACAGTTAGATACCGCCGGCCTACGCCGGGAGTTCCTCATCGAGACGATCTTCGAAGCCGATCGTTACACCATGGTGTACAGCCATATCGATCGCATTATCGTCGGCGGGATCATGCCGCTGACGCAGTCGGTCACCATCGGTGACGAGGTAGGAAAACAGCTCGGCGTCGACTACTTCTTAGCGCGTCGGGAGCTGGGGGTGATCAACATCGGCGGTCCCGGGCGTATCCTGGTCGATGAGCAGACGTATGAAGTTGGCACGCGCGAAGCCTTGTATGTTGGCAAAGGTGCCCGTACGTTGACATTCAGTAGCCTCGATAGCGCCCATCCGGCTAAGTTCTACTACAACTGTGCCCCGGCACACACCCACTATCCGACGCGTAAAATTACCCAAGCCGAGGTTGCCACGCAGACACTCGGTGATGCCAAGACCAGTAATCGCCGCACCATCAATAAATATATGGTCCCGGAAGTCTTACCGACCTGTCAGCTCTCAATGGGCTTGACAGAGCTGGCCGAGGGCAATCTGTGGAATACCATGCCATGCCATACCCATGAGCGCCGCATGGAGGTCTACTTCTATTTCAACATGGCGCCGGATAGCTGCGTCTTCCACATGATGGGGCAGCCACAGGAAACCCGTCACATCATCATGCATAACGAGCAAGCGGTGATTTCGCCGAGCTGGTCGATCCATTCCGGCGTCGGCACCCAGGCCTATACCTTCATTTGGGGCATGGTCGGCGAGAATCAGGTCTTTGACGACATGGACCACCTCGCCATCGCCGATCTGCGCTAACCCGGTACATTTATTCACCCGCACGTCAGCCGTACGGGCTGGCTATACGATAAAGGACAAGACTCATGATTCTGGATGCATTCTCTCTGCAGGGTAAAGTGGCCATGGTAACCGGATGTGATACCGGGCTGGGGCAAGGTATGGCACTGGGCTTGGCGCAGGCTGGCTGTGACATCGTAGGCGTCAATGTGGTTGAACCGACCGAAACCGCCGAAAAGGTGCGCGCCTTAGGACGGACTTTCGTCAGCTTAACCGCCGATCTGCGTGACCAGGCCGTCATCCCGGATTTGGTCGCCCAGGCCGTCGCTAGCTGTGGCCATATCGACATTTTGGTCAACAATGCCGGCATTATCCGCCGCCAAGATGCAATCGACTTCAGCGAGCGGGATTGGGATGATGTGATGAACCTGAACATCAAGAGCGTCTTCTTCCTCTCTCAGGCCGTCGCTCGCCAGTTTATTGCTCAGGGCCAGGGCGGTAAGATCATCAACATCGCCTCCATGCTCTCCTTCCAGGGCGGTATCCGCGTCCCCTCCTACACCGCCTCGAAGAGTGCCGTCATGGGGGTAACGCGTCTCCTGGCCAACGAGTGGGCTAAACACGGGATTAATGTGAACGCCATCGCCCCCGGCTACATGGCGACCAACAATACCCAACAGCTGCGCAGCGATGAGTCTCGCAACAAAGAGATCCTAGAGCGTATCCCGGCCAACCGTTGGGGCCTGCCGCAAGATCTGATGGGGCCGGTCGTATTCCTGTCATCGCCCGCCTCCGATTACATCAACGGCTATACCCTGGCGGTTGATGGCGGTTGGTTAGCCCGCTAATTTCTCAGCGGAGCCCGCCCTCAGCGGGTTCCGCTCTCCCCGCATACCATTCGCACTTACACCAATTAACGCCATAAAAACCATAGCGACCACTAGGCTGATAACACCACGCAGCATATTGCGCCACATCTCCGCTAATTAGCGAAATCATAAGCATTTCTTATCAAGTGTATCCCTTTATCGCCGACATCAACTACCCACACAAAGATTGATATTGGTCATTATTTATTCAGTGAAGTTTTGCTTCTATGAAAACTCACTTATGTGAGGGTTATCACAATAAATTGCCACTCGGCGCTTGTTTAATTTTTTGCTGTAGGAGAAACGCTATGTCGGTTATTCATACCCGCCTCAATCTATTCGGCGGCGATACACTCATCGTTCGTTGTGCGCATACCTTCTCGGTACACCTCGCCAGCGATGACAACCTCCATCTGCAGCGTCTCGCGCCGGCGGCACCAACTCAGCGCCAGACGACAGGTGAGATCTATCTCAGTATTCCCTTTAGCGGGCTATGGAGTTTAGTCATTGATGCACAGGGCGACAGTGTCGAGCACTCCATTCACTATCTGCCTGCATAGCGGCAACGTTACGCTTCCCCACGACGCTAAAAGAGAGCGAGTTACCTACCGCCAGCCATACCATGGCGCGCAGGATACTCGCCCTCTGTCCATATCTCTCATCACGCTAAAAACAGCCGCACGTCCTCATAGGCGACGGATAAAATATGCTATGCGCTGCCAATAAAATAAATTTACAAATAATTCCAGATGTTACCAATTATTATTGATGAGATAAAAGAGACAAATGAATAAATAACACATCTGGCACTTTTTTATCGCTCTTCGGCGTGCTCTCAGGTTAATTATTTTTAGATAATCTTAAAAAAATACACGCATTAGAATTTTATGCTAAAAATAGCACTTATAGAAATATCTTAATCGATGTTAAGTGAATTTAATCGCAGATAATGCGAGAAATTTCCGATATGGCCACCTGCGACGGGTGTGACGTATATTGCCTAGCAACTCAGGCATCCCCACTGCTTTATCCTTAGCGTAAATTACGCTCGTCAGCGCTTGCCTAAATACATTCAAGAAACTCACCACCTCATAACGTGGTGCGATAAGCCTCTTGCCATTGCGCAATGGGCCGATCTCTTTCACCCTGAATAAATAATTGGCTGCCGATAATGAAAAACCGTCACGTTATTTTATTACTGTCCCTACTTCCCCTCACCTCACCACTCAGCTATGCCGCCAGCGATACCGGCAGTACCTCAGCCAGCTCAGGAAATTACCAGGTGGGTGGTGGCCAAGCCGATGGCCAAAACTCCATTGTCATCGGCAAAGGCTCTCATGCCAGCGCACAATCGCATACCGCAATCGCCATCGGTATCGCGAACACCATCGACGGCAGTGTGAGCGCGACGAGCATTGGCTCCTATAACACAATCCAAAGTGATTCCGATGGTGCCAACGCCATCGGTTGGAAGAGCCAGATCAGTAGCCATAACACCGGCAGCAACGCTATCGGCATCGACAGTCAGATCAAGGACAATTCAGGCGGCAGCAATGCACTCGGCGATACGGCCAGCGTCGGTAGCCATTCAGCGGGTGCCAATGCCATCGGTACTTTTAGCCAGGTCGGCAACAACGCCAGTGCCGCTATCGCGTTAGGTAGCGATGCCAGCGTGGCGGATAACGCGTACCACAGCAGCGCCATCGGCAATCATGCCAGTGTTGCTGCCGATGCCGTCAGCAGCATCGCCCTCGGCGATCACGCCTCTACCAGTGTCAGCCATGCCGTCAGCATCGGCGATCACAGTACAAATCAACGTAGCCAAAGCGTCTCCTTCGGTAATGCACAGCAGAACCGACAACTCACGCATGTTGCCGCCGGGAGTGAGCAGACCGATGCGGTCAACGTCAGTCAATTGCAAAAGGTGCAGCAGGCCGAAAAGAGCGACCATAGCGCCATCGTGCAACATAATTCACACCTGATGCAGCATGATCAGCAGATCGCTGACAACCGCCAGGATATCCATCGCGAGCAGCAGGCGGTCACTCACTGGCAAAACAGCGTCAGCCATCGCCTCGGCGGCATGCAGAATCAAATCGATAATAATCGGCACGAAATTCGACAGATCGCCGCCAAAAACGCCGCCTTAGCCGGACTATTTCAGCCCTATCACGTCGGTAAGTTTAACGCCAGCGCGGCCTTAGGCGGATACAAAGACCAACAGGCGCTAGCCGTTGGGGTCGGTTACCGCTTCAACGAACAGTTTGCGGCCAAAGCCGGAGCGGCCTTTAATGACAACAGCGTCGAATATAATGTTGGCGTGAACTACGAGTTTAACTAAACGCGCGTCTCTCACCCGCCGTACGAACAATCGCACTACCGCTCATGCAAGAGAAGCGAACGCGAGGAGTACGGCCAACAGCATGACATCGCCGACGCATCGCCCCCGATAAGCCATCTCGGGGGCATCATGGCGGCGCAACGACAACTCAGCGAACCAAGCCACGCATGCGTACGGATATCGCGTTTTTATCATAGAGATAGTTAAACGGATCTTGACCGCTATAACCGCCGACAACGGGTTTTACCCTATCCAATATTGGGGATCGCGGACGACTATAATAGGTTCATTAACCCGCCCATCTTTTAGCGCAGAGGCGCCATTACGAGGCAGTGCTGTGTGTTGTGTCAATCCCTCTAAGAGTGAGGCGAATATGACGTGCCCCCCTGGTTTTTATCGGATTCGAGTGATACCGGCTCAGCCGGTCATGACTTTTGACTAAATATTGCAGCAGCGCCAACTTTATATTATGAGGAACAGTGGCAGCATATCCCAACGGTGTCACAACACCTCAGGCAACAAGTAAAGCGACAACACCTCCTCAATAAATTTATCAAAACGGCTCTATTCCTAAATAAATAGCGCGCTATTCCGCCGATCGCTAAGCGGTAAACGAATAAGTGCTGGGAGTAAACACTCATCAAGTCACGGGAAGGCGGATGACACCGTCTGTTAACACTCAGCGCTAGGTTTGTCGGGCTTATTGAGGAATAATCATGACCACAGAAATGAATCATGGTTACTCTGATCAATGCCAATCCACACCCCGACAGCACCCGCCTACACCCTGCGCCATGCCGTACGCGTCATCCTCGTCGATAACCAAGGCGCAATCCTCTTACTCAGTACACGTGATGCGAGTAATCCCGACTTTATTCCCTCATGGGAGTTGCCTGGCGGCGGCGTCCAAGGTGAAGAGAGTCTAACGCAAACGGCGTGCCGAGAGATCTGGGAAGAGACCGGGATCCATCTCGATCCCGCCACATTAAGCAGGCCGCTATGGCGACGCGAGGTCCTTTACCGCTATCGCGGTGAGTATCGACGCCAATTCGAACAGATCTGCCTGGCAACGATCACCCAGTCTGCACCGCCGATCGCGCCCGCAGGCCGGGAGCCCTTTGAGGTCGAGGATCATCTCGCCTACCGCTGGTGGCGCGTGGCTGAACTCGAGACGACGCACGCCACGCTATATCCTAAATCACTCGGTAAACATATCGCCGCGCTGTTAAGCGGCCAATCTGTCGA
This sequence comes from Edwardsiella sp. A.80236, assembly GCF_044540725.1. Lineage (NCBI taxonomy): Bacteria > Pseudomonadati > Pseudomonadota > Gammaproteobacteria > Enterobacterales > Hafniaceae > Edwardsiella > Edwardsiella sp. A.80236. Next base: position 265,913 of record NZ_JBIUCY010000003.1, read on the forward strand.
CGAGGCGATTGAAATCTGGCCGTAGTGATATGCGTCCCGCTGGCGCTCGGCAGTGGAGTCATCGCTTAGCTGAGCGCTGCCTCGACAGCGGCGGCGGCATGCAGCGCCGTCGTATCAAAGAGTGGCACGGCACTATCCTCCGGCTGCACCAACAACATGATCTCCGTACAACCGAGGATCACCGCCTCGGCGCCGGCCTGGACCAGACGCGCGATCACCTGGCGATAGGCCGCTCGTGACGACGGGGTGATCTGCCCAGCGACCAATTCATCATAAATAATATGATGGACCGTGGCACGATCGTCCGCCTCGGGCACGATCACCTCCAATCCATGTCGCTCGCGTAACCGCCCCTTATAAAAATCCTGCTCCATGGTAAACGCGGTACCTAGCAGCCCCACCTTACGCAAGCCTGCCGCCTTGATCGCCGCGGCCGTCGGGTCGGCAATATGGATCAATGGGATGGATAGTGCGCTCTCCAGTGCGGGGGCCATACGATGCATCGTATTGGTACAGATCAGTAACACGTCGGCACCGGCACCTTGAAGACGTTGAGCCGCATCGACCATCCGCTCGCTCAGCGTCGACCAATCCCCTTGATGCTGTAAAGCCTCGATCTCGGCAAAATTAAAGGACCACAAGACCACGCTCGCCGAGGCGGTCGGGCCGAGATGCTCGCGTACACCTTGATTGATAATACGGTAATACTCTGCCGAGCTTTCCCAACTCATCCCGCCAAGCAATCCTATCGTTTTCATTCAGCGTTCCCTACTCGATTGATGGTGATCATTATCATTGATGATGGCTGCTGCCATCTCGCTGTCCCATGCCGTACTCAACCTCTCTACGTTACCGTTTTTTTGCCTGAGCTCAATAGCACGTCACACGCCCTCAGTACGCTCTCCCGGCAGACAGAGCATAACACCGCTCTTTACGGCGCCGACGAGGACGAGGTGAGGTGGTAACATCGTGAGTAACACTGCATCATGGAGAATAACGTGGAGAAGCTGGCCGATTATCTATGCCGAGCGCTGGCCGCCGAGTCTGAGTCTGTCACGGCCCCCTGCCAACTACAGCGCCGCACTACCCAGATCGACGAATCCGCCGAGGTGCGATTGACCCTAAGCCAATGGCGTTTTACTAATGGCGTACTACTGCAACAAGAGCAGGAGGCGGAGTTGCTGCCCATCGATGAGGCCGATCATTGCCCCGCCTGCCTGATCCGCTGGCGGGTGCTGGACGACGCCGGTCTCATCATCCAACCGCGCGAGAAGACCTTCCACAACCTCTGTCAACAGGCCTTCTGGCTGAAGATGGCGCGCCAAGACGGAGTATGACGTTCGCGACGCGGCCACGGCGGCGGACGACGTCAGCCAGCGCAGGATGCAGAGGGAGGTTAGAGATCACCGAGGATATCGATCGCCATTTCGGCGATCTGCTGTTGGCGCGTATCCGCCTGCTCTTTCGCCGTCGCCTGATGGGCCTGTAGGTGCGCTAAGATATTGCTGCTATTCACCTCTAAACCATGTTGATGTAGGCGGATCACCGCCAGGCCGATCAACTCACAAGCCTGGTTGAACAAGAGTGTGTCTTTCATTTTACAGCCTCATAATACGATAAGAATACCGCGACTTCCGTTACGTTTGCTACCACGCTTATCTCGCCACCTCACTGGGTGAGAACACCTTATACGCTACCACAGCCACACCTCACTCGACAGCCGCACAGCCACATCGGCTCCGCGGGTATAGCAAGCCATGACTTTATTTTTCCCGATACCGCTAGCAATAAGGAAAACAGACTACACTTAAAGAACGGAGTCATTACTTTACTTTTGCCTAAAAAACAGGAGATTGTATGTACAAGACCATTCTGGTTCCCATCGACCTCAGTGAAGATAACATGTCCAGACTGGTGATCCCGCACGTAGAGCATTTCGCCAAGCAAGAGGACGCCCATATCCACTTCCTCGCCGTGCTGCCGCCACTCAGCAGCTTCTATGGCATGGGATCGTTACCGGTCGGCCACTATCCCTCGGAGAAAGATCGCCTACGTCATGCCGAGGAGGGATTGCGGCAGGTCGCAGCCAGCTTCAACCTGCCGGAAGATCGCGTGCACTGTAGCGTCGCTATCGGTGCGCCTCGCGATCGCATTCTGGAACAGGCGCAGTCAATCGCCGCCGATCTGATCATCGTCGCCTCACATCGCCCCGATATTACCACCTATCTGCTGGGTTCGACGGCGGCCTCGGTGGTACGACACGCCACCAGCGCCGTCCTGGTGATCCGTTAATCCCTCGGGCCTGGCACTCCTTGCTGTCAGGCCTGCTTGCCGCCTGCCCTCAGCGTAACCCATCCCTCTGGTCTACGCCTTCCCCTTGGCGTCGCGGGGAAAATTTGCCATCATAGCCCGACACACAGCTAATGTTCGCTTAGCGGCGCCTGAGTGCGCCGCATTGCGCCGATCGATTGGCGGCGCCATTTATTATTATTAGGTTACACATGCATCCCGAAATATGGGCGTTGATTAAAACGGCCTACTGTATCGGCGTACTCTTTTGTGCGCTGGTGACGTTTTTCGCCTCGCGCGACCCCTCGATCAAGATACGTCTACTCTCAGCCCTCTTAGTCAGCCTGACCTGGCCGATGAGCTTTCCGCTGGTCCTGATCACCTGGCTGTTCTAACTGGCGACCCGCTTGAGACGCCGGGGTAAGCGTAGCCGACGCGTTGGCACGCACGGGAGAAAACGCACTCTTGTCCCTCGGCCCGACGGTAGACGCCGGGGCATTGGTCGTTGCTGTCGTCGTCGTCGAACGAAAGATATAGTCGAGAATGGCACGCGTCACGGGAGCCGCCACCACACCATCGCCGCCGCCATTCTCCAGGATCACCGCCATGGCAATGCGTGGATGGGGATAAGGCGCAAAGACGGTATAGAAGATATGGTCGCGCAAGCGAACCGGGATCATCTTCGCGTTATAGACCTGATTCTGCTTCAGGCCGAAGACTTGCGAAGTCCCCGACTTACCGGCGATCTGGTAGGGGGCCGTGTGGAAATATTTGTAGCCGGTACCATTCGGGTCATTCGCCATACCATACATGCCCCGTTTGACGATATCCCACACCGGCGACGTTGGCGTGGCGATCTGGCGGAAGTGACTCTGGCGATACGGCACGATCTGCTGACCATGCTTCACGGCATACAGCAGATGCGGCGTCACCACCTTGCCGTTATTAATCAAGATCCCGAGCGCCTTCACCATCTGGATCGGCGTAGCCGTCCAGTACCCCTGACCAATGCCGACCGAGACCGTATCGCCCTGGTACCACGGTTTATGGTGAACCCGCAGCTTCCAATCGCGATCGGGCAACACGCCGCGCGCCTCCTCATCTAGATCGATACCCGAAAGCTGACCATAGCCAAACTGGCTCATCCATTGATGGATGCGGTCGATGCCCATTTCGTAGGCGACTTGGTAGAAAAAGGTATCCGCCGACTCCTCGATGGCCTTCACCACATTCAGGATGCCGTGGCCGCTTTTCAGCCAATCACGGTAGCGCCGATGTGTCCCGGGCAACGTCCAGGTCGGCGCGCCAAAGAAGGTGGTCTGCGGGGTGATCACGCCCGCCAGCAAGGCCGCGCTGGCCATGTAGGGCTTGACCGTCGAGGCTGGGGGATAGATACCCTGGGTGACACGGTTAATCAGCGGCAGCGCCGGATTATGCAATAAGGCATTATACGCCTTATAAGAGATGCCATTGACAAAGGGGTTCGGATCATAGCTCGGGCTGGAAACCATGGCCAGGATACCGCCATCGCGCGGATCCATCACCACCACCGCCGCACGCTGCCCCTTCAACTGTTGCTCGATAAAGTGTTGTAATGGTAAATCGAGCGTGAGATAGACGCTGGATCCGGCGTGTGGTGGTTGCTCCTTCAGATAACGGACGATGCGCCCATGACTGTCGACCTCCACCTCCTGGCTACCGGTCTTGCCATGCAGCAATGACTCGTAGTAACGCTCGATACCCTGTTTACCGATGTCATGATCGGCGGAGTAGTTCTCTAGCTGCCCCTCGGCATCGAGTCGTTGCAGATCGTGATCGTTGATCTTCGAGACGTAGCCGACCACGTGAGCCAACTCGGCGCCATAGGGGTAATAACGTTGCTGGTAGGTCGAGAGTTGTACGCCGGGAAAGGCGAACTCGTTGACCGCAAAACGCGATACCTCCCGCTCGCTTAGCCCCTCCTTCAAGGGCACCTCGGCGAAACGCCGGGCATGCTTCATCGCCTGATGAAAGTCGTCGATCTCCTGTGGCGTCAGATCCACCAGCGGCGTCAGCGCCTTGAGCGTTTGCGCCAGATGTGGTGTTTTACCCGGGATCAGGGAGATCTGATACAGGGTTTGATTCTCGACCAACGGTGTACCGTAGCGATCGTAGATCAAGCCCCGCACCGGCGCGACCGGCAGCGTCTTGATATCATTCTCATCGGAACGGGTCTGATATTCGGCATGATCCTGCACCTGAAGGTGATATAGGTTGGCGATCAGCAAGGCAAAACAGAGGATCACCACGACCAACGCTATCAGCGTGCGGCGCAGAAACAGCGCCGACTCGGCACCATGATCACGGATGGCGTCTTTTAACAGATTCATGCAAAGGTGACACGAGCGGCATACACAGGCGACTGCGATACGGCGTAACGGATTGAACTCGGAGTCTAAGGGTACGCAGAAAGTCCAGCACGGCCAACCCGGCGCTTGCTAATCTTCTGGCGGCATTGTTTCAAGATATAACATCTGGCGCAAAGTGTGACGGGCGATGAACAAAGGTTACCGTGAGCGGCGCACGCGACGCCGCTCACGACAGATTACGCGATCCCTTTCGGGTTCGGGCCATACGCGTTACTCCCGCTCTGGCTGTCGGAGAACGTGAAGACCAGCAACACCAACCAACCGATCAACGGGATGAGACCGATCAACACCCACCAACCGGTACGACCGATATCATGCAGGCGGCGCACCAGGACGGCGATGGAGGGAATCAAGACCGCCAGACTATAGACAATGGTCAATACGCCCTCACCATTCTCAAACGTCCAGCCCAAGGCGTTTTGCACCATCGCCAAGACCACCGTGATAATGCAGTTGATCAGCACGAACCACCAATACTCTTTGCGGCGCGCCCGGCCGGAAAATACAAAATAGTTTTTCAGAACCTTCAGATACCAATCCATCATCGTTTCCTTCTTGGCCTGCGAACATACGGCAACATCGTCTTCTCCTTTCTAGTATGGGATTGACTGCACTATTAATCCAGCCAGCGCAAAACGCTTTTTCGCCGCCGTCGTACATTCATTAGCCAAAAAATTCTCCGCCACCCGGCTTGACGTCTGTTTTCTATACACGCGTATGCAGAAGGCTGATAAACTGCATACTTTACCTGTTCTAAATCATGTTTAGCCGGCAGCGGGTTTGTTATAACAAGCGCCGTTGCGTGCGCTCCCTAACGCAGGCATTGCCATGTGGCGACAATGACGTCGCCCAGATGATAAAAAATAACCCTGGGATAGAATAATGATGACAATCGGTCGATTTACCCTCCTTTCCACTGCCCTCACCCTGGCGCTGGCCGCACCGGTGTTCGCCGAACAGCCGGCCACCAACCATACCCTGAAGATGGCCATCGGCGCCGAACCGACTGAGGGTTTCGACCCGATGCTCGGTTGGAGCCACGGCAGCTATTTCCTCCTGCACGCACCGCTATTGCGTCAGAATGCCGACATGAGCTGGGGCGATCTGCTCACGGAACAAGTGACCACCAGCGCGGACGGTAAGACCTGGGTATTAACCTTGAAGCCCGATCTGAAATTCTCTGATGGCTCCGCGCTGACGGCCGAAGACGTCGTCTTTACCTATAATCAGGCGGCGAAAAGCGGTGGCAAGATCGACATGGGTAACTTTCAGCAGGCCCGTGCGTTGGATGATCGCCGCATCGAAATCACCCTGAGCGCGCCGCAGAGCACCTTCGTTAACGTACTCGGCTCCCTGGGGATCGTCCCCAGCGACCATTACAACGCGAAGACCTTCGCCAAACAACCGATCGGGGCGGGCCCGTATCGTCTGGTCAGCTTCCAGCCTGGCCAACAGTTAATCGTCGAGGCTAACCCCTACTACGCCGGCAAGAAAAACGACTTTAACCGTCTGGTGTTCGTCTTCCTCGACGAAGATAACGCCTACGCCGCGGCGCAGAGCGGCCAGCTGGATCTGGTCCGCATCGCTCCCTCCATGGCCGTAGCCCCACAGCAGAAGAATCTGAAGCTCTGGGTACGCGATAGCGTGGAGAACCGTGGCATCGTCTTCCCGATGGTACCGGCCGGGAAAAAAGATGCCGAGGGTAATCCCATCGGCAATGATGTCACCGCCGACGTCGCCATCCGCCGCGCCATCAACTACGCCATTAATCGCCAGCAACTGGCCGATCAACTGATGGAAGGACACGCCATCCCTGCCTATAGTGCGGTACAGGGCTTACCGTGGCAGAACCCAGACATCGCCTTTAAAGACGGCGATCTGGCCAAGGCTAAGGCCATCCTGGATCAGGCCGGTTGGAAAGTCGGGAAAGATGGCATCCGTGAAAAAGCGGGCCAGCAGGCACGCCTGACCCTGTGGTATGCCAGCGGGGATAGCACCCGACGCGATATCGCCGAGGCGGTGCGCGCGATGTTACAACCGCTGGGTATCGCCATTACCCTGAAATCCGGCAGCTGGGAGACCGTCGAACGCCACATGCACGCCAATCCGACCCTGTTCGGCTGGGGGAGCCTGGATCCGATGGAGTTATATCACCACTATAGTGGCAAGGCGGCTGGCGTAGAGTATTACAACCCCGGCTACTACAGTAATCCGGTGGTAGAGCGCCATCTGCAACAGGCGGTGGATGCCCCCGATTGGCGTCAGGCGTTGCCTTTCTGGCAGCAGGTCGAGTGGGACGGGAAACAGGGTGCCGGGGTGCAGGGTGATGCCGCCTGGGCATGGCTGCTCAACATCCAGCACACCTACCTGGCCAATCCGTGCGTCAATCTCGGCAAAGGCGCACCGGAGATCCACGGTAGCTGGTCACTGCTGAATAACCTGGATGACTGGACCTGGACCTGCCGTTAATGATGCGTCTGCTTGCCCCGTTGTTACGGCTGGCTTTACTGTTGGTGCTGGTGGCAGCCGGCACCTTCGTCTTGCTCAGCTTCTCACCGGTCGACCCTATCCGCGCCTACATCGGCAACGATCTGCTGCACGTGCCGCCCGAGCAGTACGCCAAGATCGCCGCGCGCTGGGGGTTAGACCAACCCCTGTGGCAGCGGTTCGGCCACTGGTTCCTGCGCCTGTTACAGGGGGATCTCGGCTACTCGATGCTGTTTAACGCGCCCGTCGCCAGCGTCATCGGCGAACGCTTCGCCACCTCCTTCGCCCTGCTCGCCGGTGCCTGGTTACTCTCCGGCCTGGCCGGTCTCGGCCTGGGCTGCCTGGCGGGGCGCTACCTGAATCGCTGGCCGGATCGTCTGATCTGCCGCCTGAGTTACCTGCTCTCCTCGCTGCCCACCTTCTGGATCGCGCTGCTACTGCTGGCTCTGTTCGCCGTCCAGTGGCCATTGCTGCCGGTCTGTTGCGCCTGGGAGCCGGGCGGCGATGCCGCCAGCGCCAGTTGGGCGGAGCGGCTGCGCCACCTCGTCTTACCGGTATGCGCCCTCAGCTTGTTGGGGATGGGACAGATCACCCTGCATACGCGGGAGAAGATCGCCAGCGTGATGGCCAGCGACTTCGTACGCTTCGCGCGTGCCCAGGGCGATCATGGCTGGTCGCTGTTGCGCAGCCAAGTCTTGCGCCATGCCCTCACCCCGGCATTGTGCCTGCAATTCGCCTCCCTCGGTGAACTGCTCGGCGGCGCACTGCTGGCGGAGAAGGTCTTCGCCTATCCCGGTTTGGGACAGGCGACCATCGACGCCGGATTACGCGGCGACGTTCCCCTCTTGATGGGGATCGTCCTATTCAGTACGCTGCTGGTCTTCAGCGGAAATACCCTGTCGGCCTGGCTAATCCGCCGCATGAACCGCGCACTGGAGCGACCCGATGCTGTATAACCCTGCCCCAACCCTGGCGCGCCTGTTTCTCTCGTCGTCACTCTTACTGTTGATCGCGTGGTACGCCTACAACTCGCTGGATCAGAGCTTGGCGATCGATCTACTGGCGCGTCATCAGCCCCCCAGCGCCAGCCACTGGTTCGGTACCGACAACATGGGGCGCGATCTCTGGCTACGCAGCTTCCAAGGCGCGCTGACCAGCCTACAAATCGGTACCGGTGCGGCGCTATGCAGCGGGGTGATCGCCTTGCTGATGGCGGCCCTCTCCCAGTGGCATCCCCGTCTGGACACGCTGATGCGCTTGCTGACGGATACCCTCCTCTCCCTACCGCATCTGTTGTTGCTGATCCTGATCTGCTTCACGCTGGGGGGAGGCAAGAGCGGGGTGATCATGGCGGTCGCGCTGACTCACTGGCCGCGCCTGGCGCTGATCCTGCGCGCCGAGGCGCAACGGGTGGCGCATAGCGACTATCTGACCCTGGCGCGACGTATCGGCAACGGCCCCCTCTACTGCTGGCGCCATCACTATCTGCCAGCCCTGCTGCCGCAGTGGCTGACCGGCACCCTGCTGATGTTCCCGCACGCCGTGTTACACAGCGCCGCGCTCAGTTTTCTCGGTTTCGGCCTGGCGCCGCACGAACCGTCGCTCGGCCTGTTGTTGGCCGATGCCCTGCGTTTCATCAGCCACGGTAACTGGTGGCTGGTACTGTTCCCCGGCCTGATGCTGCTGACGTTGGTGTTACTGTTCGATCAGTTCGCCCATGCACTACAGCGGCTGTGGCTAAGGAGTGAGACATGTTAAGTTTTCAAGCGATCACCCTGGAGGCGGCCCACTACCGCTGGTACGGCGCGCGGCGCTGGTCGCCGCTACTGCGTGGCATCTCGCTGGATGTCGCCCCCGGCGAGTTGGTGGCACTAGTCGGTGGCAGCGGCGAAGGGAAGAGCCTGCTGTTACAGTGCGCCCTCGATCTGCTGCCCAATAACCTGCGCAGCCACGGCACCCTGAGCCTGGATGGCAAGCCACTCTCCGCCGAGTGTCGCCGCCGCCTACGCGGCCATACCCTGTGCTACGTGCCGCAAGGCGTCTCGGCGCTCAACCCGCTGCTCAACATCGAGCGCCACCTGCAACGCACCCGTCATCTGGCCGGGCAACATTGGGACGTCGAACAGGCCAGCGCCGTGCTACGCCAGAGTCAGCTCGATCCGGCGGTAATGCAGCGTTACCCACGCCAACTCTCCGGCGGCATGGCGAAGCGGGTACTGGCCTGCCATGCCTCTCTCAGCCACGCCCGTTATATATTGGCCGACGAGATCACCGCCTGGCTGGATGAGTCGCTGGCCTGCCAGCTGTTGCAACAGTTGCGGCGACTCTGCGATCAGGGCTGCGGTATCCTGTGGGTCACGCATGATCTGATGCTGGCCGCCCGCTATGCCGATCGCATCGTCGCCCTGCATCAGGGCGAGGTTTGCGACAGCGTCAGCCGGGCGCAATTACAACGCGGGGAGATCAGCGCACGCCTGATGCGACAATGGCAGGCGCTACCCGAGCGCGTCACGCTGTTCCCGACGGCGGAGACGATGCCATGCTGAGTTGTCACGATTTGGCCATTCGGCAAGGTGGAAAATGGCTATGGCAAGGGCTCAATCTCACCCTCCAACCCGGCGAGCGCCTGGGCATCAGCGCGCCGAGCGGCTTCGGTAAGACGACACTCGGGCGGGTACTCGCCGGTTGGCAGAAAGCCGCGGCGGGCCAGGTGCAGCTCGACGGCGCTCCGCTCCCCTCCCGCGGCTATTGCCCGGTGCAACTGGTCCCCCAGCACCCCGAGCTGACCTTTAACCCCTGGCGTACCACCGGTGCCGCCCTGCATGATGCCTGGCGACCCGATGCGCAGATCTTGGCGCGGCTGCATATTCAGCCGCAGTGGCTCCTGCGCAAGCCGGGCCAACTCTCCGGCGGCGAACTGGCGCGTATCGCCCTGCTACGGGCGCTAGATCCGCGCACGCGCTATCTGATCGCCGACGAGATCACCGCCCAGTTAGATCCCGCGATCCAACGCGATATCTGGCATTACCTGCTACAGGAGAGTCAACGCCGGCCGCTCGGGATGATCATCTTCAGCCACCAGCAGGCGCTGTTGCAGCAGATCGCACCACGCATCCTCACCCCGGCGGACGCGACCGTAGCGCCGCCATGCTCGCGGTGACGGCCTGCGCCTCGGATTCCTCCGAACCGCCCCTCGCGCTTGAAAAAACGCCCCCACACGCACAGCGTATGGGGGCGTTTAAGCGAGACGTCAGGCGATTACAGCAGACTGTACACCAACGCGGACAGGGCGATCAGCCCCATCAACAGGATGAAGGGATTACTCGCCGAACGGTACTTGCGCATCGCCGGAATACGGTGAATGGCATACATCGGCAGGATAAACAGGATCACCGCGATCAACGGCCCGCTAATGGTCTCGATGATATGTAACGCGCTCGGGTTCAAGAAGGTCACCAACCAGGTGACCAGGAACAAGACCAGCGCCGCGAGACGGTTAGTCACACGCGCGGAGACCGGACGCCCGACTCCCCGGAACAGGCCATCGATCAAACTGGTCGCCCCCTCCGTCACGCCCAGCGACGTGCCCAGATAAGATTTGGACATCGCCAGGATGGCGATCACCGGTCCCAGATAGGCGATCAGTGGGTTGGAGAAACGGTTCGCCAGGCTGGAGAGCACCGTAATATTCTGCTGGCGGGCCGCCAACATATCCGCATGGGACAGGCTCATCACACAGCTGAACACGAAGAACAGAATGCTGACACAGATCATGATGTAGCTGTAACGCATGATGCGCGCGCAACGGCGCTCCGCCTGCTCACCATACAGCTGACGCTGACTGGAGGCGAAGGAGGAGATGATCGGCGCATGGCTAAAGGAGAACACCATCACCGGTACCGCCAGCCACAGCGAACGCCATAGCGTGGGGTCGGCCAGATCGGTCTGCCCGAGACCGGCAAAGAAACGCCCCGGCTGCCAGTAAGGGATCAGATACAGCGAGATCCCCAACAGGAAAATGATCAGGGGAAACACCAACACCCCCATGGCAGCCACGATGGCCTCCCGTCCGGTACTCAGGATCAGCGCCAACAACGCCACGACGCCGAAGCTGAGCCACAGGCGCGGCGGCGGTGTCACATGAAACTGGTGGATCAGGAAGCTTTCCAAGGCGTTCGCGATGGAGATGCTATAGACCAACACGATGGGAAAGAAGGCCAACAGATACAACACCATGATCCCCTTGCCTGCCAGGGTACCAAAGTGCTCTTCCGCCACATCGGTGATATCACCGTCGCGTCGGCTGCCGGAGAGGACTAGGCGGCACAGCGCCCGGTGCGGTAAGTAGGTCAAGGGGTAGGCCAGCAGCGCCATCAGGATCAATACCAGCGGTCCGTTCAGACCGGCATTGATCGGCAGGAACAGCGTCCCCGCGCCAACGGCGGTGGCATACAGTCCGAACATCCAGACGGTATCGGTTTTATTCCAGCGGGACAGCCGCGGAGTGGCGTTCTGCCCGGCATCAGTAGCAAGTACGGTCATTAATTCTTCATACCTTGGTTATACGGACGATAGGCTCATGCAGACATCCAGTTCTGCCCGAAACACTGCCTCCCGCCCACGCGCGACCATCCGGTGGATGCGGTGTCATCCTAGCGGCACTGACGTGGCAAATGCGGAGGTCATACAGCGGTGAGCAAAGGGTGGCAGAATAACTACGGTGGCAATGATATAAAATTTTGCGCTAAAAGTCACAAAAAGCCTTTTTTATAGCATAAAAAACCGACAATCATCGCTATAAACGAGGTTCCTCTGGGGATCGCCAGGACAGTCTCAGAGGGGGCGTGAGCAGCGCATCGCCTGCGAGCAGCGAGGGAGGAGAGATGACTGTGGTTAGCCTACAACCAAACCGGGGCTAACCACAGTCAGGACCAAGCCTGAATCAACGCGCCATCGCCAGATAGGCGTTGTTGACCTTCCAGAGGTAACGCGGCGCCTGGGCGGCCGGATGCTTCTTACGAATATACTGGCAGAACTGCTCCGGCGTCATGCGGTTGATCTTGGCGATCGCCACATCCCGGTCACGGGCGAAGGTACGCAACATGGCGCCCGCCCCGTTGGCATACGCGACAATCATCGCATAACGCATGGTTTCGGGATTGGTGATCCCGGCCAATTGCTGGTTCTTCAGGATATTCAAATAGGCGGTACCCAGATCGATATTCACCGCCGGATCTTTCAGTTCACGGGTGGTCGGCTGTCCATAGCGCCCTTTCTTACGGTAAGCGTCGCGACCGGCGGTCGAGGCCTTCAACTGCATCAGGCCGATGGCATTGGAGCGACTCACCGCGCGGGGATTCCCGCCCGACTCTACCTGGATAATCGCCTTGATCAAGGTTTCATCCACGTTATAGGTATTGGCCGCGCTGCGAATATAGCTGGCAAACTCGCTGTCGTCTGCCAGATCCATATCGGCCGAATCCCGTAAAAATCCACCGCTATGCTGATTAAGCGTTACCTTGGCTGGTGTTGACGTGTGCTGCTTGGCGCATCCCGCCAGCAGCAATACCGCCAACAGACAACCGAGTCGAATCTTCACCGTTACGGCACCTCTTATACAGGGTTAATAATTAGGTTGGTGAATGGTGCCAGAAAAAAAAGGGGCATGGCTAGCTGATTTTTACGCTTTGTTGCGCCTTTCACCTTTTTACACACATTTTTAGTCTATTCTTGTGAAGATTCGCCGATCTGCTGAGGTATACCATGAGCCAATCCAATTTTGCCTGCTATATCGTCAGATTAATGGGTTTGCCCGACGACGAGGCGGCCCGCGCCGGCTTACGGCAGGCATTGCAGCAGGCCGGTTTCGCCACGACCGTCGCCGATGCCGATGGCATCCCCCATCGCCTGGCGGCCGATACTTACGCCTTGACCAGCGTGCAGGCGCAGTCCGATGTCGAACGCCTGGCCCAGGCCCTGGGGCAACAGGCGCTGGGGCAATGCCTCACCGTCGAGGCATTACCGCGTGATGAGTATTTCACCGCTCGGCGCTTAGCGCGCGCCGAGGCACGCAACGCTCCCCAACACGACTAAGTACGCGACACAGCATCCGGTTTCCAAGGCCGTGCCGACAGGCGGCGCGGTCGTTTCGTCTCTCCGCCAACGTCGAGGGGGTAAACCATGTGGCAAGCCGTAAGCCGTCTATTAAGCAGCCATTTCAACGAGACCTTCACCCTGCAAGAGCGTCTTGAGCTCCCCGGCGGGACGGTACACCGTGCCTGGCGGATCAGCGATGGGCAGCGCAACGTCTTCATCAAATGCGACACCCCCGACTTCTTACACAGCTTCCAGGCAGAGGCCGATCAGTTGGCGCTGCTGGCGCGGAGCGCGACGGTGCGTACCCCCCAGGTATATGGCGTCGGCAGCACCCGAGACGCCAGCTTCTTACTGTTGGAATACTTGCCGGTGCGTCCGTTGGATGCGCATCATGCTTACCTGCTCGGCCAACAGCTGGCACGGCTACACCGTTGGGGTGAACAGCCACAGTTTGGTTTCGACACCGACAACTTGCTGGCCACCTCCCCGCAACCCAATACCTGGCAACGGCGCTGGTCGACCTTCTTCGCCGAACAGCGCATCGGCTGGCAGCTACAGTTGGCGGCGGAAAAGGGCATCACCTTTGGTGACATCGACCAGATCGTCGAGCGCGTACGAAGCGGCCTGCAAGAGCATCAGCCACAACCGGCGTTGCTGCACGGCGACCTGTGGCCAGACAACATGGGGCTCAGCCCGGCGGGCCCGGTGATCTTCGATCCCGCCTGTTATTGGGGCGATCGCGAATGCGATCTGGCGCTGTTACCCCTCTATCCGCAACTCCCCGCACAGATCTACGACGGTTATCAGAGCGTCTGGCCACTCCCGAAAGACTTTATTGCGCGCCAGCCGCTCTACCAGCTCTATCACCGCCTCAACCACTGCAATCTGTTCGCCGGTCCTCACCTGGCGCTGGCGGGCAAAGCCATCGATACGCTTATGCACAGCGACGCGAGCTAATCCGCGCATCCCCCGCGACGGTCAGGCGCTCATGCCTGGCCGCGCTTATATCATCCCCAGCAGGCGGAGCACCAGGTAGCCCAGCGCCAACAGGATCAGCGGCAACAGATAAAGTGGGAAGATTTGCAGCAGGATGGTGTGATGAGGGATGACGACACGCTGCTCCAGCTGCGCGCGCGTCTGCCCGGTCTCACCTTTGGCTTGCTCGAGGATCAGATAATCCTCCAGTCCCTCACGAATGTGGCGTACCTGGCGCGTCATACGCGCCCCGGAGGTGCAGAGTGCCATGCCGACAAAGATGAACCAATAGATCACGAAAAACAGCACATTAGCGGCGGTGATCCCCTCACCCCACACCGGAAGCGGCGAATGTTGCCAAAACAGATCCAGAAACGGTGTATTGAAACGCACCATGTCGATCATCACATGAACGAAATCCAGCATCACCGCGTTGATACCCTGCTGCTTTTCACTGTGTTGGTAGAGGAAACCCAACAACGAAATCAACGTCGACAATAGCGCAGGAATGAACACTATCCAGCCCAAGATACGCTTGGCGATCGCCATCCAACCGGCCTGTTGATAGGTCATACTCACCCCTCAGTTACTTAATCCTTAAATTGATGCCGCGCAGTCTACGTGGCTATGCGCGGCGACGCAATCGGCAGGAGGCGCCCGCCACACGCTGCGGGGGGACTTGCACATCATCTGCTTAAACAAAAGCATAGTGAATGATACAGTAAGCGCACTGACTTTCTGCCCACGCAAGGAGCATCATGAGTACTGGACGCATCACCACCGCCCTCTTCGATATGGATGGGTTATTGATAGACTCAGAACCATTATGGCAAAGCAGCGAGCTGGAGATCTTCGCTGAGTTAGGGCTCAACATACACGATGATGTGCCAGAGACGCTGGGCCTGCGCATCGATCAAGTGGTTCGCCTGTGGTATCAACGCCAACCCTGGCGCGGCCTGAGCCAACAGGCGGTGTGTCAACGCATCCTGGATCGGGTACTGGAGCAGGTGCGAGAGACACGCCCGCTATTGCCCGGCGTGGAGGCGGCGCTACGCCTATGCCGCCAGCAGGATCTGCGCATCGGTTTAGCCTCGGCCTCGCCGTTACCCATGCTGCAGGAAGTGCTGAAAATGTTCGCCCTGGAAGAGTACTTCGATCACGTGGCCTCCGCCGAGCATCTGCCCCATAGCAAGCCACATCCGGAGGTCTATCTGGGGGCCGCCGAGGCGCTCGGCAGCGATCCCCTGTCCTGCGTCACGCTGGAGGACTCCTTCAACGGCATGATCGCCACCAAAGCGGCGCGCATGCGTTCGATCGTGGTGCCCGCCGCCAGCGCCTTCGACGACCCGCGCTGGGCCTTGGCCGAGGTCAAGCTGGCATCGCTAGAGCAGTTGCGCGCGCGCGATCTCCAGCCCTGACGCCCCCTCAGCGGGGAGCCACGCACCCGGGGTCGCACAAAAAGGCCCCTTTTCTGTATATTTATACAGCAAACAGCCATCAGTGACGCTGTCACCTATTGCAGAATCGTCTGACTACGATACTCTGGATAAATTCACAGTATTTAGATTAGGCACTCTCATGACGGCGGAAGGCCATCTCCTCTTCTCGGTAGCCTGCATCATCCTGGCGAAGAAGGCCGAGGTGACGCCGGTACTGGCGCACGGTGACTGGTGGCATATGATCCCCGGCGCGTTGCTGACCAGCCTGTTACCGGACATCGATCACCCGCGCTCCTTACTCGGTCAACGGCTACGCTGGATCTCGGTGCCTATCGCCCGTGCCTTTGGCCATCGTGGTTTTACCCATAGTCTGCTGGCCATCGGGGGGGCGCTCTATCTGCTCAACCACGAATGGCCCAGTACCACCTGGGGGATCCCCGCCGATGCCCTCCAGGCGATGATCATCGGTTACCTCAGCCACCTGCTGGCCGACATGTTGACGCCCGCCGGGGTCCCCTTGCTCTGGCCAATCCGTTGGCGCTTTCGTCTGCCGCTACTGGTCACTCGCCAGGGCAATCAGCTAGAGCGTGTACTCTGCCTGGCCTTGGTCGGCTTCTCCCTCTACTGGCAAGGCAATCTGATGCCGCTGATGACCTTGATCCAGCACTATACTGGCCACTACTGGTAACCCTCACGCCCTATCCTCACCACACGTTTTAAGCCGCCTTGCCTCTCCGAGACGAACGGGGCGGCCTGCCAAGCCGATGATAGCGGCCGTCGTCGGCAATCTGCTGACTGCTGCGGACTGTCCGTTGCGTGCACCCTGCATGCTGCCATCGCCCCACCCGGGAGCCCGATCCAGTACGGCACGTCCTAGCGCCGACTCGCGGCGCGATCCCCCGGCGGCCAAGCGAGCACACTACGGGTAACGCGCGCTGACTCACACTCTGCTGGCTGAATTTGCGACAATCTCGCTCTTATCGTTATATTTAATTCCATTTCGTTCTAAAACGGGCAGCGGGAGTACTGATAATCTGTCGCCCACAATGCCGATCGAATGATCGGCCATAACAATGACAACGGCATCTTGGTTGAGAGGACTTTGGGATGAACCTACCGCTTATCGGTAATATCGTGGCGTTTGTCGCGCTACTACTGCTACTGGCGCGCGCGCGCCATACTCATTGGAGCCTGGCGAAGAAAGTCTTGGCCGGTCTGCTACTCGGCGTCCTGTTTGGTCTGGTGCTGCAACTGATCTACGGTGCCGACCATCCGGTGCTCAAGCACTCCATCGCCTGGTTCAATATCGTCGGCAACGGTTACGTCCAACTGCTGCAAATGATCGTCATGCCGCTGGTCTTCGTCTCGATCCTCAGCGCCGTGGTCAAACTGCATAATGCCGCTTCCCTGGGCAAGATCAGCCTGTTAGCGATCGGCACCCTGCTGTTCACCACCCTGATCGCCGCACTGGTCGGTGTCGCCGTCACCGATCTGTTCGGCCTCACTGCCGACGGCTTAGTGCAGGGCAGTCAGGAGAGCGCGCGCCTGCAGATGATCGAAGGCAGTTACGCCGGTAAGGTCGCCGATCTCAGCGTGCCGCAGCTCATCCTCTCCTTCATTCCGAAGAATCCGTTCGCCGAATTAACCGGCGCCAGCCCGACGTCGATCATCAGCGTGGTGATCTTCGCCGCCATCCTCGGCAGCGCGGCGTTGCAGTTACTGAAAGATGATGGCGAACGTGGACCTCGTGTGCTGCAGGGTATCGATACTCTGCAGGCGTTGGTGATGAAGTTAGTACGCCAGGTGATGAAGTTAACGCCTTACGGGGTGTTCGCGCTGATGACCAAGGTGGTCGCCAGCTCGAATATTCACGACATTATTAAGTTGGGCGGGTTCGTCGTCGCCTCCTACCTCGGCCTGGCGATCATGTTCGTGGTGCATGCCCTGATCCTGTCGCTGGTCGGCATCAATCCGCTGCGCTTCTTCCGCAAGGTGTGGCCGGTGCTGACCTTCGCCTTCACCAGTCGCTCCAGCGCCGCCAGCATTCCGCTGAATGTCGAGGCGCAGACGCGCCGCATCGGCATCCCCGAGTCGATCGCCAGCTTCTCCGCCTCCTTCGGCGCCACCATCGGTCAGAACGGTTGTGCCGGCCTCTACCCGGCGATGCTGGCGGTCATGGTCGCGCCGACCGTCGGCATCAACCCCTTCGATCCGATCTGGATCGCGACCCTGGTCGGCGTGGTGACCGTCAGCTCGGCCGGGGTTGCCGGCGTCGGCGGCGGCGCCACCTTCGCCGCGCTGATCGTGCTACCGGCAATGGGACTCCCGGTTACCCTGGTCGCGCTCCTGATCTCTGTGGAACCGTTGATCGACATGGGGCGGACCGCCCTCAATGTGAACGGCGCAATGACTGCCGGTGCGGTCACCAGCCAGCTGCTGCGCCAGACCGATCGCCAGGTATTCGACGCCGACCAAGACGCCGAACTGCAACACTAACCCGCTTAGCGCTACACGCAACGACAACGGGGGCCACTCGGCCCCCGTCTGCATCAAGACTCACTGCGGATCAGAACGGATAACTGTGGCAGCCCATCTGCTCGGAAATGCGGCGCGCCGCCCGGTGCAACATGGCCACATACTCCTGCTTGGCCTCCTCGGAAAAACGTAAGGTCGGGAAAGAGATGCTCAGTCCGGCCACCACGACGCCAAAACGATCAAAGACCGGCACGGCGATGCAACGCAATCCCTCTTCCTGCTCTTCATTATCCTCACCGTAGCCCTGGGCATGCACCTGTGCCAGCGCCTGCTTCAGCTCGGCCACACTGCCGATAGTGTGTGTGGTACTGCGCGTAAAGACGATCTGCTGGCAAATCTCATCGACTTCCGCCGCGTCGCGCCAGGCCAGTAAGACCTTGCCGATGGCGGTACTGTGCAGCGGATTGCGGCGCCCGATACGGGAGTACATGCGCAGGTTGTACATCGAGTCGATCTTATGGATATAAACGATACCATCCTCATCCAGCGCCCCCAGATGAATGGTCTCGCGCGTCAAACGCGATAGCTCACGCATTTCCACATCCGCCAGACGGATCAGGTCAACATTTTGCAGCGCATGGGCGCCGAGCTCGAACAGCTTCAAGGTCAGGGTATACTTCTCCGTCTCGCTATCCTGGGCCACATAACCCAGCGACTTCATGGTCTGCAAGAAGCGGTAGACGGTACTCTTGGACATCAACACCCGCTGCGAGAGCTCGGTGATACCGATCTCCCGCTCTTCACTCAACGCTTGCAGAATGCCAAAGACTTTCAGGACAGAGGAAACGGCATCGGGCTGTTTATCGATTTCTAGTGTCATAGGGTCAGCTCAACCTTATCAAAAAAAACGAACCTGTGTTTCATTATAGTCGGAACAGGAGGGGAATGACAGCCATCAACCCACCGACAATGCAGGCGCTACGGCAAGATAAGATGATTGCCAGCACGCTGATTTACGTGCAAAGTGATAACGGTCACAACTAATCACGCATGCTAATACGTTACGCGTGTTGATAAGGAGTCATGGTGGCGATCAGTCCCCCCCACAGCCTCGATGGTCCGCCCTTACGCCAGCGCTATGGCGCCATGCTGGCCATCGCCTTAGGCATCGCCATCGCCGTACTCGACGGCGCCATCGCTAACGTGGCCTTGCCGAGTATCGCCCATGATCTACGCGCCAGCCCGGCCGATGCCATCTGGATCGTCAATGCCTATCAACTGGCGGTGACCATCTCGCTGCTGTCGCTGGCGGCGATCGGGGAACGCATCGGTTACCGACGTATCTTCCTCGCGGGCTGTCTGCTGTTCAGTCTCACCTCGCTGACCTGCGCCCTCTCCGACTCGTTGCTGACCCTGACCCTATCGCGGGTGTTACAAGGCTTCGCCGCCGCGGCCTTGATGAGCGTCAACACCGCGCTGATCCGCCTGATCTACCCGGCAAGCCAACTGGGACGGGGCATGGGGCTCAACGCCCTCGTGGTCGCAGTCTCCTCCGCCGCCGGCCCGACCATCGCCGCCGCCGTGCTGTCATTGGGTGACTGGCCGTGGCTATTCGCCATCAACATCCCCTTTGGCCTACTGGCCTATCTGATCGGGCGAGGCAGCCTACCGGCCAATCCCGCGACCCCCACTCATGCGCCTTTCGATCGTCTGAGTGCATTGCTCAACGCGTTGACGTTCGGTTTACTGCTGTCGCTGATCAGCGGCGTAGCGCAACGCCAATCACCTAGCGTACTCTGGCTGGAGGGCGTCGCATTGCTGATCTGCGCGACGCTACTGATCCGACGTGAGCGCCAACAGCCACAGCCATTGCTGCCGATCGATCTGATGCGCATCCCGGTGTTCGCCCTGTCCATCGCCACCTCCATCTGTTCGTTCTGCGCCCAGATGCTGGCCCTGGTTTCGCTGCCCTTCTTCCTGCAACGCACCCTCGGCTACGGTGAGGTTGCGACCGGACTGCTCCTCACCCCTTGGCCGCTGGCGACCATGATCGTTGCGCCAATCGCTGGCCGCCTGGTCGAGCGCGTCAACGCCGGCGTACTCGGCAGCCTGGGTATGGCGCTGACCGGTGTCGGCCTCTTGTCCCTGGCCTGGCTGCCGACGCAGCCGGATGATGTCGCGCTCATCTGGCGCATGGCGCTCTGCGGTGCCGGCTTCGGCCTATTCCAATCGCCCAATAACCACACCATGATCGCCTCGGCGCCGCGTCAACGTAGCGGCGGTGCCAGCGGCATGCTGGGCACCGCGCGGCTATTCGGCCAAACGTTGGGGGCCGCCTTGGTCGCCCTGATGTTTAACTGGTTAGGTGACGATCACGGCACACACGGCGCCCTACTCCTGGGCGCGGCCTGTGCCCTCGCCGCCGCCGCCGTCAGCCTGCTGCGCACCCCAGGCATCGCCCAGGCGCGCTGAGGAGAGGGTTACGCCGCCGGTCCACCCTCCGCGATGGCGCGACTGGCTAACACACGCTCGACGGTATCAACCACCGCCTGAGTCTGCGGATCGATCTCGATATTCACCCAGTCACCCAGGCGCTTGGCGCCCAACGTGGTACGTTGCAACGTCTCTGGGATCAGATGAACGCAGAAGCGATTCTTGCTCACCTCGCCGAGCGTCAGGCTGATGCCATCGATACCGATGAAGCCCTTATGCAGCACATACTTCATCATCTCGCTGTCGTTGACGCGGAACCAGATCTGGCGGTTGTGCTCAGAACTGAGGATCTTGACGATCTCCGCCATGCCCATCACATGGCCAGACATCAGATGGCCACCGATTTCATCGTTAAACTTGGCCGCCCGCTCCAGGTTGACGCGATCGCCCACCTGCAATCCGCCCAGGTTGGTGACGCGTAGCGTCTCCTTCATCAGGTCGAAACTGATACGGTCGCCCTCGATCCCGGTGACGGTCAGGCAGACGCCGTTATTCGCCACCGATGCGCCCAACGCTAATCCGGCCAACATCTCCGGCGGCAGCTGTACCACATGGGTACGAAAATTGGGTTTTTCATCGATCGCCAACACCGAGCCGGTGCCCTGAACAATTCCGGTAAACATAATGCCTTCCTCTATTCGCTATTCCGTCTAGGATTAATGCTGATGAGTGTGCCCTAAATTATTCGCAAACCAAAGCATTACGCCGTAAAAGCCCGCCATATGCGGCTCAGCAGTAACATTCCATCGCAATCAGTTTCCATCTAGCGGGCAAGTCGGTAGAATAGTGCGTTCGTCCCCCCTCTATGTGGCTTCATTCACGGTGTGCCGTGGGGATAGGTGCATCCCTCTTTCGTCTGACAACAATCACAAAGGTGTATCCGTGCAGAAGTATTGGCGCGAAGCGCGTAGTTTATTGGCCCTGGCTATCCCCGTCATCATCGCTCAGATTGCCCAAACGGCGATGGGGGTTGTCGATACCGTCATGGCCGGTAGCGTCAGTGCCACCGATATGGCGGCGGTGGCGGTAGGGACCTCGATTTGGCTGCCCACCATTCTGTTCGGTCACGGCTTATTGCTGGCGCTGACCCCCGTCATCGCACAACTGAACGGAGCCGGCAAGCGTGCCAACATTCCGCATCAGGTGACGCAGGGATTCTGGCTCGTCGCCGGCCTCTCCGTGCTGATCATCGTCGTGCTGTATAACGCCGGGTATATCATCGACATGATGGATAATATCGATCCGCTGCTGGCCGAGAAAGCCATCGGCTATCTGCATGCCATTATGTGGGGGGCGCCGGGTTATCTCTGCTTTCAGGTATTGCGCGGATTGTGTGAGGGGTTGTCGAAGACCAAGCCGGGGATGGTCATCGGCTTTATCGGCTTGTTAGTCAATATTCCGATCAACTACATCTTCATCTACGGTAAGTTCGGCGCCCCCGCCTTGGGTGGCGTCGGTTGCGGCGTGGCGACCGCCAGCGTCTACTGGATCATGTATCTGCTGATGCGCAGCTATGTTACCCGCGCCCCTTCACTGAAAGATGTACGCCAGGTACGGCGGTTCGAGCCTGCGGACTGGGCGACGCTGCGCCGGCTGATCGCCATCGGTATGCCGATCGCCCTGGCACTGTTCTTCGAGGTCACCCTCTTCGCCGTGGTCGCCCTGCTGGTGTCGCCACTGGGTATCGTCGCGGTCGCCGGCCATCAGATCGCGCTCAA
The DNA here is from genome assembly GCF_044540725.1 of Edwardsiella sp. A.80236. Classification (NCBI taxonomy): domain Bacteria; kingdom Pseudomonadati; phylum Pseudomonadota; class Gammaproteobacteria; order Enterobacterales; family Hafniaceae; genus Edwardsiella; species Edwardsiella sp. A.80236. The sequence continues at coordinate 288,293 of NZ_JBIUCY010000003.1, forward strand.
CTTCAGTTCGTTGATGTTTGTGCTGCCGATGTCGCTGGGGGTGGCCGCCACGATCCGGGTCGGCTATCGCCTCGGGCAGGGGTCGACGGACGATGCCCGGATCTCCGCCCGCACCGCCATCGCTGTCGGCATGGCGATGGCGTGCTGTACCGCGATCTTCACCATCGTGCTACGCGAACCCATCGCCCTGCTGTACAACGACGATGCCGCGGTGCTCGCCATGGCCACCCACCTGATGTTGCTGGCGGCGCTCTACCAAATCTCCGACTCGGTACAGGTGATCGGCAGTGGCGTGCTGCGTGGCTATAAGGATACCCGCTCGATCTTCTTCATCACCTTTATCGCCTATTGGCTGTTAGGGTTGCCGATCGGCTACCTCTTGGCCTTGACCGATCTGATCGGGCCAGCCATGGGGCCCAGTGGCTTCTGGATTGGCTTCATCATCGGCCTGACGTCGGCGGCGATCATGATGGCGCTACGAATTCGCTGGCTGCAACGCCAGCCAAAGAGCTGGATCTTGCAGCGCGCCGCCCACTAAATCGGGATGCGATGACGGAAGCGGTGGCCCAGGCTGCCGCTTTTTTCATAAGGCTGCACACTCTGCCAGCAATCGCGTGAATTTCTGGGAAAAAGTGATAATTCCCCCTTGCCAGTCCGGCGATGTGCCGCTAATATTCGTCCCCGTCGTCAGCCACGACGACACCGGATGCGTCCGTAGCTCAGTTGGTTAGAGCACCACCTTGACATGGTGGGGGTCGGTAGTTCGAGTCTACTCGGACGCACCATC